>NZ_JBHXDQ010000056.1:0-64899 GCF_042725875.1 Streptomyces sp. NPDC127038 | reverse complement strand
ATCCACCTCTACGGATGCGCCGCCGTCGAGGCCACCGGCGAGGGCGACCTGGTCAAGGTGACCGGCCTGGTCGAGAAGCCCGACCCGGCGGACGCGCCCAGCAGTTACGCCGTCATCGGACGGTACGTCCTCGACCCGCACGTCTTCGACATACTGCGCACGACCGAGCCGGGCCGCGGCGGCGAGATCCAGCTCACCGACGCCCTCCAGCAGCTCGCCGCGGACGAGAAGGTCGGCGGCCCCGTGCACGGCGTCGTCTTCAAGGGCCGCCGCTATGACACCGGGGACCGGGGCGACTACCTGCGTGCCATTGTCAGACTCGCATGCGAACGTGAAGACCTGGGCCCGGACTTCCGGACCTGGCTCCGCAGTTACGTAGCCGAGGAGATGTAGGGACTTTGAGCAGCGCCGCGACCCGCACCACCGGCCAGGATCACCTCTGGTCGGTGGACGACCACCTGGAGGACATCCTCGGCACCGTCCGTCCCCTCGAACCCATCGAGCTCCAACTCCTCGACGCCCAGGGCTGCGTCCTGCTGGAGGACGTCACGGTGCCGGTCTCCCTGCCGCCGTTCGACAACAGCTCGATGGACGGGTACGCGGTGCGGGTCGCGGACGTGGCGGGCGCGAGCGAGGAGTTCCCGGCGGTCCTGACGGTCGTCGGCGACGTCGCGGCCGGCCAGGCCGAACAGCCCTACGTGGGCCCCGGCCAGGCCGCCCGCATCATGACCGGCGCCCCGCTGCCGCCCGGCGCCGAAGCCGTCGTCCCCGTCGAGTGGACGGACGGCGGCCTCGGCGAGGGACCCGTCTCCGGGATGCGCGCCCACAGCGCGTCCCCCGAGGGCTCCTACGGACAGGTCCACGTGCACCGCCAGGCCGAGGCACGCGCGCACGTCCGCGCCAGGGGCAGCGACGTGAAGGCGGGCGACCGCGCCCTCGAAGCCGGCACCGTCCTCGGCCCGCCCCAGATCGGCCTGCTCGCCGCGATCGGCCGTGGCACCGTGCGGGTGCGCCCCCGCCCGCGCGTGGTCGTCCTGTCCACCGGCAGCGAACTCGTCCAGCCCGACGAGGAGTTGGGCACCGGCCAGATCTACGACTCCAACAGCTTCGCCCTGTGCGCCGCCGCCCGCGACGCCGGAGCCATCGCCTACCGCGTCGGCGCCGTCGCCGACGACGCCGAGACCCTCCGCTCGACCATCGAGGACCAGCTCGTCCGCGCGGACCTGGTGGTGACGACCGGCGGCGTCAGCGTCGGCGCCTACGACGTCGTCAAGGAGGCACTGTCCTCGGTCGCCGACGAGGACGAGGAGGGCGGCGGCATCGACTTCCGCACCCTCGCCATGCAGCCCGGCAAACCCCAGGGCTTCGGCTCCATCGGCCCCGACCACACACCGCTGCTCGCGCTCCCCGGCAACCCCGTCTCGTCGTACGTCTCCTTCGAGCTCTTCGTCCGCCCCGCCATCCGCACCCTGATGGGACTCACGGACGTCCACCGGCCCACGACCAGGGCGAAGCTCTCCGCCGGCAAGGCGCTGACCTCGCCGAAGGGCCGCCGCCAGTTCCTGCGCGGGACGTACGCGGACGGCACCGTGACACCCGTCGGCGGTGCCGGATCCCACCTGGTCGCCGCCCTCGCGCACGCCGACGCGCTGATCGTCGTCCCCGAGCAGGACACCTCCGTCGAGCCCGGCACCGAGGTCGAGGTCGTGCTCCTCGGCTGACCCGCAGGGGCCCGCCCGGCACCGCCGGGTGGACCGCCCCGCACCCGAGGCCGGCCCACCCGGCGCCCGCCGCGGACCCCACCGCAGGTCGCACCGGGGGCGCCCGGCCCCTGACGGCTGCGTGGCGCCGGTCGGGCGGGCGGTAACGTGTCGCGCACACCAGGCCCACGCGCCGCACCGCGACGGGCCCCGACCGGGAGCGCCCACGCATGACTGTTCCGTCCCGGGGGGAGACCTCCGGACCCTCAGTGCAGAGCCGGCTGACGCACATCGACGAGGCCGGGGCCGCCCGCATGGTCGACGTGTCCGGCAAGGACGTGACCGCCCGCACCGCGCGCGCGAGCGGCCGGGTCCTCGTCTCACCCCGCGTCGTGGAGCTGCTGCGCGGCGAGGGCGTCCCCAAGGGCGACGCCCTCGCCACCGCCCGCATCGCCGGGATCATGGGAGCCAAGCGCACACCGGACCTGATCCCGCTGTGCCACCCGTTGTCGGTGTCCGGTGTCAAGATTGACCTGTCGGTCGCGGACGACGCCGTCGAGATCCTCGCCACCGTGAAGACCACCGACCGCACGGGCGTCGAGATGGAGGCCCTCACCGCGGTCAGCGTGGCGGCCCTGACCGTGATCGACATGGTCAAGGCCGTCGACAAGGGAGCGGTCATCACGGACGTACGGGTGGAAGAGAAGACGGGCGGGAAATCGGGCGACTGGAGCCGGACATGAGCGACGCCACCGTCATCGGCGGGGCCCTCCCGGCGGACTACAGCGCGCTCGTCGTCACCGCCTCCAACCGCGCCGCGGCCGGCGTCTACGAGGACAAGGGCGGCCCCCTGGTCGCCGCGGGCCTCGTGGAGTCCGGCTTCGCCGTCGACGGGCCGTGGGTCGTGCCCGACGGGGACCCCGTCGAGGAGGCCCTGCGCGCCGGGATCGAGGCGGGCTACGACGTCATCGTCACCACCGGCGGCACGGGGATCTCTCCCACCGACCGCACCCCCGAGGCGACCCTGCGCGTGCTCGACCGCGAGATCCCCGGAATCCCCGAGGCCATCAGGGCGTTCGGCAGGGACAAGGTGCCCACCGCCGCGCTCTCGCGAGGACTCGCCGGAGTCGCCCGGGGGACGCTGATCGTCAACCTGCCGGGCTCCGCCGGCGGGGTCAGGGACGGCCTCGCCGTTCTGGACCCCCTCCTGATCCACGCCGTCGACCAGATCCGCGGCGGCGACCACCACAGACCCGACGGCAGTGGAGGTGCGAGCTGAACAGCCCTTCCTGGCCGGTCGAGCTGGTGGACGGCGATGTCGTCCTCCGGCCGATAAGGCTGCGCGACCAGCGGGCCTGGCGCGAGGTGAACCGGCGCAACCGCGACTGGCTGCGGCCCTGGGAGGCGACCATCCCGCCGCCCACGCCCAGCGGCCCGATCGCGCACCGGCCGACGTACCGGCAGATGGTCCGCCATCTGCGTGCCGAGGCCAACGCGGGCCGGATGCTGCCCTTCGTGATCGAGTACCAGGGGCGGCTCGTCGGCCAGCTCACGGTGGCCGGGATCACCTGGGGCTCGATGTGCTCCGGCCACATCGGCTACTGGGTGGACCAGTCGGTCGCGGGCCGCGGCGTGATGCCGACGGCCGTGGCGCTCGTGAGCGACCACTGCTTCCGCACCGTCGGACTGCACCGCATCGAAGTCTGCATTCGCCCCGAGAACGGACCCAGTCGCAGGGTCGTGGAGAAACTCGGATTCCGGGAGGAAGGGCTGCGCCCGCGCTATCTCCACATCGACGGTGCCTGGCGGGACCATCTCGTCTTCGCGCTCACCGCCGAGGAAGTGCCCGAGGGGCTGCTCGCCCGCTGGCGGCGGAAGCGCTCGGCGCAGGGCCGTCCGGGGTACGGGGGGCCGGACCGGGCGGGCTCGGACCAGGTGGGACCGGAAGGAGCCGGCCGGCAGAACCCGGGCGCGTCCGGCAGTACCGGAAAATGAAATAGGTGTTCGAAAATGATCGGCGGGCGATCGTGTCAGGACATTAAATTCGCCCTCGCGGTGGCCTGCTGATCGCATCGGTCACAAAAAAAGGTCGAAATATCAGCCGGATCGTGCGACACACCGGCTCAATTGGCAGATGGCCTCACACAAACCCCTCTACCGTGTGAGGCGTGAGCAGCAGCGGCCTCATCTACGCAGTCATTGTCGGGGCCTGGGCCGCCTACTTGGTGCCGATGTGGCTCCGTAGGCAGGACGAGCTGAACGAGGCCCGTCCGACGGAACGCTTCAGCACCGCCATCCGGCTGCTGTCCGGACGGGCGGGCATGGAGCGTCGATACGCCAAGGACCTGCGCGCACGCTCCACCGAGGAGGAGGAGCCCAGCGCCGACCCGGACGACGTCACCGATTCGGTGGACGTCCGGGCCTTCGCCGTGTCCCCGGCCCGGCCCCAGGCGACGGACCGGCACCGTCCCCACGTACAGGAACGAGTGCAGGTGCCGGAACCCGCCCAGGCGGAACAGGAGCCGGGCGCGCGTCCGGCCGGCAAGGAGAGCGGAGCGTACGAGACCTCGGGCGGCGCCCGGTCCGTACCGCACCAGCCGAGCGCGTCCGCACCGCACCAGCCGGGTGCGTCCGTGCCGAGACCTCCGGCCAAGTCCGGGGCCCAGCAGGCCTCTGCGGCCGCGGCCGGCGCGCGCCGGGCGGTCTCGGCGGAGGCCGCGGCGCGGGCCCGGCGCACGAAGGTCCTCGCGCGCCGTCGGCGTACGACGGTCCTGCTGTTCCTCGCCTTCACCCTCGGCGCGGTCGTGGCGGCGGTCGGCGGGCTCACGTTCCTGTGGGCGCCCGCGGTGCCCGCGGTCATGCTGAGCTCGTACATCGTGCATCTGCGGGCCCAGGAGCGGCGGCGCTTCACCTACACCATGGACCGCCGCCGGGCCGAGGCCGCGGCGCAGCGGCTCCGCGAGCGCCAGCCCCGCCGTCGGCCGTCCGTCGACCCCGTGGCGGACGAACCGGAGGAGGGCGCGGTCCCCGACACCGACCCCGGCCTGCTCGCGCTCGCCGCGGACCGGCGCGCCCTGGTCGAGCAGACCGACCACGCCGAGTGGGTCGACCAGCAGCGTGAGCGCCAGTGCGCGCCCGCCCAGGGGGACAGCTGGGACCCGGTGCCGGTTCCGCTGCCGACCTATGTGACCGCGCCGGTCGCGCCCCGGGCGACGTCCAGCGTGGACCTGGGCGCTCCGGACGCGTGGAGCTCCGCGCGCTCCAGCGCGGCCGAGCCGACCGCGCCCGAGGCGGAGCAGGCCGGCCAGGACCTCGCCGAGGACCCCGACGGCGCCGGGGCGGCGGACGATCCGCGCAGCGACGCCCGGCGGGCCGCGTCCGCCCGGCGGGCCCGCGAGCGCGGCCGCACGCCGCTGTTCGACCAGTACGAGGACGGCGAACGGCCGCGCGCGGCCAACGAGTGACGGGTGCGGCGACGGGGGTCCGGGGCCGTCCGGCTGACCAGGCAGGAACGGATTACCGAGCACCTCGATCGGGATGCTAGAGTTTCACTCGTTGCAAGGGCCTGTGGCGCAGTCTGGTAGCGCACCTCGTTCGCATCGAGGGGGTCTGGGGTTCAAATCCCCACAGGTCCACCGCAGCAAAGAGGCCCGTTCCCATCCGTGGGAGCGGGCCTCTTGCCATGTCCGGAGACCGGCGGCAACTCCCGCCGGTGGCACCGCGCCTGGCGGTGCTTCGGTCAGCGCCCGACGGCCAGGGACCAGCGGACCCCGGTCGGGGCCGTGACGGTCACCGTCGCGTGGGCGTGGCGGGTGCCGTGGGGCCGGTCCATGCGATTGAGGACGCCGGCGACCTTTCCCGCGGTGCAGTGGACCGGGAAGCTCAGCGCGGTCGCATCCACGGAGACCTTCAGTGTTCCCCCGCCCTCGCAGTTCACGGCGATCGACAGAGGTCCGGGACCGATTCCGCCGGGCACGTCGATCTCCGCGCTGCCGTGGGCGTTCACGGCCCGTGCGACGACCTTGATACCGGATAGGTCCGGAGCCTCGGTGACCGACTCGCCGGGCAGGTCCCGGGTGCGGTCGGAGGCCGGCGACTCCTGCGCGGGAGCCGCCGCGGCCGACGGCGAACGGTGGACGGGCGGGGAGGGCGGGGTGGAGCCGTGCCCGCCGCCGGTGCAGCCGGTCAGGGCCAGCGCGGCGGCGGCCAGCCCGGCCACCGCCGTCGTCGCGGCCCGTACGGACGGGAAGGGCGTGTGCGGAACGGTTCGGGTCGTGGACATCGGGTCGGCCTCCGGGCGCTCGGTCCGCCGGGGCCGTGCCGGATGAACACCGCCCCGATGACTAGAGGGCCTTGGCGTAGCAGAGGCTCAGTTCGTGGAAGCGGTAGTAGCCGAATTTCGGGCACGGCTCGTAGCCACTGGACGCGTACAGGGCCACCGCCTCGGGCTGCTTGGAACCCGTCTCCAGGACCATGCGGGTCCGGCCGGCGGTGCGGGCGTCCTCCTCCAGGGCGGCCAGGATGCGCCGGGCGAGACCGAGACCGCGGGTCTCGGGGATCACGTACATGCGCTTGAGCTCGGCGTCTCCGTCCGAGTAGCCCTCGTCGTTCTCCTCCTGGGTGCGCCAGCCGCCCGTGGCGACCGGACGGTCCCGCTCGTCGTACGCGATCAGATAGAGCCCGAGCGGCGGGACGAACATCCGAGCGTCCAGATGCGTGGCGTCGCCGTCGTCGCCGTAACGCTCGGCGTATTCGGCCTGAACCTGATCATTGAGTTTCACGGCGTCGGGATGGTCGAAGGTGACCGGGCGGAAATTCATGCGTAATACCGTACATCTATGCGATAGCTGAAAAGGAAGAGCGGACGGTGTCCGCGGTCGGCCGCGCCGAGGGAGATCGACTTCTGGACGGCCGTAGGGATTAAGTATCGTGCCCGGGTGCTGACTGTGACCTCGGTGAATGTGAACGGGCTCAGGGCCGCCGCGAAGAAGGGCTTCGTGGAGTGGCTCGCGGAGACCTCCGCGGACGTGCTGTGCCTCCAGGAGGTGCGGGCGGAGCCCGGGCAGCTTCCGGAGGAGGTGCGGGCCCCCGAGGGCTGGTACGTCGTGCACGCCCCCGCCGCCGCCAAGGGCCGCGCGGGTGTGTCCCTCTACACACGCCGGGAGCCCGACCGCGTCCGGATCGGCTTCGGGTCCGAGGAGTTCGACTCCAGCGGGCGGTACGTCGAGGCGGACCTGCCCGGTGTCACCGTCGCGAGCCTCTATCTGCCCTCGGGCGAGGTCGGGACCGAACGGCAGGACGAGAAGGTCCGGTTCATGGACGAGTTCCTCACCCACCTCAAGGGGCTGAGGGAGCGGGCCGCGGCCGACGGGCGCGAGGTCGTCGTCTGCGGCGACTGGAACATCGCCCACCAGGAGGCCGACCTGAAGAACTGGCGCGCCAACCGGAAGAACTCCGGCTTCCTGCCCGAGGAACGGGACTGGCTCGGCCGCGTCCTCGACACCGGGGACGGCGGCTACGTCGACGTCGTACGAGCCCTGCACCCGGACGCCGAGGGCCCTTACACCTGGTGGTCGTACCGCGGGCGGGCCTTCGACAACGATTCCGGTTGGAGAATCGACCTTCAGGTCGCCACGCCCGGGCTCGCCGGCAAGGCCGTCAAGGGCTTCGTGGAGCGCGCGGCGACCCATGAGGAGCGCTGGTCCGACCATGCGCCGGTCACGGTGGTCTACGAGCTCTGAGCGGCCTCGTCCCGGTCCCCGGGACGGGTGTCCGGGCCGTTCCGCGGGGCCCGGCGGTCCCGTAGGCGGCGGTCCAGGGAGAGGGAGAGCTCCGCTTCGACCACGCTCTTCGCCAGGGGGCGCAGGCGTTGGAGGTCCTCGTGGGTGCGGTCGCCGGTGAGGACCAGGGTGGTGAACAGTTCGGCCAGGGCCTCGGTGTGCTCGCGTACGCGGCGGGCCGCCGTCAGGACGTTCGCGAGCGGGATGCCCTCGCGGACCAGGGCGGCCGACACGTCGAGCAGACGGCGGCTGACGTGCACGATCTCGCCGCCGTCCGTGCCGAGATAGCCGAGGTCGAGCGCCGCGGCGAGGTTCTCCCCGGTCGCCTGGCCGGCGAAGACGTCCGCCAGTTCCTCGGGGGAGAGGCGGACCGGGGTCTCCTCGGTGGGCTCCCCGAGGCCGAGCAGTTCGCCGACGTCACGGCCGTGGTCGAAGGCCTCGGCGAGTTCCGCGATGCCGTTCAGGGTGTGGCCGCGCTCCAGCAGGGCCGAGATGGTGCGCAGCCGGGCCAGGTGGGTGTCGTCGTACCAGGCGATACGGCCCTCGCGCCGGGGCGGCGGTATGAGTTTGCGTTCCCGGTAGAAGCGCAGGGTGCGCACGGTGATCCCGGCCTCCTCGGCCAGTTCCTCCATGCGGTACTCGCGACGGCTGCCGGACTTCCGCGTCTCCGCGCCGCGCTTTCCTGATCCCTCGGCCACCTCCGCACCCTACGTCGTACCCCGGGTAACTTTCCCGGTCGCGACCCCTACCCATGAGTACCGGGCTGCTCTACCCTCCCGATTGTGCCAGTGTTCACTGGCAGGATCGTGCGGAGCAGGGAGGCGTCGGGATGACCGAGCACGAGCATGTACGGGTGGCGGTGATCGGATCCGGGTTCGGCGGGCTGGGAGCGGCCGTACGGCTGCGCCGCGAGGGGATCACCGACTTCGTGGTCCTGGAACGGGCCGGCGCCGTCGGCGGCACCTGGCGCGACAACAGCTATCCCGGGTGCGCCTGCGACGTCCCCTCACACCTGTACTCGTTCTCGTTCGCGCCCAACCCCGAATGGCCGCGCACCTTCTCCGGGCAGGAGCACATCCGCCCGTACCTGGAGCACGTGGCCGACGTCTTCCGGCTCCGCCCCCATCTGCGGTTCGACTCCGAGGTCACGAGGATGACCTGGGACACCGAGAAGCTCCACTGGCGGATCGAGACGAGCGCGGGGTTCCTGACGGCGGACGTCGTGGTCTCCGCGACCGGGCCGCTCTCCGACCCCAAGATCCCCGCGGTCCCGGGGATCGAGACCTTCACCGGCAAGGTGTTCCACTCGGCCCGCTGGGACCACGACCACGACCTGCGCGGCAAGCGCGTGGCCATGATCGGCACCGGGGCCTCCGCGATCCAGATCGTGCCCGCGATCCAGCCGGACGTCGCCCGGCTGACCCTGTTCCAGCGCACCCCGCCGTGGGTGATGCCCCGGGTCGACCGCGCCATCAGCGGCGCCGAACGGTGGCTGCACCGGCAGCTGCCGTTCACCGCGCAGGCCAGGCGGGGACTGCTCTGGGGCATCCGGGAACTCCAGGTGCAGGCGTTCACCAAGCGGCCCGACGAACTCGGCCTGGTCGAACGGCTGGCCAAGCGGAACATCGCGCGGGCCGTCAAGGACCCGGAGCTGCGCGCGAAGCTGACCCCCGACTACCGGATCGGCTGCAAGCGCATCCTGCTGTCGAACGCCTACTACCCGGCGCTCACGCAGCCCAATGTGGACGTGGTGGCCTCCGGGCTCGCCGAGATCGACGGCTCCACGCTCGTCGCCGCCGACGGCACCCGCGCCGAGGCCGACGTGATCGTCTTCGGGACCGGCTTCCACGTCACCGACATGCCGATCGCCGACCGGGTCGTCGGCGCGGACGGCAGGACGCTCGCGCAGGCCTGGGAGACCGGCATGAAGTCGCTGCGCGGAGCCACCGCGGCCGGTTTCCCCAACTGGATGACGATCATCGGACCGAACACCGGACTCGGGAACTCCTCGATGATCCTGATGATCGAGTCCCAGCTGAACTACATGGCGGACTTCGTGCGGCAGCTGGACGTCCTCGGCGGCCGGGTGGCGCTCGACGCCCGCCCCGCGGCCGTCGACGCCTGGAACCACCGGGTCCAGGAGCGCATGAAGCGCACGGTGTGGAACACCGGCGGCTGCACCAGCTGGTACCTGGACGCCAACGGCGTCAACACGACCGTGTGGCCCGGCACGACGACCGAGTTCCGGGGTGCCACGCGCCGCGTCGACCTCGGCGAGTACGACGTGCTGCGTGCCGGAGGGCCCGCACCCGACGCGTCGGAGGCCCCGCCCGAGCCGCGCACGAAGGACACCCGCAAGAAGAAGGTGGAGGCGGGAGCGTGAGCCGACCGACGTACGAGGCGCCCGGGGCGTACGCGCCCCCCGTGCCGGCGCGGGAACTGACCGCGCACTCCGCCGACGGTTCCCGGCTGCATGTCGAGGTGCACGGCCCCGAGGGCGCGCCGGCGGTCGTCCTGGCGCACGGCTGGACCTGCTCGACCGCCTTCTGGGCGGCCCAGATCCGGGACCTCGCCGCCGACCACCGGGTCATCGCCTACGACCAGCGGGGCCACGGACGCAGTCCCGCGAGCCAGAGGTACAGCACCGAGGCGCTCGCCGACGATCTGGAGGCGGTGCTCGCGGCGACCCTCGCGCCGGGCGAGAAGGCGGTGCTCGCGGGCCACTCCATGGGCGGGATGACGCTGATGGCGGCCTCGGCTCGGCCACGGTTCCAGGAGCACGCCGCGGCGGCGCTGCTGTGCAGCACGGGAAGCACGCGACTGGTCGAGGAGTCGCGGGTGCTGCCCTGGCGCGCCGGCCGGCTCCGGACGCGCCTCACCGGCGCCGTGCTCGGCTCGCGCGCGCCGCTCGGGCCCGTCACGCCCGTCGCCCGCCGGATCCTCAAGTACGCGACGATGGGCCCCGGTTCGTCCCCCGCCATGGTGGAGGCGTGCGCGCGGATCGTGCACGCCTGTCCGCGGGGTGTGCGCCACGCCTGGTCGGCCGTGCTCGCCTCGCTCGATCTCGACGCGGGAGTGCGGGAGTTGAGGGTGCCGACCGCGGTCGTCGCGGGCAGTGTGGACCGTATGACACCGGTCGTGCACGCCCGGGCCCTGGTGGCGGCGCTGCCGAACTGCGTCGGCAGCACCGAACTGCCGGGCCTCGGGCACATGACACCGGTGGAGGCGCCGGAACTGGTCACCGCCAGGATCCGGGAACTCGTCGCCACGTACGCGGTCAGGGCCGCGGAAGCCGAGCCGGTCGCAGAGATCAAGGAGGGCGCATGAGCAGGGTCAGCCTGGAAGGGCAGGTCGCCGTCGTCACGGGGGCCGCACGCGGTGTCGGCGAGCTCCTCGCCCGCAAGCTCTCCGCGAGGGGGGCGAAGGTCGCGCTGGTCGGACTGGAGGCCGACGAGCTGAAACGGGTCTCGGAGGGGCTGCGCGGCGAGAGCGGCCACTGGTACGCCGACGTCACCGACCACGAGGCCATGGCGCGGGTCGCCCGGGAGGTCGAGGAACGGTTCGGGAAGGTGGACGTCGTCGTCGCGAACGCCGGTGTCGCCAGCGGCGGGCCGTTCGCCGACTCCGACCCGGTCGCCTGGCGCCGGGTGATCGAGGTGAACCTCATCGGATCGGCGGTCACCGCACGGGCGTTCCTGCCCGCGCTGACGGCGAGCCGGGGCTATCTGCTCCAGATCGCGTCGCTGGCCGCCATCACCCCCGCCCCGATGATGTCGGCCTACTGCGCCTCCAAGTCCGGTGTGGAGGCCTTCGCGCACTGCCTGCGCGCCGAGGTCGGCCACAAGGGCGTGCGGGTCGGTGTCGGCTATCTGTCCTGGACCGACACGGACATGGTGCGGGGGGCCGATCAGGACGAGGTGATGCGGGAGCTGCGGCAGCGGCTGCCGTGGCCGTCGAACAAGACGTATCCGCTGGGACCGGCCGTCGACCGGATCGTGGCCGGGATCGAGCGCCGCTCCGTCCATGTGTACGCGCAGGGGTGGCTGCGCGGGATGCAGGGGATCCGGGGGTACCTGCCGGGGATCATCGGGTCGGTCGGGCAGCGCGAGATGCGGCGGTTCGAACCGCGCCTCGGCGGTGTGCGGACCGGTCTTGTCGGGGCGGGCGGGGCGGCCGACGAACAGGAGCGGACCTCGCCGGCTCCATGAGGGGACGAGGGGTGCCGCCTGCTCCGTGAGGGACCGAGGGGCGGCCGGGACCGGCGTCGGAGGAGCCTTCCGGTGCGTCCCACCGGCGCTTCTCACGGTGAGTGACCGACCGAAATGCGTGCTCTGTCCGTGCGTGTCAATCTGGTCGAGGCCCGCACAACCGCCCTTGTCCACAAGGGAGGTCGGGGCCGAATCCCTCACCCGCAACAGGAGTGAATCCCATGAGCATGCAGGACCAGTTCAAGGACAAGGCCGAGCGCATGAAGCAGCAGCAGACTGGCAAGAAGAAGACGCGTCCCGAGGGCCGCCAGGACGAGGCGAGCCGTCGCGCCCCGGCCGGCCGCGACCACGCGATGCCGGAGGCGGAGCGCTCTCAGCGTGAGGCCCAGGACCGCTTCGACCAGGACTACGACGCCTGACCGAAGCACCCGCTGTCCTGAACGGGGCGCCCTCCGCGCGGAGGGCGCCCCGTCCTTGTGCCCCGGTACCCCCCGGCCCCCCTCACGCGCCGGGCCCCCCTCACGCACCTCGGACCCCGGCCCGCCAACCCCGGTGCCGCCGGGGTCAGTTCGTTCTCGGGGGCAGCTTCGGCCTTCTTCTGTCGGGCACGTCCGAGTGGTCGGGCGGGGAGGCCGCGGGGTGGGTGCGCAGCAGGTCGAGGGAGAGCTGGACGGCGTCGTCCAGCTGGGCGTGCCGGCCCTCGGCCCAGTCGAGCGGGGTGCGCAGGATCTCCAGGTCCGGGGTGACGCCGTGGTTCTCGACGGACCAGCCGTACGCGTCGAACCAGGCGGCGTTCATGGGCACCGTGATGACCGTGCCGTCGCCGAGGCGGTGCCGGCCGGTCATGCCGACCACGCCGCCCCAGGTGCGCTGCCCCACGACCGGTCCCAGCTCCAGCAGCTTGAAGGCGGCGGTGATCATGTCGCCGTCGGAGGAGGTGGCCTCGTCGGCCAGGGCGACCACCGGCCCGCGCGGGGCGTTGGAGGCGTACGACACCGGCTGGGCGTCGCGCGTGAGGTCCCAGCCGAGGATCGTGCGGGTCAGCTTCTCGACGACCAGCTCGCTGATGTGGCCGCCCGCGTTGCCGCGTACGTCGACGATGAGGGCGGGGCGCGAGACCTCCATCCGCAGGTCGCGGTTGAACTGGGCCCAGCCCGAGCCGCCCATGTCCGGGATGTGCAGATAGCCGCAGTGTCCGCCGCTCAACTCCCGCACCACCTGGCGGCGTTTGGCCACCCAGTCCTGGTAGCGCAGGGGGCGTTCGTCGATCAGCGGGACCACGGCCACCCGGCGGGAGCGCCCCTCGCCCTCCGCCGGGGTGAAGGTCAGCTCCACGGTCGTCCCGCCCGCGCCCGCGAGCAGCGGATACGGCCCGGTGACCGGATCCACGGGCCGTCCGTCGACATGGGTGAGGACCGCTCCCTCGCGGATGCCGGTGCCGGCCAGCGGTGAACGCGCCTTGGAGTCGGACGAGTCGCCGGGCAGGATCCGCTTCACCATCCAACTGCCGTCACGGCAGACGAAGTTGGCGCCGAGCAGGCCCTGCCAGCGTTGGTAGTGGGACGGGCCCTCGTTGCGGCGCGCCGGGCTCACGTACGCATGCGAGGTGCCCAGTTCGCCGAGCACCTCGCGCAGCAGGTCCGCGAACTCGTCCGGGGAGGAGACCCGTTCGACCAGGGGGCGGTACTGCTCCAGGATCGCGGCCCAGTCGATGCCGCACATGTTCGGGTCCCAGTAGTAGGCGCGGATGATGCGGCCGGCCTCCGCGTAGGCCTGGCGCCACTCGGCGCACGGGTCCACCTCGTGCAGGATGCGGCGCAGATCGATCCAGACGGTGGAGTCGCTGTCGCCGGACTCGGTGGACGGCACGGCACGCAGGTCGCCCTCGTCGACGACGACCAGCCGGGACCCGTCGCCGCTCACCGCGAACCAGTCGAGATGGTCGACGAGTTCGGACTTCTTCCCCTTGGTGATGTTGAAGAACTCCAGGGTCGGACGGCCGGTCGTGTCGTCCGGGTTGGCGAACGTCTCGCCCAGGGCGCCGGAGATCGGCCAGCGCAGCCAGACCAGACCGCCGCCCGAGACCGGTTGCAGCGCCGAGTACTTGGAGGCCGTGACCGGGAAGGGGGTCACCCGGCTCTCCAGGCCTTCGAGTTCGACGGTCGTGGCGCTGCCGTCGCCGGAGCCGTCCTCGACCGGGTCGAGGCCTCCGGCGACGGGCCGCCCGTCGGGGTTCAGCGCGAACGGGGAGGGGGTGGCGGAGGACAGGGGGACGAGGTAGGGACGGCAGCCCAGGGGGAAGGACAGGTCGCCGGTGTGCACGTCGTACACGGGGTCGAAGCCGCGCCAGGACAGGAACGCGAGATAGCGGCCGTCCCGGGTGAACACCGGGTTCTCGTCCTCGAAGCGGCCGTTGGTGACGTCGACGATCAGCCGGTCCTTTATGCGCGCCATCTTGATCTGCCGCAGGGAGCGGCCGATCCCGGGGTGCGACCAGGTCAGCCAGGCCCCGTCCGGGGAGAAGGCGAGGTCCGTCACCGGTCCGTTGATGGACTGGATGAGCTCGACGACCTCCCCGGGCCCGGGCTGCGCGACCCCTCCGGATTCCCCGGCCCCACCGCTCCCATCGGCCGATTCGCCGTCGGCCGCCCCTTCGCCCTCGTCGGCCTCTTGGCCCGCGTTCCCGCCGCCGCTCGCGTCCCCGTCGCCGTCCGGGCCCGCGCCGTCGCCCCCGGACCCCGCCCCGTCCCCGGACCCCGCCCCGTCCCCGGCCTCGGCCCCGTCCCCGGCCTCCTCCACATCCTCCGCATCCTCCGTCTCCCCCGTACCCCCCAGCTCGTCGAGCCCGTCCGTCGCGTCGGGCTCCTCCGTGGCGTCGAGCAGCAGCAGCCGCCCGTCGTTCGAGGCGATGGCGAGGCGTTCGCCCTGGGGGTCCGACACCAGTTCCTGTACGCGGCCGAGACGGCCGGAGGCGAGGCGGCGCGGCTCGCGGGCGCCGGTCGCGCGCGGGAGGTAGGCGATCTCGACGGCGTCCTCGCCGTCCGCGTCGGTGACGTAGGCGACCTGGCCGCCCGAGCCGAGCATCTCCGGAAGCCGGACGCGTACGCCCGGGGTGTCCGAGATGGTGCGCGCGGGGCCGTCGCGGTGGGTGAGCCAGTAAAGGCTGCCGCGCACGACGACGGCGCTCGCCCGGCCCGTCTCGTCCACGGAGATGCTGTCCACGTGCTGGGCGGCCGGCACCGGGTAGGAGCGCCGTCCCGCGCGCGGACCGCCGAGCACCACGTCGAGGCGGCGGGGGACCGACTCGGGGGACAGGTCGTCGACGATCCACAGGTCGCCCGCGCACTGGTAGACGACCCGGGTGCCGTCCGAGGAGGCGTGCCGGGCGTAGAAGGCGTCGTGGTCGGTGTGGCGGCGCAGGTCGGAGCCGTCGTACGAGCACGAGTAGAGGTTCCCGACGCCCTCGTGGTCGGAGAGGAAGGCGATCCGCCCGCCGGCGAACATCGGGCAGGCGAGGTGGCCGCCGAGCTCGGCGACCAGTTGCCGGCCGTGCAGCCAGATGCGGCCCATGGCGCCGCCCCGGTAGCGCTTCCAGGCGGCCGGCTCGTGCGGTGGGGTGCCGGTGAGCAGCAGGGTCCTGCGCTCGCCGTCGATGTCGGCGACGCCGATGTCCGAGACCGGGCCCCAGGGCTGCTTGCGGCCGGGGTCGCCGTCGGTGGGGACGGCGTAGGCCCAGGTGAAGTAGGAGAAGGGCTGGCCGTGCGAGGCGACGGCGAGGATGTCGCCCTCGGGGGACCAGCCGCACACCTGGGTGTCGGCGCTGCCCCAGTAGGTGAGCCTGCGGCCCGGTCCGCCCTCCACAGGGGCCACGTGGATCTCCGGGACGAGGCTGCGCCAGCTCGTGTACGCGATCCGCCGGCCGTCGGGGGAGAAGCGGGGGTGGCCGACCTTGGTGCGGTCGACGGTGAGCCGCCAGGCGCGTCCGCGGCCGTCGAGCGGGGCCAGCCACAGGTCGTCCTCGGTGACGAAGCACAGCCGGTCGCCGCTCAGATGCGGGAAGCGCAGATAGCCGGGGGAGTTCTCGTCCGTCGTCGCGTTCTCGTACTCGTGGCTCACCTCCCCATGCTTTTCCGCTGGAGTGACCCCGGCAACTCGTGGCACGGGGGGCGCGTTGTGGGACGGGGGAGCGGATGGGGATACGGGAGGTGCGCATGGGGCGCGTCGCGGGAACGTACGCGCCCCGCGTGTGACCCTGGCCTCATCGAACCCCGGCCCCGGCCCCGCCCGGCCAGGTTTTCCCGGCCTCCCGGTCCCGTCCGCCCGGCCGCGGCTCCGGCGTGACCCAGCACACGTACGAAACGGTTTCGTTTCGCTGGCGTCGGGGGGTATCTTCAGGGCATACGAATCCGTGTCGTTCGAAGCGGGAGAGGTGAGTGGGATGGCTGAAGCCGCAACGGCGCGACGCAGTCGGATCACGCCCGAGCGTGAGGCCGAGCTCTACACGGCCGTGCTCGACCTGCTTCGGGAGGTCGGCTACGACGCCCTCACGATGGACGCCGTCGCGGCCCGTACCCGTTCCAGCAAGGCCACCCTCTACCGCCAGTGGGGCGGCAAGGCCGAGCTCGTCGTGAAAGCGCTGCGGCACCAGAAGCCGCTGAAGTTCTCCGACATGGACACCGGGAGCCTGCGGGGCGACTTCCACGCACTGGCCCTGCGCCAGGACGACTGCCAGATGGAACAGGACTCCGCGCTGATGCGGGGTCTGGCCATGGCGGCACACGGGAACCCGGACCTGCTGAAGGCGTTCCGGGAATGGCTGATCGAGCCGGAGCTGGAAGAACTGCGCCGGGTGCTCCGGCGCGGTGTCGACCGGGGTGAGATCCGTGCGGACAACCCGGCGATCGAGTACGTGATGCACATGCTCATCGGCGCCTTCGCCGCCCGCACCATGATCGACGAACTCCCGCCGACGCAGGCCTTCCTGCATTCGTATGTCGACGCCGTGGTCCTCCCCGCTCTCGGCGCCTGACGTCCCCTCCTGCCCCTGACCCACCCGGCGGACCTCCGCGGCCGTACCCGGCCACCGGACTCCGCACTCGCACCTGACGCGCCGCTCACGTCGTCGGGCTGATCACCCCTGCCCCCACTCGGGTGGTCACACCAGCCCCTGCCCTTCCACGACCTGACCGGGAGTACGCCCTCGTGGCCACATTCCTCTACAAACTCGGCCGACTCGCCTTCCGGCGACGGCATTTCGCCGCCCTGATATGGGTGGCGCTGCTCACCCTCGCCGGTGTCGGCGCCGCCTCCGCGCCCGTCGCGGGATCGTCCTCCTTCTCGATCCCCGGCACCGAGGCGCAGAAGGCCTTCGACCTGCTGGAGAGCCGCTTCCCCGGAATGAGCGCCGACGGAGCGACCGCACGGGTCGTCTTCAAGGCGCCGGCCGGCGAGAAGATGGCGGACAAGGACAACAAGGCGGCCGTCGAGAAGGCCGTCAAGGTGCTCGGCACCGGTTCCGAGGTCACCTCCGTCACCGACCCGTTCAAGGTCCACGCCGTGAGCAAGGACGGGACGATCGCCTACGCCTCGGTGCGTTACGACGTCTCCGGCATGGAGCTGAAGGACGCCTCGAAGGACGCCCTGAAGTCCGCCGCCCAGGACGCGCGGCACTCGGGGCTGACCGTCGAGGTCGGCGGTGACGCGCTCCAGGCGACGCCCGAGACGGGTTCCAGCGAGGTCATCGGCATCGCGATCGCCGCGGTCGTCCTCGTCATCACCTTCGGCTCGCTGATCGCGGCCGGACTGCCGCTGCTGACCGCGCTGATCGGCGTCGGCATCGGTGTCTCCACGATCACCGCGCTCGCCAGCGCGCTCGACCTCGGCTCCACCACCTCCACCCTCGCGATGATGATCGGCCTCGCGGTCGGCATCGACTACGCCCTGTTCATCGTCTCCCGCTACCGGGCGGAGCTGGCCGAGGGCCGCGAACGCGAGGACGCGGCCGGACGGGCCGTCGGCACGGCGGGCTCGGCCGTGGTCTTCGCCGGACTGACCGTCGTGATCGCGCTGGTCGGACTGTCGGTCGTCAACATCCCGATGCTCACCAAGATGGGTGTCGCCGCGGCCGGCACGGTCGCGGTCGCCGTCCTCATCGCCCTGACGATGATCCCGGCGCTGCTCGGCTACGCGGGCCGCAGGGTCCAGCCGGCCGGTCAGAAGAGCAGGCTGCTCGGCGGCGGCCGCGCCGCGAAGAAGGCGGGCAGGCCCAACATGGGCACGCGCTGGGCGAGCTTCGTCGTCCGCCGCCCGCTCGCGGTGCTGCTGCTCGGTGTGGTCGGCCTCGGCGCCGCCGCGGTCCCGGCCGCCTCGCTCCAGCTCGGTCTGCCCGACGACGGCTCGCAGCCGGTGTCCACCACACAGCGCCGCGCCTACGACCTGCTCTCCGAGGGCTTCGGGCCCGGCTTCAACGGCCCGCTCATGGTCGTCGTCGACGCCAAGGCGAGCGACGCGCCCAAGACGGCGTTCAGCACGGTCCACGACGAGATCAAGGACATGAAGGGCGTCGTGAGCGTGAGCCCGGCGGCGCCCAACAAGGCCGGGGACACCGCGATGATCACGGTGATCCCGGACTCGAAGCCGTCCTCCGTGACGACCGAGGACCTCGTCCACACGATCCGCGGCGCCGGAGCCGGCATCAAGGCCGACACGGACGCGACGGTGCTCGTCACCGGCTCCACGGCCATGAACATCGACTTCTCGCAGAAGCTCAACGACGCGCTGATCCCGTATCTCGCGCTCGTGGTCGGTCTCGCGTTCCTGCTGCTGATCGTGGTGTTCCGCTCGATCCTCGTCCCGCTGAAGGCGGCCCTCGGCTTCCTGCTCAGCGTGACGGCGGCCCTCGGCGCGGTCGTCGCGGTCTTCCAGTGGGGCTGGCTGTCCGGCCTGATGGGCGTCGAGGAGACCGGCCCGATCATGTCGATGATGCCGATCTTCATGGTGGGCGTGGTCTTCGGTCTGGCCATGGACTACGAGGTGTTCCTCGTGACCCGGATGCGGGAGGCGTTCGTCCACGGCGAGAAGCCCGCCCAGGCGATCGTGACCGGCTTCAAGCACGGCGCCCGGGTCGTCACCGCCGCCGCGGTCATCATGATGGCCGTGTTCTCCGGGTTCATCGGCTCCAGCGAGTCGATGATCAAGATGATCGGCTTCGGACTCGCCATCGCCGTCTTCTTCGACGCGTTCGTCGTCCGGATGGCCCTGGTCCCGGCGGTGCTCGCCCTGCTCGGCAGGCGGGCCTGGTGGCTGCCGAAGTGGCTCGACCGCGTGCTGCCGAACGTCGACGTCGAGGGCGAGGGCCTGCGGGTGCTCGACGAGCGGCCCAGCGAGGAGAAGGACCGGAAGCTGGTCGGGGTCTGATCCGCGACCAGGATCGTCGGAGTCTGATCCGCGACAGGATCTCCGGCCCGATCCGGAATCAGTGAGCCACCGGGGTGGCGGCCGTGTACGTCCGGCGGAGGAAGCGCATGAGCGCCTTCGTGTCGAGCTGCACGACCGCCACCCCCTGCGCCGAGTGGAACTCCAGGACGGCCTGGACGCGGCCGCACGGCCAGATGCGCACGTCACCGCTGTCCACGGGGACGCGCAGGCCCCGTTCCAGCAGCTCGCGCTCGAAGACCCATTCATGGGGGCCGGGCAGCGTGATGTGCACCTGGCGCGGGTCCGTCTCCGGGTCGTACCGGAGGGCCACCGGGACGGCCCGGTGTTCGTCGTCGGCGGAGTCGGCTGTGTCCGTGACGATATGAGCGCGTGCGTACTGTTCGACGGCGTGCATGAACCGACTCCTTACGCTGCGTCACCTATATGGAATGTGTGAATCCCGTCACCACTCCAATGTCGCACATCTCGCGGAAACCGCTCTCCGGCCGTCCGTGACCCTCCCTCAGGTGACGCGTGCCCCGTAAGGGCGCTCCCATGCGTGCGGTGGCGGTCGCGTCCGGCGCGGCCGTGCCGGACCTCCAGGCTCCCCGCGCCCGTGAAATGCCCCCGTACGCCTGCCCGTCGTCGGCTGTTCGCGTTGTCGCGCTCTTGCAAGTCATTCGCAACAAGGCATTATCATCGGACGGTGCACGTTCCTGACGGATTCATCAATGCCCCGGTCTCCGCGGCCGCAGGCGTCGTCGCGGCCGGCGCCCTCGCCGTGAGCCTGCGGGGTGCCCGCCGCGAACTCGACGAACGGACCGCTCCGCTCGCCGGCCTGGTCGCCGCCTTCATCTTCGCCGTGCAGATGCTGAACTTCCCGGTCGCCGCCGGGACCAGCGGGCACCTGCTCGGCGGCGCCCTGGCCGCGATCCTCGTCGGCCCCTTCACCGGCGTCCTGTGCGTCTCGGTCGTCCTGCTCATGCAGGGCATCCTCTTCGCGGACGGCGGTCTCACCGCGCTCGGCGTCAACATCACCGACATGGCGATCACCACCACGGTCGTCTCGTACGTCGTCTTCCGCGGCCTGGTGAAGGTGCTGCCCCGCAAGCGGCGCTCCGTCACCGTCGCGTCCTTCGTCGCGGCCCTGCTCTCCGTCCCCGCCGCCGCCGTCGTCTTCACCCTCGTCTACGCGGTCGGCGGCACCACCGACGTCGCGCTCTCCAAGGTCGCCACCGCCATGGTCGGCGTCCACGTCCTCATCGGCATCGGCGAAGCGGTGATCACCGCGCTCACCGTCGGCGCCGTCATCGCCGTACGGCCCGACCTCGTGTACGGCGCCCGCGGCCTCCAGCAGCGGCTCAAGCTGCGGGTGAACGGGGAACTCGTCGACACCCCCGCGGCCGTCGCCCCCGCCCCGGCCCGCTCCTCGCACCGCAAGGTCTGGATCACCGGCCTGGTCACCTCCCTCGTCCTCGCCGGGTTCGTCAGCTTCTACGCCTCCGCGAGCCCCGACGGCCTGGAGAAGGTCGCCAAGGACAAGGGCATCGACACCAGGACGAAGCCGCACGCCTCCGAGGACTCGCCGCTCGCCGGATACGGGGTCAAGGACGTCTCCGACGCCCGTCTCTCCGGCGGTCTCGCCGGGGTCATCGGCGTCGGCGCCACCGTCGCCGCGGGCAGCGGCGTCTTCTGGGCGGTCCGCAGGCGGCGCCCGGCCGACACCTCGCCCGCCTCCGTGCCGGAAGGCGTCTGAGGTGGGGGCCGGGCACGCTCATCAGCTCTACCGGCACGCCGACTCGCCCGTGCACGCCCTGCCGCCGCACACCAAGCTGGCCGCGGCCCTCGCCTTCGTGGTCGTGGTCGTCTCCACCCCGCGCGAGGCGATGTGGGCGTTCGCGCTGTACGCCGTGCTGCTCGCCGTCGTCGCCCACCGGGCCCGGGTGCCTGCGGGCGTCCTGCTGCGCCGGCTGCTGATCGAGATCCCGTTCGTCGCGTTCGCGGTGCTCATGCCGTTCGTGGCGGAGGGCGACCGGGTGGACGTGCTGGGACTGTCGTTGAGCGTCAACGGTCTGTGGGGCGCATGGAACGTCCTCGCCAAGGGCACCCTCGGCGTCGCCGCGTCCGTCCTGCTGGCCTCCACCACCGGGCTGCGCGAACTGCTCCTCGGCCTCCAGCGGCTGAAGCTGCCGCCGCTCCTCGTGCAGATCGCCGCCTTCATGATCCGCTACGGGGACGTCATCACCGACGAGATGCGGCGCATGCGGATCGCGCGGGAGTCGCGCGGCTTCGAGGCCAGCGGGGTACGGCACTGGGGGGTGCTCGCGAAGTCGGCGGGCGCCCTGTTCATCCGCTCCTACGAACGCGGGGAACGCGTGCACCTGGCCATGGTCAGCCGCGGGTACGCCGGTTCCATGCCCGTCATCGACGAGGTGACCGCGTCCCGGGCGCAGTGGTCGTACGCCCTCGCCCTGCCCTTCGCCGCCCTCGCCGTATGCCTGTTGGGATGGACCCTGTGACGTCTGCCGCACCTTCGCTGGAGGTCTCCGGCCTCGCGTTCGCCTACCCGGACGGCCACCAGGCCCTGTTCGGCGTCGACTTCCGGATCGAGCGGGGCGAGCGCGTCGCCCTGCTCGGCCCGAACGGGGCGGGCAAGACCACCCTCGTCCTGCACCTCAACGGCATCCTGACCGGCGGCGCCGGAACGGTCGCCGTCGCCGGACTCCCGGTCGGCAAGCGGCACATGGCGGAGATCCGGCGCCGGGTCGGCATCGTCTTCCAGGACCCGGACGACCAGCTGTTCATGCCGACCGTGCGCGAGGACGTGGCCTTCGGACCGGCCGCCGCCGGCATGAAGGGCGACGAGCTGGAGCAGCGGGTCCGCACCGCCCTGGAGCGGGTCGGCATGGAGGCCTTCGCCGACCGTCCCCCGCACCACCTGTCCTTCGGGCAGCGGCGCCGGGTCGCCGTCGCGACGGTGCTGGCGATGGAGCCGGAGATTCTCGTCCTGGACGAGCCCTCCTCCAACCTCGACCCCGCCTCCCGGCGCGAACTCGCCGACATCCTGCGCTCGTTGGACGTCACCGTCCTCATGGTCACCCATGACCTGCCGTACGCCCTCGAACTGTGCCCCCGCTCCCTCGTCCTCAGCGACGGCGTGATCGTCGCCGACGGCGGGACCGGCGCCCTCCTCTCGGACGACACGCTGATGCGCACCCATCGTCTGGAGCTGCCCTTCGGGTTCGACCCGCGCTCCGTGACAATGGGGGCGTGACCAAACAAGAGGACGTCGCGCCGGCCGGGTCGCTGCTGCTCGACGACCAGCTGTGCTTCGCGCTGTACGCGGCACAGCGGGCCGTGACCGCCGCGTACCGCCCGCTGCTGGAGGAACTCGGCCTCACCTATCCGCAGTACCTCGTCCTGCTGGTCCTGTGGGAGCGCGGCGAGACCACGGTCAAGGACCTGGGCGCCGCCCTGCGCCTCGACTACGGCACGATGTCGCCGCTGCTCAAGCGGCTGGAGTCGGCGGGGCTGGTGCGCCGTGAGCGCTCGGCGGACGACGAGCGCTCGGTCCGTGTGACCCTCACGGGGCGCGGCGAACTGCTCAGGGAGCGCGCCGAGGACGTACCGCAGGCGCTGCTGACGGCGACCGGTCTGAGCGAGGCCGAGGTCACGCGCCTGCGCGAGGAGCTGTGGCGGCTGACGGAGCGGGCGCAGGGCGCGGCCGCGCGGGGGCGCTGATCCCGCGGGGCGTCGGTCCGAGGGGCCGCTGACGCGTGCGGGTGCCGGTCCGCGAGGCCCTGACGCGCGAGGGCGTCGGTCCGCGAGGCTCATGTGCCGCGCGCCGGTGCGTTGATCCACGGGTTACCGGCGGTTCGTCGTCACTTGTCTCGACTCATCGTGACCCGAGGCTTTCCGGGCTCCATACCGGCCGGTACCTTGTGCACGATGCATTTGCGCGACGCGCCTGTGTGAGCTTCTGTTGCCCGCTCTGGGGGAGGTCCTGCCGTGATCGACGGCGCCGTAGTCGACACCCGTCCGACGAAGATCATGTATGTCGCCGAGGCGACCGCCCACGGCGGCCGGAACGGCTTCGTGACCAGCCAGGACGGGCAGCTCGAACTGAAGGTCGCGATGCCCCCCGCGCTGGGCGGCGACGGGAACGGCACCAACCCGGAGCAACTGTTCGCGGCCGGGTTCAGCGCCTGCTTCCACAACGCGCTGGTGCTGGTCGGCCGCCGCGCCGGCCTCGACCTCTCCGGCTCCACGGTCGCGGCCAAGGTCGGGATCGGCCCCAACAAGCAGCACGGCTACGGACTCGCGGTCGCCCTGAGCGTCTCGCTCCCCGTCCTCGACGCGGACGTGGCCGCCAAGCTCGTGGACGCCGCCCACGAGGTCTGCCCGTACTCGAACGCCACCCGCGGCAACATCGAGGTCACGATCCTGCTGGGCTAGCCGGCCTAGGAATCGAAGGCCGCGGACGCGTGTTCCACTCACCATCGGCAGTTTCTGCGGTGGTGAGGCGACAGGGAGCGCGGGCGTGGACGTGAACGGGACAGTGGCGGAGGGCTTCGAACCGGTCGGGGAGGCGTTCGCGGCCAACTTCGCGGCGCTCGGGGACCGGGGCGCCGCCGTCACCGTGTACCGCGACGGGGACAAGGTCGTCGACCTGTGGGGTGGCACCCGTGACGTCGACGGCACCGAGCCCTGGCTGCCCGGCACCGCGCAGATCGTCCGCTCGGCGACGAAGGGCGTCGCCGCCGCCGTACTCCTGCTGCTGGCCCAGCGGGGACAGCTCGACCTGGACGCTCCTGTCGCCGCCCACTGGCCCGGGTACAAGGCGCACGGCAAGGAGCACACGCGCGTACGGCATCTGCTCGCGCACCGGGCCGGGGTCCCCGTCCTGGACCGTCCGCTCACCCCCGCCGAGGCCGCCGACCCCGACCGCGCGGCCGCGGCGGTGGCCGCGCAGGCACCCGTGTGGGAGCCGGGCACCGAGCACGGCTACCACGCGCAGACCTACAGCTGGCTGACCGGCGAACTGGTCCGCCGGGTCACCGGGCGGACGATCGGCCGGTGGATCGCGGAGGAGATGGCCGGGCCGCTCGGTCTCGACCTGTGGGTCGGGCTTCCGGAGGCGGAGGCCGGCCGGGTGGGCCGGGTCGCGCAGACCGAGGCGCCGTCCACGCCGGGCGGCCTCAAGACCCGCCCCAAGCGGGCCGTCTCCGAGGCGTACGCCGACCCCGGCAGCCTCACCCGCCGCGCCTTCGCCGCGATCACCCCGATGCCCGACGAGAACGATCCCGCGTACCGCGCCGCCGTCCTGCCCGCCTCGAACGGCATCGCCACCGCCGACGGTCTCGCCCGCTTCTACGCGGCGCTGATCGGGGAGGTGGACGGCGTCCGGCTGTTCACCCCCGAGACGCTGGCGGCCGCGCGCTCGGAGCAGTCCGCGGGACCCGACCGGGTCCTGGTCGTCAACACCCGCTTCGGCCTCGGCTACATGCTCCACGGCGGAGCCTCGCCGCTGCTCTCCCCGGGCTCCTTCGGCCACCCCGGCCGCGGCGGCGCCCTCGGCTTCGCCGACCCCGAGTCGGGGATCGCGTTCGGCTACGTCACCAACGGCTTCCGCACGAGCGTGACGGCGGACCCACGGGCCCAGGCACTGGTACGGGCGGTGCGCACGGCCATCACGGCGTAGCGGCCGGGGTGCTGCCCCGACACCCACCCCCCTGTGCCGCGGGCCCCGCGCGCGGGGCATCTCGGTCCGGCCTCTGCCGCGCACCCTCCGGGGGCCCGCTGACAACGGGCCCGCGAGCGCCTACCCGGCCCCCGTGTGCAGCATCAGCCCTATCCCCACGACCAGGAGCCCCGCCGCCGCGATCCGGGGCGCGCCGAACCGTTCCTTGAAGAAGACGGCTCCGATGGCCGCGCCGACGATGATCGAGGACTCCCGCAGTGCCGCGACCGGTGCCAGTTCGGCGCGGGTCTGGGCCCACAGGACCAGGCCGTAGGCCGCGACGGACAGGGCGGCGCTGAACAGGCCGACGGCGGCGTGCGGCCCGAGCAGCGCGAGCGTCTCGCCGCGCCGGCGGTACAGCAGGTAGGCGGGGACGGCCACGCCCTGGGCCGCCATCAGCCAGGCGATGTAGCCGAGGGGGCTGCCGGAGGCGCGGACGCCCAGGCCGTCGACGACGGTGTACCCGGCGATGGTCACCCCGGTGGCGAGCGCGGCGCCGATCGCCGCCCAGTCGGGGCGCCGGCCGCGCAGACCCCACAGCGCGACACCCGTCAGTCCCGCGCAGGACAGCGCGACGCCCGCGGCCGCCCAGCGGTCGGGCACCTCGTGGGCGAAGAGGGCGGCCAGCACCGTCACGATCAGCGGGGCGGTGCCGCGCGCGATCGGATACGCCTGCCCGAAGTCGCCGAGCCGGAACGAGAGCATCAGCAGCAGCGTGTAGGCGACGTGGACGCAGGCCGACACGAGCAGGTAGGGCCAGGCACCGGACGCCGGGAACGCCACGAAGGGCGCCATGCCGAGACCGATCAGCATCCCGCCGCCGGCGATCAGCGTGAACCCGACGAGCTTGTCCTCGATGCGGTGCGCGAGCGCGTTCCAGCCGGCGTGGGTGACCGCGGCGAGCAGGACGGCCGCGGCGACCAGCGGTGTCACGCGGCCGGCTCGCGCACGTCCACCAGCGTTCCCCGGGCGTGCGCGACCAGACTCTCCGGGTCCATCGGGAAGACGGTGAACGGGACACCCGCCGAGGCCCACACCGCCTCGTGGCCGAGCACGGAGCGGTCCACCAGGACGCGGGTCGTCGTCAGGTGCCCGAAGGGCGGCACGGCGCCGGGGCCGTACCCTGTCGACTCGCGCACCAGGCGGGCCCCCGCCCGGGTCAGCCTGTCGGCGCCCAGCTCACGTCGTACGCGCTCCATGTCGACGTGCGCGGCGCCGTCGAGCAGGACCAGCACGGGAACCCCGTCCGCGGCGAAGAACAGCGAGGTGCAGATCTGGCTCGGCTCGCAGCCGATCGCCGCGGCGGCCTCGGCGGTGGTGCGGACCGCCTCGGGGAAGCGCCGGACCCGTCCGATCACGTCGTCGAGGCCCAGCTCCCGCAGGGCCTTCGCGAACCGGGGGTCGGGTTCGCCCGCTGCGGAGGGCCGGCCCTCGCCGGTGTTCTCATCGGTGACGTTCATGCACGGCACGCTAGCGGTCCGTGTACGACCCACGCGAACGGGCCCCGGGAGCGGCCGCCTCCCCGGGGCGGACGCGTGCGTCAGCCGCCCGAGCCGGCCTTCAGGAGGGCCGCCACGATCGGGCCCGCCGTGCTGCCGCCGTGGCCGCCCTGCTGGACGACGCCGGCGCCCGCCAGGTCGCCCTTCCAGGCGGTGAACCAGCCGTTGGGCTGCTTCTGGTTGTCGACCTCGGCGGAGCCGGTCTTGGCGCCGAAGTCGGGGCCGAGTCCGGCCATGGCCTCGGCGGCGGTGCCGGCGGCGGCCGTGTACTGCATGACCTCGCGCAGCTGGGCCAGGGTGGTCGCGGACAGGGTGCGGGACGCGGTGGCGATCGTGCGGTGGTCGACCGACGGGGAGACCAGATAGGGCTGGTGGAAGGTGCCGGACTGGACCGTGGAGGCGACGGAGGCCATGTTCAGCGGGTTCATGCGGACCCCGCCCTGACCCATCAGCGAGGCGGCCATCTGCGCGGCGGTCTGCACCGGCACCGAACCGTCCACCGTGGGCACGCCGATGGCCCAGTTGTTCATGCCCAGGCCGAAGACCTGCTGGGCCTGCTTGGTGAGGTCGTCGTCCTTCAGCTTCTTGGCCTGGGTGATGAAGGCCGTGTTGCAGGAGCGCGCGAAGCTCGCCTTGAAGGTGCCGTTCTTGATCTCGAAGTCGTCGTCGTTGTGGAACTTCCAGCCGCCGTACGTCGCCGTCTTGGGGCAGGGGTGCGGCTTGTCGGGGGAGGCGAGGCCCTTCTCGAACAGCATCGAGGCCGTGATGACCTTCATCGTGGAGCCGGGCGCGAGCGAGCCCTGGAAGGCGGTGTTGAAGCCGTGGTCGGTGTTCGCGACGGCGAGGATCTCGCCCGTCGAGGGGCGCATCAGGACCACGGACGCCTTGGGCTTGGCGGCGACCAGGCGCTCGGCCTGGGCCTGGAGGGTCGGGCTGAGCGTCGTCTGCACCTTGCCCGGCGTGCCCGCGCTGAGCGTCACCAGGGTCTTGTCGGGGGTCTTCTGGGTGCCCTTCGCCGCGGCCTTGCGGACCACGCGCAGCTCGATGCCCGCCTTGCCGCCCGCCGTCTTGCCGAACTTCTCGCGCAGTCCGTCGAGGACGGTGCCGAGGGAGGGGTACTTGGCGGCGGTCAGCTCACCGCCGTGCCGGTCGAGGGCGGTGATGGGCGGGGTCCCGGCGTCTCCGGTCACCAGCCGGTCGCCGTCCTGGAGGTCGGGGTGGACGACGGACGGCTTCCATCCGACGGTCGCCGCCCCGTCCGCGGTCCGGCGCACGACGGTCAGTTTCGAGGTGTACGACAGCGGCTTGGTCAGGCCCTTGTAGGTGACGGTGGCCTTGACGGTGAAGGGGACCTCGGCGCCGGTGTGCTTGCCGCCGGTCAGGGTCACGGCGCTGATGTGGCCGTCCTTGGCGAAGCCGGTCAGCACGGTCGTGGCCGCGGCGGAGTCGTCGGTCGCCGCGGCCGCCCGGGCTACGTCCCCGTTCTCCCAGGCGGTGAGGAAGGCGGTGGAGGCCATGGTGACCTCGGAGGCCGACAGGGGGCCTGTCTTGACGGCCTTGCGGGTGCTGGCCGTTATCCCGGCGCCGGCGGCCGCCTCGCCGCCGAAGAGGCTGTAGGCGCCCAGCGCCCCGCCGACGACGGCCACGGCGATCACCCCGCCGAGTACGGCGGGCCGCTTCGTCTTCCGTCGCTCGGCGACGCGCCTTCTCTTGCCCACAGCCCTGTGTCCTCCGCCGTCCCCTGGTGTCCCGCGATGCCGTGTGAAGCCCCCGTGCTCACGTGCCCCTCGTTTCTCACGAGAAGCACCACCCTAGGGTCACCTCCTGTGCGGAGTGACGTCAGCCGCCCGTTCGTAGCACAGCTGCGACGATCGGGCCCGCCGCCTGTCCCCCGTGACCGCCCTCCTGGGTCATGGCCGCGGCCGCGATGTCGTTGCGGTAGCCGGTGAACCAGCTGTTGGACTTGGCCTGGCCGTCGACCTCGGCGGAGCCGGTCTTGGCCCCGATGCTGCCGCCGAGCCCGGCCATCACCTGGGCCGCGGTGCCGCTGACGGCGGTGCGGTTCATCATCGCGCGCAGCTGGGCGACCGTACCGGCGGACAGGCCCTTGGCGGTGGCCAGCTCACGGCCGTCGAGGGAGCGCGGCACGATGACCGGCTGCCGGAAGACGCCCGTCATCGCGGTGGCGGTCACCGAGGCCATGTTCAGCGGGCTCATCTGCACCTGGCCCTGGCCGATCAGGTTGGCCGCCGTGTCCGGGCCGCCGGAGGCCGGGACCGCGCCGTCGAAGGACTCGATGCCGGTCTTCCAGTTGTTCTGTCCGAGGCCGAAGCGCTGCTGGGCCTCGTTCGTCAGGGAGTCGACCTTCACCTCGTCCGCGTACTTCACGAACGCGGTGTTGCACGAGCGCGCGAAGCTGTCGGAGAGCGTGGCGTCCGGCTGCGGCTGCATGCCGGTGAGGTTGTGGAAGGTCTGGCTCTGCCAGACCGCGGTGGGCGGGCAGGGCGCGGGGCCGCTGGCCGTGGTGATGCCGTTGTCGATGAGGGTCGCCGCGCTGATGATCTTCATGGTGGAGCCGGGCGCGAGCTTGCCGAGGAAGGCGGCGTTGAAGCCGTCGGCGCGGTGGTTGGCGACGGCGAGGACCTCTCCGGTGCTGGGCTTCACCGCCACCACGGAGGACTCGGGGAACCGGGTGACGGCCTGCTCTGCCGCGGCCTGGGCGCTCGCGCTGAGGGTCGTACGGACCTTGCCCGCCCGCCCCTTGGCGAGGGTGAGCAGGGTCGTGTCGCCCGTGTCCTCGCCGCCGTGCCGGATCGACAGCTCGACGCCGGGCGTGCCGCCCGCCTTGTCGCCGTACTTCTCCCGCAGGGCGTCCAGGATCGGCCCCAGGGACGGGTACTTCTCCTTGGTCAGGACAACGTTGTTCCGGTCCACGGCCTCGATCGCCGGGCTCGCCGACTCGCCCGTGACCAGGGTGTCGCCGTCCTTCAGCTCCGGGTGGACGACGGAGGGCTTCCAGTCGACCAGGGCCTTGCCGGTGGTCTCGCCGCGTACGACGGTCAGTTCGGAGTCGTACGAGAACGGCTTGCTCTTCCCGTCGTACGACACCGTCGCCCTGACGGAGAACGGCACCCGGTCCCCGGAGGCGGCACCCGGGGTGATCCTCACGCCGGTCAGGTGCGCGTCGTCGCGGTAGCCGGCGAGCAGCGCCTCGGCGCTCGCCGCGTAGTTGGTCCGGGCGGCGGCCTCGGCGGCGTCGCCCTTCTCCCAGGCCGCGAAGAACGCGCGGCTGGTGTCCTTGACCTCGCCGGCGCTCGGTGGCCCGGTCCTCACCGGGGCGGGCCCGGGCCCGCCGGCTCCCGTTCCGCCGCTCCCGCTGATCGAGGTCACGACGTTGTAGGCGCCGTACCCGGCACCGCCCACCACCACCGCGAACACACTGCCTATGACGGCAGCCTTGGCCCCCTTGCGCATCGCCCGAATCCCTCCCCGTGACCCCTTTCCGAACTTCTGAACGCGTTCAGAAAAGTCGGTTCACTCTGCACTCTAGGTGTGGATGGTGCCTGTGGTGCAGACCTTCGCTGAATCGTTAACCACGGTCAACAGGCTTGTCCGTGAAGGCAGTTCACGGACAAGCCTGTTGGTTTCCCTCGGCCGGCCGGGTCGCCCGGCCTACGTGTCCAGTGGCGTCCGCGGGTTTCCGCGTCTCAGCGGACGCGTCGCCGTACGAGGACGGACAGGGCGGCGCCGACGGCCAGTGCCCCTCCCGCGGCGGTCGCATACCAGGGCAGTGCGCCCGCGCCCGTGTCGGCCATGGAACCCTGCGCGGTGCCGCCCGGCGCGGTCGATCCGGAGCCGCCGGTCGAGCCCGAGCCCCCGGTCGATCCGGAACCGCCCGTCGATCCGGAACCGCCCGTCGATCCCGAGCCGCCGGTCGAGTCCGAGCCGCCCGTCGAGGATCCGGACCCGCCCGCCGGCTTGCCGCCGACGGTCACCGTGATCGCCGCGGTGTTGTTCTTGTCGTTGCTGTCGTGGCCGTCGACCTTGACCGAACCGGGGGCGAGCTTCTTGGGGTCGTCGATGCGCAGTTCGAAGTCGAACGGCGTGAACTGCTTCGCGTCGAAGTAGTAGTCGTCGGTGTCCTGGAAGCAGGAGTAGCTCCTGGCGCCGGGCTCGCTCGACTTGAAGTGACCCTCGAACGAGTAGCAGTCCTTGGGGACCTTCACCGCCGTGGTGCCGGGCGGGACCGCCACCCTGGTCACGACGGTGGGGTCGTCACCGGGTCCCTCGCCGGCCCACTGCGCGATGGTGGCGGGACCGTTGTTGCGGACACCCAGCTCCGCCTTCACCACCTGTCCGGCCTTGCCGTCGAGGGTGGCGCCCACCGCCTCGAGGTCGAGGGCGTTGGCGACGTGGACCGCGCCGGACGCGGGCCCGAACTCGAACTTCCCGGCGCCGCCGACCCGGGGGACGAGCCTCATCGCGCGTCCGGTGCCGCGGTGGACGTCGGTGAGGTGCATCCAGTCGTAGCCCTCGGCCGTCTTGTACACGCTCAGGTTCCAGGACTCGTTCAGCGCCGTGCCGCCGACCTTCAGCGTGAATCCGTCGAGGTCGTAGGAGGCGCCCGGTTCGACCGGGGCCTCGATGTGGCAGCGCGCTCCCTGGCGGCCGACCTCGCAGTTGCTGGGCACGTCGGCGAGGGAGAGGCCCTGGGAGAACCAGGTGGCCACGTAGACGCCCTGCAGGGGCCGGGAACTGTAGTGCGTGAAGCCGACCGTGGGGCGCAGTGTCGCGCCGGGTTTCGTCTCGGCGGCGTTCGAATGGCCCCGGTCGATGATCGGGCCGACGTCCGCCACGGCGGTCTGGATCGTGATCTCTCCGAGTGCGGTGTCACCGGCCTGCCCGGAGACCCGGACCGCACCCGTGAAACCGGGCCGCGCGGTCGCCAGTGTCGTGAAATGGAGGGAGGGGGCGCTCAGGATGTCGCCCGGCTTGAGCGGTTTGCCCCTGTTCAGGGTCTTGCCGTCACAGACGAGGAGCAACTTCTGTTTCTCGGTGCAGGACTGGTCCACCGACAGGCTCATCTGGCCCTTGAGCGCCGTGGCGTCGATGGTCACCGTGAAGTCGGTCAGCTCACTGGAGCCGGTGTAGCGCGCGTTCACGTAGGCGTAAGCGGTGGGGTACCCGTACGGCTCCACCGTGACCGGATCGCCGCTCTGGGTGGAGGTGAACTCCAGCGGCGTGCCGACCGCGGTGGCCTGGCCGGAAAGCGGCGCGCCGAGGGTCAGCAGTCCTGCCGCGAGGGCGGTGGCGCCTGCCCGCAGGGTGTGGCGGGGCAAGTGTCGGGGCACGGTGCTCCTTCGGCATGGCGGAGACCGGAAGTGATCCGGCCGCTGAAGTAGATGGCCGGGGGAGACCGATGGTTGTACGAGCCGACGTCGCCCGACGTCTGTACGCCACCGTGTCGACACTGTGTCGCCACCGCGTCGACACCGCGTCGACGGTTTCCGGCCGGGAACCGGGCCGCGGGGGTTTTCACCGGTCGGTCAGGTCGACGAGGAGGTCGCAGTGCGGGTCCTCCGGGACCGGCCGTCGGTACTGCTCCTCCTCGACGAGGGAGGGGAGCGAGGCGATCAGCGCGGTGGCGGGGGTCTCGGTCAGGCGGATGTCGGCGCCGATGACGCCGGGCCGGTCGGAACGCTGCACGTAGAGCCGCAGCAGCCCGTCGCCGTGGGGTGATCTCCTCCGGGCGCAGGCGGACGAGCGTCATCCCCATGGTTTCGCCGACGTCACTGCCGCTGTGGATCAGGGGTCCGGTCAGGGCGGCCCGGCGACAACGACGACGAGGGCCCGGCTTCCCGCCGCGCCCTCGTCGTCGTTGTCCGGTCGGCTAGACCCAGGTGTCCAGCCACATCCGGGATCTCCACTGGTCGATGGGGATCGCCGTGCCCGTGTACAGGGGCCAGAAGTAGATGAAGTTCCACAGGATCAGCAGGACCAGGACGCCCGCTCCCGCCGCGCCGACGACGCGGCGGCGTTCCCCGGAGCCGGGTGGGCCGAGGATCGCGCCGATCATCATCGTGACCGCCAGACACAGGAACGGCACGAAGACGACGGCGTAGAAGAAGAAGATCGTGCGCTCCTGGTACATGAACCAGGGGAGGTAGCCAGCCGCGATGCCGCAGGCGATGGCGCCGGCCCGCCAGTCGCGGCGGAACGCCCAGCGCCACAGCACGTACACCAGCGCGAAGCAGGCGGCCCACCACAGCAGGGGCGTGCCGAGCGCGAGCACCTCACGGGCGCACTTGTCGGCCGCGTCGGCCGGGCAGCCGTCCTTGCCGGGCATCGGGGACTCGTAGAAGTACGAGACCGGACGGCCGAGGACGAGCCAGCTCCACGGGTTGGACTGGTAGGTGTGCGGCGAGGTCAGCCCGACGTGGAACTTGTAGACCTCGTGCTCGTAGTGCCACAGGCTGCGCAGCCAGTCCGGGAGGAAGGTCCAGTTGCCGCCCCGGCCGTCCGTCACCGCCCAGTTGCGGAAGTAGCCGCCCTTGCCGTTGTCCGGCGAGAGGATCCAGCCGGTCCAGGAGACCAGGTACACGGCCACGGCGACCGGCACCGTCGCCAGGAACGTGAGGCCCGTGTCGCGTGCCAGGGGAGCCCCCAGATGCGACGTCCGGGCGCCCGCGACCCGGCGCGAGGCCGCGTCCCACAGGACCGCCATCACACAGAACGCGGCGAGGATGTACAGCCCGTTCCACTTGGTGCCGATGGCCAGGCCCAGCATCAGGCCCGCCGTCCAGCGCCAGGGCCGCCAGCCCAGACGGGTCGTCTCGGCGACCTCGGCGTCGGGGCGGACGAACCCGTTCTCGTCGGCCGGCAGCGCCGCCGCCAGTCTCGCCCGCGCCTTGTCGCGGTCGATGAGCAGGGCGCCGAAGGCCGCCAGCACGAAGAACATCAGCACCCCGTCGAGCAGCGAGGTGCGGCTCATCACGAAGTGCAGGCCGTCCACCGCCATCAGCGTGCCCGCGAGGCAGCCGAGGAACGTCGAGCGGAACAGCCGGCGCCCGATCCGGCACAGCATCAGCACCGACAGCGTGCCGAGCAGCGCCGTCATGAAGCGCCAGCCGAACGGGTTGAAGCCGAACATCCACTCGCCGAGCCCGATGACGTACTTGCCGACCGGCGGGTGCACGACATAGGCGGCGTCGCTCGGGATCCCGACGTGCCCGTTCTTCTGGAGGATCAGGTCGTTGGCGTCCTTGGCCCAGTTGACCTCGTAGCCGCGGTGGAAGAGAGCCCAGGCGTCCTTGGCGTAGTACGTCTCGTCGAATATCACCGCCTTGGGGCTGCCCAGGTTCCAGAACCGCAGCAACCCGGCGAACAGGGTCACCAGGAGCGGGCCCACCCAGCCCGACCAACGGTTGAAACGGTCGGCGACCTCCTGACGCAGCCCGAGCGCGGCCCACATTCCGGGGCCTGGCTGGGCGTACGGCGGTACGAGCCGGTCGCGCACATCACTTCGGGGCGGCGCCGTGTAGCCGAATCGGCGCAGCCGCTGCTGCCACGACGGCCGCCGGTCGTCGGCGGCCTGGCCCTGCCCCTGCCGGGTGTCCGTGGAGGACGCGGTACTGGTCACCGCGCCATCGTAGGGAACAGGTCTGTGGGAGTCCCGTGCATGGCCCCTTCGGATCGGACGAGCTTGCCGGGCCGCACCCCTGCGAGGATGGCACCGTGACAGGAATCCTTGTGTTGGCAGGCACTCCCATCGGCGACATCTCCGACGCGCCGCCACGGCTCGCGGCGGAACTGACCGGGGCCGATGTCGTCGCCGCCGAGGACACCCGCAGACTGCGCCGGCTCACCCAGTCCCTCGGGGTCCAGCCGACCGGGCGGATCGTGTCGTACTTCGAGGGCAACGAGGCCGCCAGGACCCCCGAACTCGTCGAGGCGCTCGTCGGCGGGGCGCGGGTCCTGCTGGTGACCGACGCCGGGATGCCGTCCGTGTCGGACCCCGGCTACCGGCTGGTCGCGGCCGCGGTCGAGAAGGACATCAAGGTCACGGCCGTCCCCGGCCCCTCCGCGGTGCTCACCGCGCTCGCCCTGTCCGGTCTGCCCGTCGACCGCTTCTGCTTCGAGGGCTTCCTGCCCCGGAAGGCCGGAGAGCGGCTGTCGCGGCTGCGGGAGGTCGCCGAGGAGCGCCGCACGCTCGTCTACTTCGAGGCCCCCCACCGGCTCGACGACACCCTCGCCGCCATGGCCGAGGTCTTCGGCACCCAGCGGCGCGCCGCCGTCTGCCGCGAACTGACCAAGACGTACGAGGAGGTCAAGCGCGGTCCGCTGGGCGAGCTGGCCGCCTGGGCCGCCGAGGGGGTGCGCGGCGAGATCACCGTCGTCGTCGAGGGCGCCCCCGAGAAGGGGGCCGAGGAGCTGGACGCCGCCGAGCTGGTGCGCAGGGTGCGGGTGCGCGAGGAGGCGGGGGAGCGGCGCAAGGAGGCCATCGCGGCCGTCGCCGCCGAAGCGGGAATTCCCAAGCGGGACGTCTTCGATGCCGTCGTGGCGGCAAAGAACGCCGAACGAAGCGGCCCATAAAAGGGCAAAGGACTATCGTGGAAAGCAAAGATCAGGTCGCGTAACAGGAGCCTTCCGACAAGGAAAGACCAAAACGACTCCAACACTCGACAGGCCGGATGCGTTCGCGCCGGGAGAAGCGTCCACTGGACGAAGGGACGCACCCGTCCCTCGCCACCGGGTGATCGGCGGAATTCCGGGGGAATTCCGTCGGCGGAGGCGCTTGTCCAGCGGACAAGAGGAGCTGGCATGAGTGAGACCACAGGACACACCGGCGGCATCGCCGCTGGTCAGGTCACCGAACAGACCAGGCATCGCGGCACGGCGACGGCTGTCGTCCATGAATCGTATTCTTTCGCCTGCATGCGCTGCGGGCACGGCTGGGAGCAGTCCTACGAGATCGAGCACCACCGTGACACCGACGGTGCCGAGTTCGTGGTGTACGTGGCGAACGGCGAGGTCGTGGCGTCGCCCCTCAGCCGGCCGACCTGCCTGAACTGCGACAGTCACGTGGTGCGCATCATGCGCGCCGGCCAGGTGTCCTCCGTCCGTGAATCCATGCACTCCACGACGCACCGAAACCGCCGTCCGGTACCGCGGCAGCCCGAGGACGTCCCGGAGGGGGAGGCGCCGTCCGATTCGGCCGGCGCACCCAAGGAGCCGCACCACTGGCACCTCTCGGACCTGCTGCACCCGTTCCAGCACCGCCGGGCCGGCTGACCCCGCCGGACCGGATCGACGGACGGCCTCCCGGCTCCCCGCGGGGTGAGGCCGGGCATGCCCCCTTCGTAGGATCGGGGCATGCCTTCCTCCGCCTCGGCCGCCGACAAGAACGCCGCACCGCCGCTCCCCGAGCCCCTGCGCGTTCCCGTCGCCGACTCGCACACCCATCTCGACATGCAGTCCGGCACGGTCGAGGAGGCCCTCGCCAAGGCCGCCTCCGTCGGCGTGACGACGGTCGTCCAGGTCGGCTGCGACGTGAAGGGCTCCCGCTGGGCGGCCGAGACGGCGGCCACGCACGACGCCGTCCACGCCACCGTCGCCCTGCACCCCAACGAGGCGCCCCGCATCGTGCTCGGCGACCCCGACGGGTGGTCCCGGCAGGGTGCCAGGACGCCGGGCGGCGACGGCGCGCTGGACGACGCCCTCGCGGAGATCGACCGGCTCGCCGCCCTCCCGCACGTCAAGGGCGTCGGCGAGACCGGACTGGACTTCTTCCGCACCGGGCCCGAGGGCAAGGAGGCGCAGGAGCGGTCCTTCCGCGCCCACATCGAGATCGCCAAGCGCCACGGCAAGGCCCTGGTCATCCACGACCGCGACGCCCACGCCGACGTCCTGCGCGTCCTGGCGGAGGAGGGCGCCCCGGAGCGGACCGTCTTCCACTGCTACTCGGGCGACGCCGAGATGGCCGAGGTCTGCGCCCGTGCCGGCTACTTCATGTCCTTCGCCGGCAACATGACCTTCAAGAACGCCCAGCCGCTGCGCGACGCGCTGGCCGTGGCCCCGCTCGAACTCGTCCTCGTCGAGACCGACGCGCCCTTCCTGACGCCCGCGCCGTACCGCGGACGGCCCAACGCCCCGTATCTCATTCCGGTCACGGTGCGCGCCATGGCCGCGGTGCGGGGCATCGACGAGGACGCCCTGGCGACCTCGATCTCCGCCAACACGGCGCGCGCGTTCGATTACTGACCCATAACGGTTTCCGGGGTCGGCGCTGCTCCGGCCGGGGGTCTTCGGCGGGGGAGTGTCGCGACACAGCGTAGCCGCGTTGCTTGGGAGAGTGACGGCCGCTCCGCTAGGTTCTGGTCGCCCGATCCGGACCCTGGAGCGTGTCGTCGTGAGCAGCCCGCGGTACGAGCCGTACGAGCCGTACAGGATGTACGAACCCACCGGTGGCGCCGAGGCCGTCACCGCCGTCATGGGCGCCCCCGCCGCGCCGCCCGCGCCGCCCGTGCCGGACGGCCTCGGCGAGGGCGCCCCACCGGGAGCGATCGGGCCGTCCGGCGTCTTCGGCCCGCCCACCACGCCGTGGGCCGCCCCGGGGGCGTACCCGGAACACGCGGCGCACCCCGGTCACGCGGCGTACGGCGGCGCCTGGACGTACGAAGCCGACGGCCCCCCGGCGCACACGGACCACGAGGCGTACGCCGGCCACGGCGCCGGCACCGCCCATGACGGGTACGACGGCCGCTCCGGGTATTCGGCCCCGTCCGGGCACCCGCCCCATGGCTCAGAGCAGGGCTTCCCCGGAGGGGTGGCGTACGGCTCCGGGCAGGAGCGGCATCCGGGTGGTGTCCCGTATCCGTCTTACGGGCCCTACGGCGGGGGCACCCCGGAGTCCTGGCGCCCGGTCCCCCCGACGCCCGCCGCGCCCCCGGTGCCGGACGTGCCGCCGGCCCCCCTCCACTCCGCGTCCGGCGTGCGCCGTGCGGGTGCCGTGCGGGTGGCGCCCGACGCGCCGACCGAACCCCGGCTGACCCGCCCGCAGCCCGACCCCGAGGGCACCGGCACCCGCAGCGCGCCCGGCGTCGAGGGCGCCGATCCCGGTGCCGGGCGGGCCGGGGCGCGACGCGGGGCGCGGCGCAGGCGGGTCTCCGAGCGTCCGGACTCCCTGCGGCGGCTGCTGCCGCAGGCCCTGGTCGTGGCCTTCCTCGCCGGAGGCACCTCCGCGTTCGTCGCCAACGACAAGGCGATCGAGCTCAGCGTCGACGGCAGACCCCGCACCCTGCACACCTTCGCCGGCGACGTGACGGAACTGCTCGCCGACGAGGGCGTGAAGGTGGGCCCGCACGACATGGTCGCGCCGGCCCCCGGCACGGCCCTGGCCAGCGGGGACGAGGTCGCGGTGCGCTACGGACGCCCGGTGCACCTCACCATCGACGGGGAGCGGCGCCGGGTGTGGACGACCGCGCACACCGTGGAGGGGGCGCTCAGCCAGCTGGGGGTGCGCGCCGAGGGCGCCTACCTCTCGGCCTCGCGCTCCCGGCGCATCGGGCGCGAGGGACTGGAGCTCCACGTCCGCACCGAACGCGCGGTCACGGTCATGGCCGACGGCCGGGCACGGACGATCCGCACCAACGCCGCGAGCGTCGCGGAGGCGATCCAGGAGGCCGGGGTCACCCTGCGCGGGCAGGACACGACCTCCGTGCCGGCCGGGAGCTTCCCGCGGGACGGGCAGACGGTCACCGTCCTGCGGGTCACCGGGAGCCGTGAGGTCCGCGAGGAGCGGATCCCCTTCGAGGTGCGGCGGGCCGACGACGCCTCGCTGTTCAAGGGCGTCGAGGTCGTCGAGCACCCGGGCCGGTACGGGGCGCGGCGTCTGACGTACACCCTGCGCACCGTCAACGGCGTCCGGCAGAGACCCCGGCTCGTCGGCTCCGAGGTGGTGCGGCAGCCGCAGACCCGGACGGTCAGGGTCGGCACGAAGCCGCACCCCCCGGCCCCCGGCGGCGCCGACCACCTGAACTGGGAGGGCCTCGCCGCGTGCGAGTCCGGCGGCCGGCCCGCCGCCGTGGACCCCTCCGGCACCTACGGCGGCCTCTACCAGTTCGACACCCACACCTGGCACAAGCTGGGAGGCACCGGGCGCCCCCAGGACGCCCCGGCCGCGGAACAGACCCGCAGGGCCAAGAAGCTGTACGTACGCCGAGGGACGAGCCCCTGGCCGCACTGCGGGCCACGCCTGCACGGCTGACCCGGTCACGGGCCCGGCGGCACGGGCCGCCCCCGGCACGACCGGGCCGGCGCGGGCCGCCCCGGCGTGGTCCGCACCGCCACGGCGGGCCATGGCTGCACGGCCGGGGCCCGGCCCCCCGTACCCTGGGCTCGTGACCAGCCCCACCTCCGACGCCCTCCTGGGCCCCGCCGAGATCCGCGAACTCGCGGCCGTCCTCGGCGTACGGCCCACCAAGCAGCGCGGCCAGAACTTCGTCATCGACGCGAACACGGTGCGCCGCATCGTGCGGACCGCGGAGGTGCGGCCCGACGACGTGGTCGTGGAGGTGGGCCCGGGCCTCGGCTCCCTGACGCTCGGCCTGCTGGAGACGGCGGACCGGGTCGTCGCCGTCGAGATCGACGACGTCCTCGCGAGCGCGCTCCCCGCGACCGTCGAGGCCCGTATGCCCCAGCGGGCCGACCGGTTCTCGCTGGTGCACTCGGACGCCATGCAGGTCAAGGAACTGCCGGGGCCGCCGCCGACCGCGCTGGTCGCGAACCTCCCGTACAACGTCGCCGTGCCCGTCCTGCTGCACATGCTCGACACGTTCCCGACCATCGAGCGCACCCTCGTGATGGTCCAGGCCGAGGTCGCCGACCGGCTCGCCGCCCCGCCCGGCTCGAAGGTCTACGGCGTGCCCTCCGTGAAGGCGAACTGGTACGCGGACGTGAAGCGGGCCGGCTCCATCGGCCGCAACGTCTTCTGGCCCGCGCCCAACGTCGACAGCGGTCTCGTGGCGCTCACCCGGCGCCCCGAGCCGATCAGCACGACGGCCACGAAGGCCGAGGTGTTCGCCGCGGTGGACGCCGCCTTCGCCCAGCGCCGCAAGACGCTGCGCGCCGCCCTCGCCGGATGGGCCGGCTCCGCCCCCGCCGCCGAGGCCGCGCTCGTCGCCGCCGGGATCTCGCCGCAGGCCCGCGGCGAGTCGCTGACGGTCGAGGAGTTCGTCCGGATCGCCGAGAACCGCGCCGCGGCGGACCACGACGGCGCCGCTCCCCACAACGCCACCGAGAACGAGGAGTCGACCCAGCCGTGACGGAGACGGTGACGGTACGCGTCCCTGCCAAGGTCAACGTCCAGCTCGCGGTCGGCGGCGCACGCCCCGACGGCTTCCACGACCTGGCCAACGTGTTCCTCGCGGTGGGCCTGTACGACGAGGTGACGGTCACCCCGGCGGACGGGCTGAGCGTCACCTGCGAGGGCCCCGACGCCGCCCAGGTGCCCCTCGACCGTACGAACCTGGCGGCCCGCGCCGCCCTGGAACTCGCCCGCCGTTACGGCATCGACCCCGCCGTCCACCTCCACATCGCCAAGGACATCCCCGTCGCGGGCGGTATGGCCGGGGGCAGCGCGGACGGCGCCGGCGCGCTGCTCGCCTGCGACACCCTGTGGGGCACGAACGCCTCCCGCGAGGAACTCCTCGACATCTGCGCCGAGCTGGGCAGCGACGTGCCGTTCTCCCTGGTGGGCGGGGCGGCGCTCGGCACCGGACGGGGCGAGCGGCTGCGGGTCCTCGAGGTCGGCGGCACCTTCCACTGGGTGTTCGCGATGGCCGAGCGGGGTCTGTCGACCCCGGCGGTCTTCCGCGAGTTCGACCGGATGAACGAGGGCGTGCGCGTCCCGGAGCCGGTCGCCTCGCAGGACGTCCTCGACGCGCTGGCCAAGGGGGACGCGGACGCCCTCGCGCGCAGCGTCACCAACGACCTCCAGCCCGCGGCCCTCTCCCTCTTCCCGGCCCTCGCCGACACCCTCGCCGCGGGCCGGGCGGCCGGCGCCCTCGCCGCGCTCGTCTCCGGATCGGGCCCGACCACGGCCCATCTCGCGCCCGACGCGGAGACCGCGGACGCCATCGGCCGGGTGCTCCTGGACTCCGGCACCTGCCGGGCGGTCCGGGTCACGCGGTCCCCGGCGCCCGGCGCCACCGTGCTCGGCTGAGGGGGCGGACAGTGCGCGGCTGAGGGGGCCGACAGCGCGCGGCGGGGGACGTGCGCCGCGCGGACTACCCTTGAGGGTCGATCGTCCCCCTTGTTCAGGAGAGAAATGGCCGTCAACCTGGTCAATGTCGAGTCCGTCAGCAAGGTGTACGGCACCCGTGCACTGCTCGACGGAGTCTCCCTGGGCGTCAGCGAGGGGGACCGGATCGGCGTCGTCGGCCGCAACGGCGACGGCAAGACCACCCTGATCCGCATGCTCGCCAAGCTGGAGGAGGCCGACACCGGCCGGGTCACCCACTCCGGCGGCCTGCACCTGGGCGTCCTCACCCAGCACGACTCCCTCGACCCCGCGGCCACCGTGCGCCACGAGGTCATCCGGGACATGGCCGACCACGAGTGGGCCGGCAACGCCAAGATCAGGGACGTACTGACGGGCCTCTTCGGCGGTCTCGACCTGCCCGGGTTCCCGCAGGGCCTCGACACCGTGATCGGCCCGCTCTCCGGCGGTGAGCGCCGCCGTATCGCGCTGGCGAAGCTGCTCATCGAGGAGCAGGACCTGATCATCCTCGACGAGCCCACCAACCACCTGGACGTCGAGGGCATCGCCTGGCTCGCCCAGCACCTGCGCGAGCGCCGCTCCGCCCTGGTCTGCGTGACGCACGACCGGTGGTTCCTCGACCAGGTCTGCACCCGCATGTGGGACGTGCAGAAGGGCGCCGTCTACGAGTACGAGGGCGGCTACTCCGACTACGTGTTCGCCCGCGCCGAGCGTGAGCGCATCGCCGCGACCGAGGAGGTCAAGCGGCAGAACCTGGTCCGCAAGGAGCTGGCCTGGCTGCGCCGCGGCGCGCCCGCCCGCACCTCCAAGCCGCGCTTCCGCGTCGAGGCCGCCAACGAGCTGATCGCCGACGTGCCGCCGCCGCGCGACAAGAGCGAGCTGATGCGGTTCGCCAACTCCCGGCTCGGCAAGACCGTCTTCGAGCTGGAGGACGTGACCGTCCAGGCCGGACCCAAGGTCCTGCTCAAGCACCTGACCTGGCAGCTCGGCCCCGGCGACCGCATCGGCCTGGTCGGCGTCAACGGAGCCGGCAAGACCTCCCTGCTGCGGGCCCTCGCCGAGGCCGCCCGCAGCGAGGGCGAGCAGCAGCCCGCCGCGGGCCGGATCGTCACCGGCAAGACCGTCAAGCTCGCCTACCTCTCCCAGGAGGTCGGCGAACTCGACCCGAACTGGCGTGTGCTCCAGGCCGTCCAGGCCGTCCGTGACCGGGTCGACCTCGGCAAGGGCCGCGAGATGACGGCGGGGCAGCTGTGCGAGACCTTCGGCTTCAACAAGGAGAAGCAGTGGACGCCGGTCGGCGACCTCAGCGGCGGTGAGCGCCGCCGGCTCCAGATCCTGCGCCTGCTGATGGACGAGCCCAACGTCCTCTTCCTCGACGAGCCGACGAACGACCTCGACATCGAGACCCTCACCCAGCTGGAGGACCTCCTCGACGGCTGGCCCGGCTCCATGATCGTGATCTCCCACGACCGCTTCTTCATCGAGCGCACCACGGACAACGTGTTCGCGCTCCTCGGCGACGCCACCCTGCGGATGCTCCCGCGCGGTATCGACGAGTACCTGGAGCGGCGCCGGAAGATGGAGGAGGCGGCCGCGGCCACCGTGCTCGCCGCCGCCCCCGCCCCGGTCAAGGCCGCCTCGGCCGCCGACGCCCGTGCCGCGAAGAAGGAACTCCAGAAGATCGAGCGACAGCTGGACAAGATCTCCGAGAAGGAGACCAAGCTGCACGCCCAGATCGCCGACAACGCCACCGACTTCGGCAAGGTGGCTCAACTCGACACCGAGCTGCGCGAGTTGGCGGGCGAGCGCGAGGAACTGGAGATGCGCTGGCTGGAGCTGGCCGAAGACGCGTGACGGCCGGGCGGCGTCGGGGGCGGACGCCCCTCGCGTCGTGGGTGAACGCCCCTGTCCCCGAGGGGTGGTGACCCCCGCCGGACGCGCGGTGCCCTCCGGAAGGTGACGGCTGCACGCGTCCGGCGCATCCGTGCGGCGCGCACGGCCCGTACCGAGGGCGTGCAAGTCCCCCCGGGCGCCCCCGAGTTGCCGGGAGCGCCCCGCTCGACGGCGGTCCGGGGGCGCCGAACCCGCCCCGCGCGCCCGGCGTGAAGGGCACGTGAAGACGCGTAACGACGGCATCACAGCCCGGTCCTCCCTTGGGAACAGGGCGCGCACCGGCCCCCTGCCCGCGCCCCCCGGAGTGATAGAAAGAGCGGTCGCAGAACAGTCTGAGATCCACCGGACGAGGCGCGAATCCGGCGCCGACGGTGGGGAGTCGCATCGGTAACAGGGGGACGCGCTGATGAGTCAGCCGCCGAGTCAGCCGCCGCAGGGCGGATTCGGAGCACCGCAGGATCAGCCGTCGACGGGCGGGGCCGGCGCCTCGCCGGACCCGCGGTCCCAGGGCGGCTTCGGCCCACCGCAGGGAACCCCGCAAGGGGCGCCGCAGGGCGCTCCGCAGGACCCGCGTCCGCAGGGCACGCCCCCTCCTCCCGCGCAGCCGCCCCAGGCGCCCGCGCCCCAGAACACCCCGCCCCCGCAGCCCGGATACGGCTACCCGCAGCAGCCCGGCCCCTACACCCAGCAGGGCCCGTACGGACAGCCGCAGCAGCCCGGTCCCTACGGGCAGCCCGGACCCTACGGCTATCCGCAGCAGCCGGGTTACGGCTATCCGGCCCAGACGCCGTACCCGGGGGCGCCCGGGGCGCCCGGGGCGCCCGGAGTCCCGCAGCCCGGCGGTTCCGGCGGAGGCTCGAAGAACCCCTTCAAGGGGAAGCCCGCGCTCGTCGTCGCCGCGGCGGTGGCGGGCCTCCTCGTCGTCGGCGGCACCGTCTGGGCCGTCACCGGCGGCGGCGGAGACAAGAAGCCCGTGGCGCGGCACAGCCCCAGCGCCGGCCCGTCCGTGTCCGCGTCCGCGTCGGACGCCCCGGTCAACCCCGGGGACGGCAGCGGTGACGGCGGCCAGGAGAACGACGACCTGAACGCCGGCCGCAAGCCGGGCGAGGCGAAGGTCCTCTGGTACAAGACGGCACCGGACGCGCCCGGTTCGGGCGCCGACGCCCCCGGGATGTGGATCACCGGCAAGACGGCGGTGAAGGCCGCGTACAAGCAGCTCTTCGCGTTCGACGTCGGTGACGGCAAGCCGACGTGGCCCGCGCTGACCTTCCCGCAGAAGATCTGCGCGGCCACCCCGCAGAAGACGGCCGACGACAAGATCGTCATCGCGTACTACAGCGGCTCCACCAGCAGCGCCAAGTGCAACCAGCTTCAGGAGATCGACCTGAACACCGGTGCCAAGGGCTGGAGCGGGAAGGTCGCGGACGGCACCCTGTTCGACAGCACCATCTCGGTCGACCTGTCCATCACCGGCAAGACCCTGACGGTCGGCCGCTCGATGTCGGGAACGGGGTACGACGTCGGCAGCGGCAGGAAGCTGTGGGACAAGCGCAAGTACGGCGCCGGCTGCTACCCGGCCGGCTTCGCGGGCGGTCCCAAGCTGCTGGCCGTCTCGGCCTGCGGGGCCGGTACCGACACCGAGCACGACGAGGTGCAGGAACTGGACCCGGCCACCGGCAAGGCCCGCTGGACGACGAAGATCCCCAAGGGCTGGCGGGTCGCGCACGCCTACTCCGTGGACCCGGTCGTGCTCTCGCTGACCAACGACGCGCAGAAGAAGACGAACATCACCGCGCTCAAGGCCGACGGCACCATGCGTTCGCAGCTCAAGAGCGACGACGGCTTCGCGCCCGAGTGCGGCTTCGCGATCCTCGACCGTGATCTGACGGGCTGCTTCGGCACCGCCTCCGACGCCGGCACGCTCTATCTGCCGACCGAGGCCAAGAGCGGCCCCAACGCGATCGTCGCGTTCGACCTCGCGACCGGCAAGGAGAAGTGGCGCGTCAAGTCCCCGGCGGACGCGGCGATGCTGCCGATGAGGACGGACGGCACGCACCTCATCGCCTACGTCGAGGCGTCGTACGACGGGGGTGGCCGTGTCGTGTCGATCCCGACGGGCGGCGGCTCCCACACTCCGGTGAAGCTGCTCCAGAATCCGGAGGGCACCGCGAACATCGAGGCCGGTTTCTACTCGAAGGCCGTCGCCTACGTGGACGGGCGCTTCTACATCTCCACCACCCGCCTGACGGGCAACGACCAGGCGAAGGAGAAGCTGATGCTCGCCTACGGCAAGTGACCGGCGTCCCCGCCCCGTTCCGTCGCGCCCCGCACGCGCACAGGCCCGTCGTCCCTTCGTATTCCGAGGTAGTCACGTCATGAGTCAGCCGCCCCCGCCGCCGAACGATCCCCCGAAGGGCTTCGGCGCCCCGCAGGACCCCGCCCCGGACTCCGGTCCGGGCCCGGACGCGGAAGCCCCCGCGCCGGCCCCGGCCGAGCAGGCCCCGGCCCCGTCGGCTCCCGCCGAGCAGGCCCCGGCCGCCCAGGACCCGGCTCCGCAGGAACCGGCTCCGAAGAGCTTCGGCGCTCCGCGGGCCCCCGCCCCGGCGCCGCAGGACCCGCCGCCGGGCTTCGGCGCCCCGCAGCCCCCGGCCCCGCAGGGCTTCGGCGCTCCCCAGGAGCCGGCCCAGCAGCCCCCGGCCCCGCAGGGCTTCGGTGCTCCGCAGACTCCGGGTCCGCAGACTCCGGGTCCGCAGACTCCGGGTCAGCAGCCCCCGGCCCCCCAGGGCTTCGGCGCCCCGGCGCAGGAGGCGGCCCCGGGCGGGTTCGGTCCGCCGACGCCCCCTCCGGCCGCCGCGGGCCCGGGCTACGGCTATCCGCAGACGCCCCCTCCGGCCGCCGCGGGCCCCGGTTACGGGTACCCCCAGACGGCCCCGCCCGCCGCCCCGCAGCAGCCCTACGGCTATCCGCAGACGCCGCCCCAGGGCCAGCCGGGCTACGGCTACCCGGGCCAGCCGGCCCCGTACGGCTACCCGCAGCCGCCGACCATGCCGATGCAGCCGCAGCCCCCGCAGGGAGGCGGCGGGCGCGGGAACAAGAGCCAGCTGATGATCATCGTGGCGGCCGTGGTCGCCATCGCGCTGATCGTCGGCTGCGGCTTCCTGTACGCGCACAACTCCGGCAAGGACGGCAAGCACAACTCCGCGGGAACGACCGGCGGCACCGGCGGCAAGGGCGGTGACGACAAGGGCGGCGCGAAGACGAGCAGCAACGGCAAGGAGAAGGTGCCGGCGAACACCGCTTCCTCGCTGCTGTTCCAGATTCCCGCGCCGGCCGTGCCCAAGGACATCAGCAGCGTGAACACGGTCGGCTCCTGGCTCACCGACAAGGTGTACGCCAAGACCGGCAACGCCGAGATCAACGGCTACGACCCGGCCACCGGCGCCAAGACCTGGACGATCAAGCTCCCGGGCCCGGTGTGCCAGGCCAGCCGCTTCACCACGGACTCCGACCGCTCGGCGATCGTCTACGAGCCCGCCATGCCCACCAAGGCGGAGCCCTCGCACGGCTGCTCCCAGGTCGCCGCCATCGACCTCGACGCGGGCGTCAAGCTGTGGACCCGGACGGTCAAGTCCGGCGACCAGACGATCAGCCTGCAGAACGTGACGGTCAGCCAGAACACCGTCGCCGCGGGCAGCACGAGCGGCGGCGGCGCGTTCGACATCTCCACCGGCAAGGCGCTGTGGCAGCCGAAGTCGGGCGACAGCTGCTACGACTACGGCTACGGCGGCGGCCCCAAGCTGGTCGCGGTCCGCAAGTGCGGCGAGTACGGCAGCACGCGCGAGCTCCACATCCAGACCATCGACCCGACGTCCGGGAAGGTGATCTCCGAGTACAAGATGTCGCCCGGCATCGAGTACGCCAGCGTCGTCTCCACCGACCCGCTGGTGGTGGCCGCCGACGTCGGCGACTCCGCCGGAGACGGCAGCGGCATCTCGGACTTCTTCTCCGTCGACAACAAGACCGGCACGCTGCGGGCGAAGATCTCGGCGCCCGGCAAGACGTACGCGGCCCGCTGCGACGGCATCATGAGGGTCGAGTACTGCTCGGGCCTCGCCGTCGGCAACGACAAGCTGTACATCCCGACGGAGGAGCACGACGGCACCGGCGACTACAGCCGGACCAACGAGATCGTCGCCTTCGACCTGGCCACGGGCAAGCAGACCGGCCAGCGCGCGGACGCCGGTGACGGCTACACCATCACCCCGCTGCGCATGGACGGCACCAACGTCCTCGCCTACAAGCGGCCGCCGTACGACAAGGGCGGACAGATCGTCAGCATCGACGCGGCCTCCTTCAAGGAGACGAAGCTGATGGAGAACCCGGCGACGCAGTCCACCCGGGACGCGGAGTCGAGCATGCTCCCGGACTACGCCGAGATCCTCTACGGCGGCGGCCGGCTGTTCATGTCCCAGGTGTACGCGGACAAGCCGACGTCCGCGACGGACAAGGCGTACCTCGCGATCGCCTTCGGAACGAAGTAGAGCGCCACCTTTCGGGTGAAACAGAAATGATCATCTCCGAAAGAACTCGGTGATCGTTTCTCCGGATTGCTTTCTCCGGTCCGAAACACCGTGTACGGCCCCGTCCCTGCTCAGGGCCGGGGCCGTACACGTACCCCGCATCACTTCCTATTGGGTGGGATTTCGATATTCCGGGGCACTTCTCTCCAGTAGGGGAAGCGCAACGTCGAACAAGCGTGTAGCTTCCGGGGGATGGAGAGCCGGGGGGCTCCAAATCCACGGGGAACCAGTGGGGATGCTTGGGGGGACTGGGGGGTTGCCTGATGGGAGTCCGGCTCATGGTGGTCGACGACCACCGACTGCTCGCCGAGGCGCTGGCCTCGGCACTGAAGCTGCGCGGGCACCGGGTGCTCGCCGCGGCGGCACCCGCCGCGGGGGCGGCGGAGCTGGTGATCACGCGGGCACCCGAGGTGTGCCTGCTCGGCACGGCGACGCCCGCCGAACCGGGGATCTTCGACCCGGTGGTGCGGATCAAGAGGGAGCGCCCGCAGGTGGCGGTCCTGGTGCTCGGCCCGGTGCCGAACCCGCGCGGGATCGCCGCCGCGTTCGCCGCGGGCGCCTCGGGATACGTACGCCATGACGAGCGCATCGAGGGCGTCGAGCGCGCCATCATGAAGGCGAGGGCGGGGGAGGCGGCGGTCGCCCCGCAACTGCTCCAGGGCGCCTTCAGCGAGCTGCTCAACCCCGCCGCCCAGCCCGACGATGAGGGCCAGCGGCTGCTCCAGATGCTCACGCCCCGCGAGGTGGAGGTGCTGGTGCGGGTCGCCGAGGGCGAGGACACCCGGCTCATCGCGGCCGGCATGGGCATCGCCCCGTCCACGGCCCGCACCCATGTCCAGCGGGTGCTGATGAAACTGGGCGTGGGCTCGCGCCTGGAGGCGGCGGCGCTCGCGGCCCGCACGGGCCTGCTGGACCGCGCGGGCCTGATCCCGGCGCAGACACCGCACGGCGGCACGGACGGAGCCCGCTGAGACGACGAAGGCGGAAGCCCACGGGCTCACGGGTCTCCGGGCCTCCGGCCTACAGGCCCGCGGGTCTACGGCCCACCGGGCATCGGGGCTACGAGGACGGGGGCTTCCCCTCCTCGAAGCTGGCGAAGTACGCCGCGGCCATGTCCTCGTCCCCGTGGCCGAGGGCAGTGGCCCGGCGGAACCGTTCGGCGGCGGCCTCGGCGACGTCGAGACGCACTCCCTGCCGCCGTCCCGCCTCCACGATCAGGCGGGCGTCCTTCTCGGCGGTGCTGACGGCGAAGCTGGCCGGAGACAGCCGGTCCTGAAGGACGAGGGCGGCCTTGGCGTGCAGATAGCCCATGTCGAGCGGGCCGCCCTCGATGAGGCCGAAGAAGTCGTCGGGGTCCACACCGAGGCCCTCGGCCAGGGCGAGCGCCTCCCCGGTCGCGGCGGTGGCGGCGAGGACCCAGCTGTTGGCGACGAGCTTGAGCGCGGTGGCGCTGCCCGCCGCGCCGTCCTCGCCGGTCCACACCGTACGGGCCCCGACGGCGTCGAAGACGGGCGTCACCGTGTCACGGGCGGCGCTCGGACCGGCGGCGAGGACGGTCAGCTGTCCGGCCTCGGCGGGGGCGCGGGTCCCCAGGACGGGGGCGTCGAAGAAGACGAGCCCGTGCTCGTCCGCGAACCCGGCGAGCTCGCCGAGCGTTTCGGTCCCGGCGGTCGTGGACTGCACCCAGACGGCCCCGGCGCGCAGGGCGGGCGCGGCCCGGCGCATCACGTCGAGGACCGCCGGGCCGTCGTGAAGCATGGTCAGGACGACATCGGCGCCCCGCACGGCCTCCTCCGGGGTGTCCGCGACGTGCGCGCCGTCGGCGGCCAGGGGCTCGGCCTTGTCGCGGGTGCGGTTCCACACCCGGAGGGGGTGCCCGCTCCGCGCGAGGTTACGGGCCATGGCGGCCCCCATGATCCCGGTGCCGAGAACACTGACGGTGAGTTTGTCGGTCATGGGGTCAGCCTTCCCCCTCGGTCCTGTTCTTTATGTGGTTCAGGAGATGGACAAGGGCACCGGGGGCGGTCGAGAGCCGGGTGCCAGGGGTGTCGCTCTCGCGGAGGTGGGCGGTGCCGGGGGTGGTGGCCAGTTCCAGGCAGTTGTTGCCGTCGCCGCTTCCCGAGAAGGACGACTTCTGCCAGTTGTCGGGGGTGGTCACGGCGGACCTCACAGTTCCTTCGCCAGCCGGTGGATGAAGTCACGCGAACGGGTGGGTTCGAGCGACACAGCCTCCACCATATGGAAGAGCGTTCGAAAAGTGCCCAGTTGTGCCTCGGAGTCGATGAACACCACACCGTGCGGTGCGTCGCGTACCGCTGTGTCCAGCTTGGGCACGGCACCGCCCACGTACATCATCGCGTTCGTGGCTCCGGCGAAGCCGTCGAGTTCGAAGGGGATGACGCGCACGGTGATGTGGTCCGCTTCGGAGAGCTCCAGAATGCCCGCCAGTTGACGGTGAGCGGTTGTCCGGTCGCCGACCCTGATGCGCAGCGCCGCTTCGTGGATCACCGCCGTGTAGGGGACGGAGGCCTGGTCGGCGATGACGGTCTTGCGTTCCATTCGATGGCGGACGCGCAACTCGATCTCGTTGTCGGGCAGTCGGGGGACCCGGTACGCGAAGACGGCACGCGCATAGTCCTCCGTCTGGAAGAGGCCGGGGACATGCAGGAACTCCACGTCGAGCCGGTGCGTGGCGTGGTGCTCCAACTCGGCCAGGTCCAGGAACGGCGTGGGAAGCAGGCCCCGGTACACCTCCCACCAACCGTGTGTCCGGTCGGTCGCCATCCGCACCAGTGCCTCGATCAACTCCCCGTCCGTGCAGGAGTAGTGAGCCGCGAGACCTCGTACCCGCTCCTCGCTCACCCCCGCGATGCCGGACTCCATCTGGCTCATCTGGGCGGAGTCCGACCCGACGAGTGCGGCAGCCTCGCGTGCCTTGAGCCCTGCGGCCTCGCGCAGTTTCCGCAGCTCGATGCCCAGGCGCTCCTGGCGTGCGGTTGGCTGCCGTCTGCGCGGCATGGCTTCCTCCCTCGCCCCAACTGCCCTGGGGCAGTGACACCTTCGAGGGGAAGATTACGGCAGCGGCTTGCGCGGGCCCAAATTTTACCCATACCGTCGGTGACGCGACGCACACGCTGCGGAACCTCGGGGTACCCGGAAGCGCACCACTCCGTCCTGCCACGGCGGATGTGACACTGCCACCGCCCGCGCCCCAGCGAACTCCCGACTCCCCACACCAGAACCGGAGTTCAGCCATGCCCAGAACCGATCCCTGGACCTACTCCCTGCACATCCCCCACGACACCCGCGCCGTCACCGTCTGCCGTCGCACCGTCCGCCTGGTCCTGACCCTGCACGGGCTGATCCGCCTGGCGGACGTCGCCGAGCTGCTGGCGGCGGAGCTGGTCTCCAACGCCGTACGGCACACGAAGGGGCCCGCGGCCCTGCGGCTGGCCTGGCGGGGCGGGGTGCTGCGGATCGGCGCCTGGGACGCGAGCCCGGTGCCGCCGCCGTACGACCCGCCGGGCACCTCCGACGCGGAGGCGGGCCGGGGCCTGGCCCTGGTCCGCGCCTGCGCCGACGACTGGGGCTGGCATCCCCTGCGCCAGGGCGGCGACACCGGCAAGTACGTCTGGTGCGAACTGGCCGCCGCCTAGCTCAGCGGTAGCCGTCCTGGAGGATCTGCCGGGCCACTCTCGCACGGGCGCCCGCGAGTTCACCGGCGATCCGGTGCTCCCGTTCGTCGTCGGACACGACCGTGGGGGGCACGGCCTCCCCGATCAGCAGGCAGGCGTGGCGCAGATGGGTCGGCGGGTGGGTCGAGTCGACGCTGTGGCCTCGCAGGACACTGGCCCGGCGCTGACGGTCGCGCTCGTGTTCCGGCACGGACGCCAGGGCCGCGACGAGACGCTCCCACAGCCCGTCCGCCGGGTCGGCGGACGCCCCTCTGCGGCGAGGTCCGCTCAACGCCCCACGGCCCCTCCCCAGAGGCCGTCCGTACCCGTCCCGGCGAAGGGGGTCACAGAGGTTTGGCGACGTAAAGTGCCAGGTCCAGGAGCTTTGCGTGCACCGGGGCCGGAGTTCTGAGCGAACTCCGGCCCCGGGTAGGGGAGTCAGGCCGTCGGCGGAGCCTGCTCCTCGGCCGGAGTCTCCGGTGTCGTCGGCGGCAGCGGCCGCAGCCACAGCCAGGCCAGGAAGAACAGGCCGAGGGCGAGCATGCCCAGGCCGGTCCAGAGGTTGATGTTGATGCCGCCCGCCTTGGTGAGGTCGGCGTCGGAGGCGGTGATGCCGGCGATGGTCACGATGACGCCGTAGACCACGAACAGGCCGCCGATGATGCGGCGGATGTCGAACAGACGGGCGGCGGTCGCGGACTTCTTCTCAAGATCCGAGACCTGGCGCTGCGCGTCGCTTTCCGAATAGTCGGACATTGTTTCCTTATTCTCCCTCGTCGGAGTGGGCCGGGGCTCGTCGGAACGAGGTCAGAACGAGAACGGGATGTAGCAGGCGGCGGCCAGGATCATCGCGCCCCAGCCCAGCAGGGCGGGCTTGCGGTACCAGGCGTCGTCACCGGCGGCCGGCGGCTCGGCCATGCCCGGGGACACCGTGCCGTAGACCAGGCCCTCCAGCTCCCGCGCGGGCTTGGGGGCGGTGAAGAGCGAGACCCCGACCATCACCACGCCGCCGGCCACGAAGGCGACGATCGCGGAGACGAAGTTGGCGCCCTGGTCGGAGGGGAAGCCGATGACGCCCTGCTTGTAGAGGACGAAGTAGTTCACCATCGCGGCCGTCGTCCCGGCCAGCAGGCCCCAGAAGCCCGACTTCACCGACGCCCGCTTCCAGAACATGCCGATGATGAAGACCGCGAACATCGGCACGTTGAAGAAGGAGAAGAGCGTCTGGAGGTAGCTCATGATGTTGGAGAAGGACGAGGCCAGGAACGCCGTGCCGATCGACGCCAGGACGCCGATCACCGTGATCAGCCGGCCGAAGCGCACGTAGTAGCTGTCCTCCCGGTCGGTGACCACGTACTTCGCCCAGATGTCGGTGGTGAACACCGTGTTGAAGGACGAGACGTTCGCCGCCATGCCCGCCATGAACGCGGCCAGCAGCCCCGTCACCGCGATGCCGAGGACACCGTTCGGCAGCAGCTCCTGCATCAGGTACGGGATCGCGTCGTTGTACTGCAGACCCGAGGCGCTCGTACCGATCTTCGGGACGAGGACGGCCGCCACCAGGCCCGGGATCATCACCAGGAAGACGATGAAGATCTTGGGGTAGGCCGCGATGAGCGGGGTGCGCCGGGCGGCGGAGAGGTTCTTGGCCGACAGCGCGCGCTGCACCTCGGCGAAGTTCGTCGTCCAGTAGCCGAAGGAGAGCACGAAGCCGAGGCCGAGCACGATGGTCAGCCAGTTGGCGCCGAGCGGGTTGTCGCTGCCGATGCCCGTGCCGCCCCAGGCCGTCGTGAAGTCGGTGCCGTGGGTCTTGTCCAGGGAGGTGGTCAGGCCGTTCCAGCCGCCGACGCGGTGCAGGCCGAGCACGGCGATCGGGATCAGCGCCGCCAGGATCACGAAGAACTGGAGCACCTCGTTGTAGATCGCCGAGGAGAGTCCGCCCAGGGTGATGTACGCCAGGACGAAGAAGCCGGCGACCACGATGGCGACCCACTGCGGCCAGCCGAGCAGCGCCTCGACCACGATCGCGAGCGAGTAGAGGTTGACGCCGGCGATGAGGACGGCCGCGAAGGCGAACAGCACCGAACTCAGCAGGTGCGCCCATTTGTCGAAGCGCAGCAGCAGGAACTCGGGCACGGAGCGGACCTTGGAACCGTAGTAGAACGGCATCATCACCAGGCCGAGGAAGACCATCGCCGGGATGGCGCCGATCCAGTACCAGTGCACGGTGTAGACGCCGTACTGCGCGCTGTTGGCCGCCATGCCGAGGATCTCGGTGGCGCCCAGGTTGGCCGAGATGAAGGCCAGGCCGGTGATCCAGGCGGGCAGGGAGCGTCCCGACAGGAAGAAGTCGAGGCTCGTCCTGACCGAGCGCCGGGCCGCGAAGCCGATGCCCAGCACGACCACGAAGTAGATGCCGAGGATTGTGTAGTCGAGTGCGTTCGTGGGGAGTCGCAGCTCGACGGCGAGCAGGGTGCCCGGTTGGGGCGGATGTGTGGGGGACTGCATCAGAACTCGCTTCGTCGCATGAACCTATCGGACCGGAATCTATGCCTCCGCATTCAAGACATGCACCCTTCCGATGGTGACCTTTGTTTGATTGTGACGTTGACTGTGGTGGTGGCTTGTGGTTTGTTGTGTTCGGTTATGTTTGAAGGTTTGATCGGGTGCTGATGGGGAGTCCGACTGTGAAGAAGACCTCGACCCGGCTCGCCGACGGTCGTGAGCTCATCTACTACGACGCGGGCGACGACCAGGTGCGCGACGCGGTGGACCGGCGCCCGCTCGACCCCACCGTCACCACCTCCGAGGTGCGCCGCGACCCGCTGCTCGGCGACGCGGTCGCGATCGCCTCGCACCGCCAGGGGCGCATCTACCACCCCCCGGCCGACCAGTGCCCGCTGTGCCCGTCCTCGGACGGCAGGCTGAGCGAGATCCCCGACTCCTCGTACGACGTCGTGGTGTTCGAGAACCGCTTCCCCTCGCTCGCCGGCGACTCCGGCCGCTGCGAGGTCGTCTGCTTCACCTCCGACCACGACGCCTCCTTCGCGGACCTGACGGAGGCCCAGGCGGCCCTCGTCCTGGAGGCGTGGACGGACCGCACCGCCGAACTGTCCCATCTGCCCTCCGTCCGGCAGGTCTTCTGCTTCGAGAACCGTGGCGCCGAGATCGGTGTGACGCTCGGTCATCCGCACGGGCAGATCTACGGCTACCCCTTCGTCACGCCCCGTACCACGCTGATGCTGCGCTCGCTCGCCGCCCACAAGGAGGCGACCGGCGGGGAGAACCTGTTCGACGACGTCCTCGCGCGGGAGCTCGCGGACGGCTCGCGCGTCGTCCTGGAGAGCGAGCACTGGGCCGCCTTCGTCCCGTACGCGGCCCACTGGCCCTACGAGGTCCACCTCTACCCGCGCCGCCGCGTGCCCGACCTGCTCGGCCTCGACGACGCGGCGCGCACAGAGTTCCCCCAGGTCTATCTGGAACTCTTGAGACGCTTCGACCGGATCTTCGACGGACAGGGCGGTGGGAAGGACGGGACGGGCGAGCCGCCGACGCCGTACATCTCGGCGTGGCACCAGGCTCCCTTCGGCCCGCTGGAGGGGTTCGAAGGCGTCAACCGGGACGACTTCGCGCTCCACCTCGAGCTTTTCACCATTCGCCGCACTTCCGGCAAGCTGAAGTTCCTCGCGGGTTCCGAGTCCGGCATGAACGTGTTCATCAACGACGTGCCGCCGGAGACCGCGGCCCAGCGACTGCGAGAGGTAGCGAGTACATGAGTGGGAAGTACCTGGTCACGGGCGGAGCCGGCTATGTGGGCAGCGTGGTCGCGCGCCACCTGCTGGAGGCGGGCCACGAGGTCACCGTCCTCGACAACCTCTCGACGGGCTTCCGCGAGGGCGTGCCCGCCGGCGCCGCGTTCGTCGAGGGCGACATCCGCGACGCCGCCAAGTGGCTGGACCCCTCGTACGACGCCGTCCTGCACTTCGCCGCGTTCTCGCAGGTCGGCGAGTCCGTGGTGAAGCCCGAGAAGTACTGGGACAACAACGTCGGCGGCACCATGGCCCTGCTCGCGGCCATGCGCGAGGCGGGCGTGCGCAAGCTCGTCTTCTCCTCCACCGCCGCGACCTACGGCGAGCCCGAGACCACCCCGATCGTGGAGTCGGCGCCGACCCGGCCCACCAACCCCTACGGCGCCTCCAAGCTCGCCGTCGACCACATGATCACCGGCGAGGCCGCGGCGCACGGCCTCGGCGCCGTCTCCCTGCGCTACTTCAACGTGGCCGGCGCCTACGGCGAGAGCGGCGAGCGCCACGACCCCGAGTCGCACCTGATCCCGCTGGTCCTCCAGGTCGCCCAGGGCCGCCGCGAGGCGATCTCCGTCTACGGCGACGACTACCCGACGCCGGACGGCACCTGCGTCCGCGACTACATCCATGTCGCGGACCTCGCCGAGGCGCACCTGCTGGCGGTCGAGGCCGCCACCCCCGGCGAGCACCTGATCTGCAACCTCGGCAACGGCAACGGCTTCTCCGTCCGCGAGGTCATCGAGACGGTGCGCCAGGTGACCGGACACCCGATCCCCGAGGTCATGGCCCCGCGCCGGGCCGGGGACCCGGCGGTCCTGGTCGCCTCGGCCGAGACCGCACGTGAGCGGCTCGGCTGGAACCCGTCCCGCGCGGATCTCGCGGGGATCGTCGCGGACGCGTGGGAGTTCGCACAGAAGAGCACGGCGAAGGGGTAACAGGTGGAGCAGGTGGGGGTACGTGAGGGCTTCGAGGAGCTGTACGGCGCCGCGCCCGAGGGCGTCTGGGCGGCACCCGGCAGGGTCAACCTGATCGGCGAGTACACCGACTTCAACGAGGGGTTCGTGATGCCGCTCGCGCTGCCGCACACGGCGGTCGCGGCGGTGTCCCGCCGGTCCGACGGCATACTGCGGCTGCACTCGGCGGACATCGACGGACCCGTCGTCGAGCTGCGCGTCGACGAGCTGACGCCCCGGTCGGACACCGGCTGGGCCGCCTATCCGGCGGGTGTGGTGTGGGCGCTGCGCGAGGCCGGCCACGCCGTCGGCGGCGCGGACATCCACCTCGCCTCCACGGTCCCCACCGGCGCCGGGCTGTCCTCCTCGGCGGCCCTTGAGGTCGTCACCGCCCTCGCCCTCGACGAGCTGTACGGGCTCGGGCTCAGCCGGCCCGAGCTGGCCCGGCTCGCCCAGCGCGCGGAGAACGACTTCGTCGGCGTGCCCTGCGGGGTCATGGACCAGACGGCGTCGGCGTGCTGCACCGAGGGGCACGCCCTGCACCTCGACTGCCGTGACCTGTCGATCCGCCAGGTGCCCTTCGACCTCGCCTCCCAGGGGCTCGAACTCCTCGTCGTCGACACCCGGGTGAAGCACGCGCTCGGCGACGGGGCGTACGCGGAGCGGCGGGCGGGGTGCGAGGAGGGGGCGCGGCAGCTGGGCGTCTCCCATCTGCGCGATGTCGCGTACGAGGACCTCGACGCGGCCCTCGGCCGGCTCTCCGACGAACGCGTCCGCCGTTACGTCCGGCACGTGGTCTCCGACGACCACCGGGTGGACCGGGTCATCTCCCTGCTGGACGCGGGGGACGTCCGGGCGATCGGGCCCGTCCTGACGGACGGTCACGCCTCGCTGCGGGACGATCTGCGGATCTCCTGCGCCGAGTTGGATCTCGCGGTCTCCGCGGCGAACTCCGCGGGTGCGCTGGGGGCGCGGATGACGGGTGGGGGTTTCGGGGGGTCCGCGGTGGTGCTGCTCGAAGCGGCTGATGTCGACTCGGTCACCAAGGCGCTGCTTGAGGCCTTTGCCGGGGCCGGGTTCACGGCTCCGCGGGTGTTTCCTGCCGTTCCCTCGGCAGGGGCCCGGCGGATCGGCTGACCCACAGCTTCTTTCGCCCCCTCCGCCCCTTCCCGTCCCGTACCCGGGGCTCCGCCCCGGACCCCGCTCCTCAAACGCCGGAGGGGCTGAAATGCTTCGTCAAGGTGTACTCCGTGATTCCCGGGGGGTAGTCGGGGATCACGGAGACCACCTCGTAGCCCTGTTTGCGGTAGAAGTCCGGGGCCTGGAAGTCCCAGGTCTCCACGCGGGCCGCGGTGCAGCCGCGTCCGGTGGCGGCCCGTTCGGCCTCGGCCAGGAGCCGGGTGCCCAGGCCCGCGCCCCGGTGGCGGTCGTCGACCCACAGATAGGTGACGTGCAGCCAGGCCGTCCAGGTGTGCCCCGCGAGTCCGCCGGCGAGTTCGCCGTCCTCGTCCAACGCCCATACGTGGAGTGGGAGTTCACGCTCAGCCGGGGTTCCGCGCAGCGCGCGCAGCACCGGGGACGCCGCCGTGTTCGTGTCCAACAGCCGCCTGCGGAGCAGATCCCGACGCTCCTTGTCGTCTTCTGTCTCGATACGAAACATACGACTCACCATAAACGCGCTGGCCAACCAGTTCTGCAAATTGCCTTCCGCTCCTCGCCCCCGGCCGTACTCTGATGAACGGTGCCGGTGGGGGCCGGTGCCGATCAGGGGGCGAGACAGTCGGGTACGACGCCCGAAGTGGGGGTAGCACTTCCAGCACGGCGGCGGCCGTGCGGCGGAGGCACCCCGTTTTCCGGGTCGCAAGCGGGCCCGGGATCACCTCGGGCGCCGTACCCGTACGGATCGTCCCCCGACAGTGGGGGTTTCTGTGGTTCGCATCCGAGTACTGGTCGTCGACGACCATCGTATCTTCGCCGAGTCGCTCGCCGCCGCGCTCGCGGCCGAGCCCGACGTCGACGTGTCCGCCGCCGGCAGCGGTCCGGCCGCGCTGCGCTGCCTCGAACGCGCGGCGGCCGAGGGCCGCCGCTTCGACGTGCTGCTCGTCGACGCCGACCTGGGCGGCAATCTGCCCGGGATGCGTCCGGCGGTGCCCGTCCAGGAGAGCAACGAGGACGGCCTGGTCGACGGCATCTCGCTCGTCGCCGGGGTGCGCTCCGGGCAGCCGGGCGTACGGACCGTGGTGCTGGCCGAGAAGGACGACCCGCGCCGGGCCGCGCTCGCCCTCCAGGCGGGAGCCTCGGGCTGGGTGGCCAAGGACTGCTCGCTGTCGCGTCTGCTCACGGTCATACGGGGAGTGCTGCGCGACGAGACGCATCTGCCGCCCGCCCTGCTCACCGGCGTGCTCCGCGAACTCACCGCCGCGCGCAAGCACCGCACCGAGAGCGAGCGGCTCGTCGAGTCGCTGACGCCCCGCGAGCGCGAGGTGCTGCGGTGCATGGTCGCCGGGCTCGGACGCAAGGCGGTGGCGGAGCGGCTGTTCCTGTCGCCGCACACCGTCCGCACCCATATGCAGAACGTCCTCGGGAAGCTCGGGGTGCACTCCACCCTCGCCGCCGTGGCCCTGGCCAGGCGCGCCGGGGTCGGACCCGTCGACCTAGCCGGGGATGTTGTCGAACGGGGCGGTCAACTGGCGTAGCAGTCCGGCCAGTTCACCGCGCTGGGCGCGGCTCAGCTCGGCGAGGATCGCCCGTTCCTGGTCGAGCAGACCGGCCAGCGCCTGGTCGGCGCGGTCGCAGCCCTCGTCCGTGAGGCGGACGAGCACGCCCCTGCGGTCGCTCGGGTCCGGGAGGCGTTCCACCAGACCCTTCTTGGTCAGCCGGTCGATGCGGTTCGTCATCGTGCCCGAGGTGACGAGCGTCTGGGTCAGCAGCTGTCCGGGCGAGAGCTGGTACGGGGATCCCGCGCGCCGCAGCGCGGTCAGGACGTCGAACTCCCAGGGCTCCAGGCTGTGCTCGGCGAAAGCGAGTCGGCGCGCACGGTCCAGGTGCCGGGCCAGCCTGCTCACCCGGCTGAGCACCTCGAGCGGTTCCACGTCGAGGTCCGGGCGCTCCCGGCGCCACGCAGCGACCAGCCGATCGACCTCGTCCTCCATGACGATCAGTGTAGTGGTTGTGTCGACATGAAGTCTCTTGATGTGGAGTCTCTTGAAGGCGAGTCTCTTGACGTCGAGATAGTTCTCCTGTGAGGCTGGAGATCCGAACGGTCCGGCCGGCGCGCCTTTCGTACGGACCGCGACCCGCCGCGACCCGCCGCGACTTCCGAGGAGGCCACCCATGACCGCCGCCCCCACCCCGACCTGGGACCCCGGCCAGTACCTGCGTCACTCCCGGCACCGGGCCCGCCCCTTCGCCGACCTCCTGGCCCAGGTCGGCGACCTGCCGGGCGACCCGGCCCGCATCGCCGACCTCGGCTGCGGCCCCGGCAACGTCACCGCCCAGCTCGCCGTCCGCTGGCCCACCGCGCACATCACCGGCTACGACAACTCCGCCGACATGCTCGCCCGCACCGAGGAGCACGCCGGTCCCACGGCCGGCGGCGGACGCCTCGACTTCGCCCACGCCGACCTCACCGACTGGGCGCCCGCCGGGACGTACGACCTGATCACCTCGAACGCCGCCCTCCAGTGGGTGCCCGGACACCTGGAGTCGCTTCCCGGCTGGCTCGACGCCCTCGCGCCCGGCGGCACCCTCGCCTTCCAGATGCCCCGCAACACCGACGCCCCGCTGCACGTCCTCCTGCGGGAACTCGCCACCTCCCCGCGCTGGAAGGGCCTCCTCGGCGGCACCCTCCGCCCCGCCGACTCCGTCCACGACCCGCTCGTCTACCTGGACCGGCTGGAGGACGCCGGCTGCCGCACGGACGTCTGGGAGACCACGTACATGCAGCTGCTGACCGGGCCCGACCCCGTGCTCGACTGGGCGAAGGGGACCGCGATGCGGCCCGTGCTGACCGCCCTGGCGGACGACCCCGAGGCCGCCGAGGCCTTCGTCACCGCCTACCGGGACCTGCTCCGCGAGGCCTACCCGGCCAGGGCCCACGGCACCGTGCTGCCGTTCCGCAGGCTGTTCGCCGTGGCCCGCAAGGAGGCCTGATGCTCACCGCGCTCGACCATGTGCAGCTCGCCGCCCCGCCCGGCTCCGAGGACCGGCTGCGCGCGTACTACGGGGACGCCCTCGGGATGACCGAGGTGCCCAAGCCGCCCGTCCTCGCCGCACGCGGGGGCTGCTGGTTCGAGGCGGGAGCCGTCCGGCTGCACCTGGGGACCGAGGACCCCTTCCGCCCGGCGAGGAAGGCCCACCCCGGGCTGCGCGTCACCGGCATCGACGCCCTCGCCGCCCGGATCGCCGCCACCGGCGCCCCCGTCACCTGGGACGAGGACCTGCCCGGCCACCGGCGCTTCTTCTCCGAGGACCCCGTCGGCAACCGCCTCGAATTCCTGGAGCCGCTCCCGGCCCGGGACTGAGCCGGGAGCGCGCGGCCCTCAGGCCTTGCGATGCCCTATCAGCCGCGGTTTCGGCTCCAGGCCGTCCAGACCGTGCCACGCCAGGTTCACCAGGTGCGCGGCCACCTCCGCCTTGCGCGGCTTGCGGACGTCCAGCCACCACTGGCCCGTCAGCGCGACCATGCCCACCAGGGCCTGGGCGTACAGCGGCGCCAGCTTCGAGTCGAAGCCGCGGCTCTTGAACTCGCGGCCCAGGATGTCCTCCACCTGGGTGGCGATGTCCGAGATCAGCGACGCGAACGACCCCGTCGACTGCGGGATGGGGGAGTCACGGACCAGGATGCGGAAGCCGTCCGTGTACTCCTCGATGTAGTCCAGGAGAGCGAATGCCGCCTGCTCGCACAGCTCGCGGGGGTGGCCCGCGGTCAGCGAGCCGGTCACCATGTCGAGCAGCCGCCGCATCTCACGGTCCACCACCACCGCGTACAGCCCCTCCTTGCCGCCGAAGTGCTCGTACACCACGGGCTTGGAGACACCGGCCTTGGCGGCGATCTCCTCCACCGACGTGCCCTCGAAGCCCTTGGCGGCGAACAGGGTGCGGCCGATCTCCAGCAGCTGCTGACGGCGCTCGGCGCCGGTCATGCGGGTGCGGCGCGCGCGCCGCGGCTTCTCGGTGCTGCTCGGGGTGCTGCTGGAGTCGGTCGCCACGCCGTCAATCATGCCGCTTCAGCGGTTTCCGTCTTGCGTCGGGAGCCGTTCCCACCCTCGTTGCGACGCGAATCGATACGCGAGCGTGACGGCCAGCGCACGTCGTAGGCCCATCCGAGCTGCTCGCACCAGCGGATGATCCGCGCCGAGGAGTCGAGCTGGCCGCGGTCCACCCCGTGCCGGGCGGACGTCGGGTCGGAGTGGTGAAGGTTGTGCCAGGACTCGCCGCACGAGAGGACCGCCAGCCACCACACGTTGCCCGAACGGTCACGCGACTTGAACGGACGCTTGCCGACCGCGTGACAGATCGAGTTGATCGACCAGGTCACGTGGTGCAGCAGAGCCACCCGAACGAGGGACCCCCAGAAGAACCCGGTGAACGCGCCCCACCACGACATCGTCACCAGACCGCCGATCAGGGCCGGCAGCGCGAGCGAGAGCAGCGTCCAGAGGATGAACTGACGCGAGATCGCCCGGATCACCGGGTCCCTGACCAGGTCGGGCGCGTACTTCTCCTGCGAGGTCCGTTCCTCGTCGAACATCCATCCGATGTGCGCCCACCACAGGCCCTTCATCAGGGCCGGAACCGTCTCGCCGTACCGCCAGGGCGAGTGCGGGTCGCCCTCGGCGTCGGAGAACTTGTGGTGCTTGCGGTGGTCGGCGACCCAGCGCACGAGGGGACCCTCGACCGCCATCGAGCCCGCGATCGCGACGGCGATCCGCAGCGGACGCTTCGCCTTGAAGGAGCCGTGGGTGAAGTAGCGGTGGTAGCCGATCGTCACGCCGTGGCAGCCCAGGTAGTAGAAGAAGACCAGCAGGCCGACGTCCAGCCAGCTCAGCCCCCATCCCCAGGCCAGCGGTACCGCCGCGAGCAGGGCGAGGAACGGAACGCAGATGAAGAGGAGGAGGGTGATCTGTTCGAGTGACCCCTTCCTCTCGCCGCCGAGGGTCGCGGCGGGGAGCGAGGTGTCGTCGCCGTCCGCCCGCGGGGCGTCGTCGATCACATCGGAACTCGTGGTCATGGTGGCGTCCCCTGTGGGGTTCGAGGGTGAGGAACGACGGGGAAGGGTCCGGGTGCGCACCCCAGGGTCCCCCCGCCGTCCGACGGGAATACCTACGGGTCCGTAACCTACGGCGTCGTAAGTATGTCAGCGCGTAGCCCGGCGGCAAGAGCCCGTGAGCCTGCGCGTCCGAGGGGACACCTATCCTTGGAGTCGGTCGGACAGCGCGGTCCGCTCTGATTTCTTCCCGGATGCCACCTCCCCAAGCGGCACCCGCCGCGCGCGGTCGCCACCCGGGTTCCCTCCCAGACGAGCTTCAGACGAGATTCCCCACTCTTCAGACGAGCTTCACCACTGCAAGGAGCCGCACCTGTGAGCAGTGCCGACGACCAGACCACGACGACCAGCAGCGAACTGCGCGCCGACATCCGCCGGCTGGGCGACCTGCTCGGCGAGACCCTCGTACGGCAGGAGGGCCCCGAGCTCCTGGAACTGGTCGAGAAGGTCCGCCGCCTGACCCGCGAGGACGGAGACGCCGCCGCCGAGCTGCTGCGCGGCACCGAACTGGAGACCGCCGCCAAGCTGGTCCGCGCCTTCTCGACCTACTTCCACCTCGCCAACGTCACCGAGCAGGTGCACCGCGGCCGAGAGCTGCGTGCCAAGCGCGCCGCCGAGGGCGGCCTCCTCGCCCGGACGGCCGACCGCCTCAAGGACGCCGACCCCGAGCACCTGCGCGAGACGGTCAAGAACCTCAACGTCCGCCCCGTCTTCACCGCCCACCCCACCGAGGCGGCCCGGCGTTCGGTCCTCAACAAGCTGCGGCGCATCGCCGCGCTCCTGGAGACCCCGGTCATCGAGGCCGACCGCCGCCGCTACGACACCCGCCTCGCCGAGAACATCGACCTGGTGTGGCAGACCGACGAGCTCCGGGTCGTCCGCCCCGAGCCCGCCGACGAGGCCCGCAACGCCATCTACTACCTGGACGAGCTGCACGCCGGCGCCGTCGGCGACGTCCTGGAGGACCTCACCGCCGAACTCGAACGCGTCGGCGTCGCCCTTCCGGACGACACCCGCCCGCTCACCTTCGGCACCTGGATCGGCGGCGACCGCGACGGCAACCCGAACGTCACCCCCGCCGTCACCTGGGACGTGCTGATCCTCCAGCACGAGCACGGCATCAACGACGCCCTGGACCTCGTCGACGAGCTCCGCGGCTTCCTGTCGAACTCCATCCGCTACACCGGCGCGAACGAGGACCTCCTCGATTCCCTCCAGAGCGACCTGGAGCGCCTGCCGGAGATCAGCCCCCGCTACAAGCGCCTCAACGCCGAGGAGCCCTACCGCCTCAAGGCCACCTGCATCCGGCAGAAGCTGGAGAACACCAAGGTCCGCCTGGCCAAGGGCACGCCCCACGAGGACGGCCGCGACTACCTCGGCACCGCCGAGCTGCTGCGCGACCTCACCCTCGTCCAGACCTCGCTGCGCGAGCACCGCGGCGGCCTGATCGCCGACGGCCGGATGAACCGCACCATCCGCACCCTCGCCGCGTTCGGTCTCCAGCTCGCCACCATGGACGTACGCGAGCACGCGGACGCCCACCACCACGCCCTCGGCCAGCTCTTCGACCGCCTCGGCGAGGAGTCCTGGCGCTACGTGGACATGCCGCGCGACTACCGCGCCAAGCTCCTCGCCAAGGAACTGCGCTCGCGCCGCCCGCTCGCCCCCACCCCCGCGCCGCTCGACGCCGCAGGGCAGAAGACCCTCGGCGTCTTCGAGACCGTCAAGCGGGCCCTGAAGGTCTTCGGCCCCGAGGTCATCGAGTCGTACATCATCTCGATGTGCCAGGGCGCCGACGACGTCTTCGCCGCCGCCGTCCTCGCCCGCGAGGCCGGACTGCTCGACCTGCACGCCGGCTGGGCCAAGATCGGCATCGTGCCGCTCCTGGAGACCACCGACGAGCTCAAGGCCGCGGACACGATCCTGGAGGACATGCTCTCCGACCCCTCGTACCGCCGTCTGGTGGCGCTGCGCGGGGACGTCCAGGAGGTCATGCTCGGCTACTCCGACTCCTCCAAGTTCGGCGGCATCACCACCTCGCAGTGGGAGATCCACCGCGCCCAGCGCCGGCTGCGCGACGTCGCCCACCGCTACGGCGTGCGCCTGCGCCTCTTCCACGGCCGCGGCGGCACCGTCGGCCGCGGCGGCGGCCCCTCGCACGACGCGATCCTCGCCCAGCCCTGGGGCACCCTGGAGGGCGAGATCAAGGTGACCGAGCAGGGCGAGGTCATCTCCGACAAGTACCTGGTCCCCTCGCTGGCCCGCGAGAACCTCGAACTGACCGTCGCCGCCACGCTCCAGGCGTCCGCCCTGCACACCGCGCCCCGCCAGTCCGACGAGGCGCTCGCCCGCTGGGACGCGGCCATGGACGTCGTCTCCGACGCCGCCCACTCCGCGTACCGCAGGCTGGTCGAGGACCCCGACCTGCCGACGTACTTCCTCGCCTCCACGCCGGTCGACCAGCTCGCCGACCTGCACCTGGGCTCGCGGCCCTCCCGCCGCCCCGGCTCGGGCGTCTCGCTCGACGGACTGCGCGCCATCCCGTGGGTCTTCGGCTGGACCCAGTCCCGGCAGATCGTGCCCGGCTGGTTCGGCGTCGGCTCCGGCCTCAAGGCGCTGCGCGAGGCAGGCATGCGGCAGGAGGGGGACACCGTGTTGGACGAGATGCACGAGCAGTGGCACTTCTTCCGGAACTTCCTCTCGAACGTCGAGATGACCCTCGCGAAGACCGATCTGCGGATCGCCCGCCACTACGTCGACACCCTCGTCCCGGACAACCTCAAGCACGTCTTCGACGTCATCGAGGCCGAGCACGAGCTGACCGTGCGCGAGGTGCTGCGCATCACCGGCGGCGAGAAGCTGCTCGACACCAACCCGGTGCTCCAGCAGACCTTCGCCATCCGTGACGCCTACCTGGACCCGATCTCCTACCTCCAGGTCGCCCTCCTCAAGCGCCAGCGCGACGAGGCCACGGCCGGACAGACGCCGGACCCGCTGCTCTCGCGGGCCCTGCTCCTGACCGTCAACGGTGTCGCGGCGGGTCTGCGCAACACCGGCTGAGCCGTCGTCCGCCGGGCCCGGCCGGCCGGCGGACAGCGTAGAGG
>NZ_JBHXDQ010000055.1:0-65646 GCF_042725875.1 Streptomyces sp. NPDC127038 | reverse complement strand
CCCGTCGGCCCGCTCCGGGCGCGGAGTCCGGGGCGGGCCGACGGGATCGGCGCGGGGCTGTGACGTGCGGGGGCGCGGGGTGTCAGGCGACCGCGGGATCGAGCAGCCCGGCGCGCAGCCGCTTGATGATCCGGGTGATCAGCCGGGACACGTGCATCTGCGAGATGCCGAGCTCCTCGCCGATCTGCGCCTGGGTGCGCTCCTCGACGAAGCGCAGATGGATGATGCGCCGCTGGCGCTCGTCGAGCTCCGCGATCAGCGGGGCGAGGGAGTTGAAGTCCTCGACCAGTTCGAGCGAGGGGTCCTCCTCGCCGATGAAGTCGGACAGGACCGCCTCGCCGTCCGCGCCGCCGTCGGCGGTGAGCGCGGCGTCCAGGGAGGAGGAGTTGTAGCCGTTCGACGCCTTGCGGGCCTCGATGACCTCTTCCTCGGACAGGCACATCAGCTCGGACAGCTCGCGGGTGGTGGGCGTACGGCCGAGGCGGGTGCGCAGTTCCTCCGTCGCCTTGGCGAGCTCGACGCGGGCCTCCTGGAGCCGGCGCGGCACGTGCACGGCCCAGCTCGTGTCCCGGAAGAACCGCTTGATCTCACCGACGATGTACGGGACCGCGAAGGAGGTGAACTCGACCTCGCGGGTCAGCTCGAAACGGTCGATGGCCTTGATGAGCCCGATCGTGCCGACCTGGACGATGTCCTCCATCTCGCCCTGGCTGCGGCTGCGGAAGCGGGCGGCGGCGTACCGGACGAGGGAGAGGTTCATCTCGATGAGGGTGTTGCGGGCGTACTGGTACTCGTGCGTGCCCTCCTCCAGTACGGCGAGGCGGTCGAAGAAGGGACGGGACAACTCCCGCGCGTCCTTAGGGCTGACCTTCAGCGGCTCGGCGATCTGCGGAAGGACGTCCCCCACTGCCGTGGCCGTCCGATCAGCCGTGTCCGTCGCCCTCACTGCCGTCACGGCCGCCATGCCGTCCACCCCATATCTGACGAGAAAAATGATGACAGGGGCCGTCTGCCCCGCATCACACCGCTCATGCCACCCGGTTTCCGGCGATCTCCGGGACGCGCGCGTCCGGCCTCCCTCTGACCTCCGGTCAGGGCTTGCTTCCTCCCGAGGACACCGTTCGGATGCGGCGAAGTAAAGTGGTTCCCGGGGTGAGTCCGTGGGAATCGAGCGGCGAGTGGGCCGGGCGCAGAGGCGCTCGCCCCTGGTGTGCCCCGACGCGGGACCGTTCACCGGCCGCCGCCTCCCGGGAGCGGTGGTCCTGACATGACGACGGCGGCACTCCGCGGGGAGCCCTTCGTCCATCCCGCGCTCATCTACCGCGACGACCTCGAGTACGTGCACCAGATGACCCGGTTCATCGCCGACGGCGTAGCCGCGGGGGAGCCGGTGGCGGTGGCCGTTCCCGCCCGAAGACTCGCACTCGTCCGTGACGCGCTGGGGCCGCTCGGCGATCCGGTCCGCTGGATCGACATGGAGCAGGCCGGCCGGAACCCCGGCCGGATCATCCCCACCGTCCTGCGGGCGTTCGCCGACGCCCACACGGGCGTCCATGTGCGGATCGTCGGCGAGCCCATCTGGGCCGGCCGCACGGCCGTGGAGTATCCGGCCTGCGTCCAGCACGAGGCCCTCATCAACCGGGCGTTCGCCGGGCGGGACGTGACCATCCTCTGCCCGTACGACGCCCGTGCCCTCGCCCCGGACGTGATCGCCGACGCCCATGGCACCCACCCCGTCGTGATCGGCGCCGGGCGGAGTTGCGTCAGCTCGTCCTACGACCCGGACGCCGTGCTGGCCCGCTTCAATCTGGAGCTGCCCCATCAGCCGGGGGCCGCCGCGTTCCGTTTCGACGCCGAACTCCTGCCCGCCGCGCGTGACTTCGCCCTGGCCGAGGCCCGGGCCCGGGGCATGTCGGAGGCCCGGCTCCAGGACCTGAACCTCGTCGTCGCGGAGCTGACCACCAACAGCGTGGTGCACGGCGGCGGTTCGGGGACCCTGAGGGTCTGGGCGGAGGACGACCGGATCGTGTGCGAGACGCGGGACAAGGGGCGGCTGAGCGATCCGCTGGCCGGCCGGCGCCCCGTGCGCCCCGACCGGATCGGCGGACGGGGCCTGTTGCTCGTCCACTTCCTCTCGGACCTCGTCCGGATGCACGGCGACGACCGCGGAACGACCCTGCGCAGCTACATCGCCCGCGTCTGACCTGCCCGGTCGTCGCTCCGACGATGAGCGGTGCACGGACCCGTGGCCGGTGGGGCGGGATCGCGCCGGGGACGGCCCATTGGGCCAAATAGGTTGTCTGGGGCGGTTGTTGCGAATGAACCGCCGCGAACCGGGGCACACGGACGAAAACTCGAGAGAGGAGCCCTCGCCGTGCTGGTGCCCGACCCGAAGGTAGTCCGGAGTCTGCTGACCCGTTACGCGGCCCTGAAGATCGCGTACGCCGAGAAGGAGACGCCGGAGACGGCCCGCGCTCTGGAGGACGTCACGTACACGCTGTGTGTGATGACGGGAACGACCGGAGTGCGCGAAGCCGTCGCCGCCGCCGACGCCCTGCTGCTCGCGGGGGAGAGACGGCGGGAGGCCCGGCAGACCGGGCTGCTGGGCGGCGGGACGGCCGCCGCCGTGCCGCCGGGGCTGCCCGTGGTCGCCCCTCCGCTCGCCGGGGCGCACGAGGTGCTGCCGCTGCACAGCCGGGGTGCCGGCCTGTCCGGTCCGCTCCGCTGATCGCCCCGCGCTGGGCGACGCAGGCGCCCCCGGGCAGGGCGGCGCCCCGGCCCGGACGGCCGCGGAGTCCGTCCCGAACGGGGCCGCGCCCGGACGCCGAGGGCTCGACGGGGGCACGGTCCTGTCCGTCGAACGGCTGAACTACCTGGTCGGCTCCCGCTCGTTGTGCAGTCGTGAGCATCGTCGAGGCGGAGATGAGGAATCGATGAGCCGACACAGCAAAGGCCGCAGGCACCGCAAGGTGAACATGACGCCCCGTCCGGTCGGACCGAGGAGAGCGTCGCGCGAGGTACGGGAGCGGGTCGGTGCGGCCGACCCGCGGGCGGCGAAGGCCGGGCCTCCCATTCCCGGGCAGGACACGAACGGGGAGCGGGCCGAGGCCGTCTCCAGGACGGTGAGCGAGAGCGGTCTGAGCCGTCACGCCGTGCGGACGTGGGAGCGGCTGGCGCAAGCGGGCTCCGGGGGCGTGGAGGTCGCCGAGCTCACCGAGGCGGTGGGCTTCCGGCGCTCGACCGTGCTCGGGCACCTGAAGGGGCTGGCCGGACTCGGACTGGCCGAGGACCACGAGAGCGTGTGGCGGGCGACCGGGCCGGAGGCCGCGGGAACCCCGGCCGGGACCGCCTCCTAGCGCACGAACACAGGGCGGCGCTCGCCGGGCGGCCTCCGCCCGTGGTCGAGCGCCGCCCTGTTGTGCTTCTGCGGAGCCGGATCGCCCCCCGGCGGTGCGGCTCCATCGGGCGTGGCCCTCGGTCGGGACAGGGTTTCGCGGACGCCTCGTACCGCATGGTGTCGGGCGGGGTTCTCGGGGCATCCGGACTTCATCGTTCGTCGACCGGATCTTCACGAAGGAGTCCCCATGCTCGGCATAGCCGCGGCCGTACTGCTGTTCATCGCGTTCCTGATCAACGCCGGTGAAGTCTCGACCAATCACGTCTTCACGTCCACCAACGTCATGCTCATCGGGCTCGCCCTCCTGGCGCTGCACCTGTCGGGCGTCGGCGGGGGCTGGACCACGCGCAGCCGGCGCCGCTGACGGCCGCGACTTGCCGTGACGGGGTCCGCCGCGAGATGGTTGCCGGACGGAAACAGTCTGTCGTCCGGAAAGGTGGTGGGCTCGCCAGCGGGCCCTTCTCGTGGACACTTCCCAGCAGCCTCCCGTCGGCCCCCGCGGCGCCGCCACGGCCACCGCGTGGGGTTTCGCCCCCTACCCCGTGGTGCTCGCCGACCCGTGCGGCGGCGTGCTCGACGCGAACGCCGCCGCGGCCGCGCTCTTCCCCGACGCGCTCGCCGGAGCACGGCTGGAGGACGTGGTCCCGGGGTGGATCGCCGACGCCCACGCCCGGCTGCGCGGCCTCGTGCCCTGCCCCCGGGACCCCGGTTCCGACGCCGGTCCAGGCGCGATCGTGCACGGCCCCGTCGGTGACCGGACGTTCGAGGCCCACCCCACCCGTACGGACCGGGGCGACGTCATGTGGTGGCTGGTCGACGACACCGACCGGCGTCTGGCGGAAGAAGCCCTCAGGACCGAACGCGAACGCGCCGCCTTCCTCTCCGGAGCGTCCAGCGCGCTGCTGTCCTCCCTCAACGTCGAACGGTGCATGGAGGTGGCCGCGGAGCTCGCGGCCGAACACCTCGCCGACGCCGCCGTGATCGTCGCCCCTCCACGGGGGCGCAAGGTTCCGCTGACGCTCTGCGGACCCGACGGAGCCGTCGTGCACCGCGCGGTGACCGACGACATGAGCCGGCTCCCGGGACTCGTCGAGGCCCTGCGCGGCTTCCCTCCCGTACCCTCCCGCTGGATCGACCCGGCCGGCGTTCCCGGATGGGCCGTGCCCGACGGGTTCACGGAACCGGTGGGCTCGGCGGTCGTGACCCCGCTGCCCGGCCACGGAGTGCCCGCGGGCGCCCTGATCCTGCTCAGGTCGAGCCGGCGCGCCGCGTTCACCGAGAGCGAGGAGATCTTCGCCCGGCTCTTCGCCTCACGTGCCGGGGCGGCCATGTCGGCGGCCCGCATGTACGCCGAACAGGCCGCCATAACGGCGACGCTGATGCGCGAGCTGCTGCCGCCCCAGCTGCACGCGGTGCACGGCGTCGAGTTCGCCGGACGCTACCGCCCCGCCGGCCGGGCCGAACGCGTCGGCGGTGACTTCTACGACGTCCACCCCGCCGCGGACGAGGGGCAGGAATCCCTCGTGGTCCTCGGGGACGTCTGCGGCAAGGGCCTGGAGGCCGCCGTGCTGACCGGCAAGATCCGCAACACCGTACAGGCGCTGCTGCCCCTCGCCGACGACCACCAGCGGCTGCTGGGACTGCTCAACGGCGCGCTGATGAACTCCCACCACACCCGCTTCGCCACCCTCGCCATCGCCTCCGTCGTCCGCCGCTCCGGCACCGTCCGGCTGCGGATCACCAGCGCAGGACACCCCGCTCCGCTGATCGTGCGGGCCGACGGCGCCGTCGAGCAGGCCGCTACCCGCGGCACGCTCATCGGCGCGTTCCCCGACGTGAGCTCCACCACCGTCCGCGTCGACCTGGCACCCGGCGAGACCTGTCTGTTCTTCACCGACGGCATCACCGAGGCCAGGGGAGGACCGCTGGGCGACGAGTTCTTCGGCACGGGACGCCTGGAGGCGGCCCTCGCCGAGTGCGCGGGCATGCCGGCCGAGGCCGTGGTCGAGCACGTCCAGATGCTCGCCGCGCAGTGGGTCGGACGCGGCGGCCACGACGACATGGCGACGGTCGCGGTCACCGCGCCCCACCACGCGCATCTGAGTGCGGTGAACGGCCGGACCCGGGGCAGGTACACAGGATGACCCCCTCCACCGTCCAGGGACCCGGAGCCGTGGCGCTCGGTCCCGCCCGCGAACGCCTGTGGTCGGCCGTCCACCAGGGCGACGAGCACCGGGCCACGGCCGTCGTCCTCGACCTGCTGGAGTCGTCCGCCGACCCCGAGACCGTCCTGCTCGGCCTGATCGCGCCTGTACAGGCGCGGGTCGGCGCCGAATGGGCGGCGAACCGGCTCACGGTCGCGCAGGAACACACCGCCACCGCCATCCACGAGCGGGTCATCGCCGTCCTCGCCCACCGGGTCGAGGGCCGGAGCCGGACCCCGGACGGTCCCCGGGTCACGGTCGCCTGCGTCGACGGCGAGTGGCACGCGCTGCCGGCCCGGCTCCTCGCTGAGGTGCTGCGGCTGCGCGGCTGGCGTGTGGACTTCCTCGGCGCCCAGGTGCCCACCCCTCACCTCATCGCGCATCTGCACGGCACGGGACCGCGGGCGGTGGCGCTCTCCTCCTCGATCCCCACCCATCTGCCCACCGCGCACACGGCCATCACGGCGTGCCGGGCGGCGGGCGTCCCGGTCATCGCGGGCGGCGCCGCCTTCGGGCCCGACGGCCGGTACGCCCGTGCCCTGGGGGCCGACGGCTGGGCCCCCGATGCGCGCGAGGCCGCGGCCGTCCTCGGACGGGGCCTCGACCGCCCCGGTCCCTCGGCCTTCCACCAGACCGTGGACGACCTGCCGCACCTGGCCGACCAGGAGTACACGATGGTCGCCGCGACGACGCACCAGTTGGTCAAGCAGACGCTGGCGGACCTGGAGGACCGGTTCGAGCCGATGCGCGCCTACACCGAACGGCAGCGCCGGCACACCGCCGAGGACCTCGCCCACATCGTCGAGTACCTGGCCACGTCCCTGTACGTCGCCGACGACGAACTGTTCCTGCGGTTCATCCTCTGGACCGCGGACATCCTCACCGCCCGGGGTGTCCCCGCGCGGAGCCTGGACCCCGCCCTGGACCTGCTGGCCCAGCACCTCAAGGACTTCCCGCGCGCCCGCCGCACCCTGGCCCACGCGCGGGAGGCGCTCGGAGAACGAACGCCGCTCACCAAGATCCCCGGCCCAGGAAAGCCCGCATGACCACTTCGCATCCCCCCGCCTTCACCCTGACGGTCGACACCCGGCCCACCGCCCTGGTGATCCACGTCGCCGGAGATCTCGACCACGAGACCTGCGACGAGCTGATGAGGACCGTCGACGAGAACTTCGCCGGACCCTCCGATCCCGGGGCACGGTTCCCCGAGCTGCGCGTGGACTTCGCCGGTCTCGGCGGCATGGACTCCATGGGCCTGGCGACCCTGCTGATGATCCGGCGCCGTACCGACGCCACCGGGACGCGCCTGTGCCTCGACCAGCGGCCCCGCGTCCTGGAGCGGCTGCTGGAGATCACGGGAACGCTGGAACATCTCACCGCGCCCCGTGACGGGAGCGGCGGGAAGCGGAGCCCCGGGACCGGCTGACACGGTGTCCGCCCCGGTCACGCGTGCGGGCGAACGGGGCCGCGCGCTTCGTCCCGCCGCCGGATTCCGCCGAATGCGCGCCGCGCGGCGGGGTATTGGCCCGGCAGGAGCGCACCGCGAACACACGGAGGAACACATGGCGATCGACGGAATCTGGTCCTACGCGCCGGAGTTCGGCCACCCCGAGGCGGACCGGCTGGCCGGCTACACGGTCGAGGCGACCGACGGGACCATAGGGCATGTCGACCGTCAGGCCGATGGGTCGGGGATGCGGCACCTGGTCGTCGACACCGGCGTCTGGGTGTTCGGCAAGAGCGTGCTCGTCCCCGTGGGTGTCGTCGACGGCATCGACACGGAGTCCGGGAGGATCACCGTGGCGTGCACCCGGGAGGAGGTCAAGTCGGCGCCCGTGTTCCGGACCGACCGCGAGACCTCGGACCCCGCGTATCTGTCCAGCGTCGGGACCTACTACCGCAACCTCCCGTCGAGGCGGCCCGCGTGAGCGGACGCGAGGGATGAGCGAAGGAGAGAGGGTGTCCATGTACGACCGGCCGGAGGCCACGGTGACGCGGCGGACGGCACGGCAGGCCGTCGTCGTGCGCGTGGGCGGCGACATCGACCACGCGAGCGCCTTCCGGCTGGAGGATGCGCTGAGCCTTGCGGACCGGGCCGGCCCGGAACGCACGGTGGTCGATCTGTCGGGGACCGGCTTCGCCGACTCGTCGATCCTGCACGTCCTGCTCGAGGCGCAGCGCGCCCACCGGGCCCGCGGCACGCTCATGGTGGTCTGCGGGCCCTTCGGCGACGTCGTCCGCAGGCTGTTCGACGTGACGGGGACCGAGGGCTACTTCGTCCTCGCGGACAGCGTCGGGGCGGCGCTGGACCTCCCGGACCCTGCGACCGGGCGATGAGCCCGGCCCACCGCACGCCCGTGGCCGGCCCCGGTCCGGAAGCGGGCGGCGCGATCACGAGCGCCGCCGCCGCACGGGAGCACGTCCGCGGGCTGCTGCGCGAGCACGGCCGGACGGGCGGCGCGAACCCGGACGCGGTCATCGACCTGCTGCTGGTCGTCTCGGAACTGGTCACCAACGCCATCCGGCACGGCGAGGGCCTCGCCGGATTCGAAGCGGCCCTGACCGAGCGAGGCGTACGGCTCGCCGTGACCGACAACAGCGACACCGTCCCCGCCCAGGCCTACGGCAGCGGGGAGATACCCCACACCTCCAGGACCGGCGGGTACGGCTGGCCCCTGATCATCCGGCTGTCCGAGAGCGTCACCGTCGAACCCCGCCCCGAGGGCGGCAAGACGATCCACGTGACCGTCCCGCTGACCTGATCCGGCCTCATCCGGCCCGCCCGAGCCGACGGGGCGCGATCCGCGGCCGGCCGGCGGCGACATCACCCCGGTGAGCAGGCGTAGGGCAGGTCGCGCGTGGAAGAAGAGCCTCGACCGACTCCGCCGAACCGGTGGGACGGGAACGCCGGTCCGACCGGCGCGGAGAGGTGAGCCATGAACAGACCCATCGTCCCGGGAACCAGGGAAGCGGGCGTCCACGCCCCGTGCCGGAGGCGCACGGGGACGACCGGAGGCGGTCACCGGCGGACGACGCATGTCCGCTGAGTCCCGGCCGGACGGCGTCATCGGAGCGGCCCGCCCGGCGCGGCCCCGCAGGCCCCGGCCTCCCGCCTTCTGGTGGCCGGCGCTGCGCCGTACCCCGGTCTCGATGTGGAACGACGACGTGACCGACTGGGCGGCCGCGCTGACGTACTACGCGATCCTTGCCGTCCTGCCGGCGATGCTGGTCATGGTCGTCGCCTTCGGCCTCTTCAGCCCCGGTACCGCCGAGCAGTTCATCGCGCACGTCACGGCGTACGCCCCGGCGCAGTCGGGGGCCGAACTGCACCAGGCGCTGGGCGAGATGCTGCGCAGACGCTCCGCCGCCTGGACGCTGCTGGTCACCGGCGCGGCGAGCGCGCTGTGGTCCGCGTCGAGCTACCTCGCGGTGTTCCGCCGGGCCCTGCACCGCATGCACGACGTGGCCGACCACCGCTCGGCCTGGCGCACCGCGCACCGGCTCGTGCTGACCGCGCTGGCCCTGCTCGGGCTGCTCGTCGTGAGCGCGCTCGTCCTGCTGCTGACCGGCCCCGTGGCGGAGGCCGCGGGCCGGGTCCTCGGGGTCGACCGCACGGTGGCCCTGGCCTGGAACCTGCTGCGCTGGCCGGTGCTGATGTGCCTGGTGGCCCTGCTGGTCCTCGTCGTGTTCCGCACCGGGCCTCCGGCCGCCCGCCGCCGCCGGCACACCCTGCCCGGCGGTCTGCTGGCCGCCTTCCTCTGGCTCGCCGTCTCGGCCGGCTTCGCGCTGTACGCCTCCGTCCTCGGCACCTACAGCAGGCTCTACGGCTCTCTCGCGGGCCTGGTCGTGTTCCTCGTGTGGCTGTGGCTGTCCAACCTCGCGCTGCTGGCCGGGGCGCAGTTCACGGCCGAACTGAACAGGGCCGCGGCGGCGGACCGTACGCCTGTGTGAAGTTCCCAGGTTTGTTCCGGCCGGGACGGCGCACACGGTGTGAGGAAGCCACATCTTGTACGGACGGACGATGGAGGAACTGTGGGCATCATCGCGTGGATTCTGATCGGACTGCTTGCCGGCGCCATCGCCAAGCTGCTCCTGCCGGGCAAGGACCCGGGCGGCGTCATCGTCACCATGCTGATCGGTGTCGCGGGCGGCCTGCTGGGCGGCTGGCTCGGCAAGGTGATCTTCGGCGTCGACTCGATCGACGGGTTCTTCGACCTGTCGACGTGGGTCGCGGCCATCGCCGGATCGCTGATCCTCCTGATCCTGTACCGGGTGCTGACCGGCAACAGCCGCTCGCACCGCCACGCGTGACGGGCCCCCGGCCCGTTCACCGCGTCACCACCCACGGCCCGGGGCCGGCACCGGAATCACCGGTCGCCGGCCCCGGGCCGTTCCCCGTGGAGCGGCGCCCGTCCCTCCGGCGGGAGCCCGGGCACCCCGTCCGGGAGGGCGCCACCGCCCCGCCCCGCCTTTCCCGGTGATGGGCCACCTGCCATGATCACCGGAGAGCACGGACCCGCCCGGACACGGGACCCCGCCTGCCGAAAGGCGGTCGCGGGCCTCCCGGCGCGGGCCGCGACGCAGCCAGTGAGGAGCCCGAGTGACGTACGACGTCGGCGCCCTGCGCGCCGAGATCCCCGCCCTGCTGTCCGGTGTCGCGCACTTCGACGGGCCGGGCGGCACCCAGACCCCGGCCCGGGTCGCCCGGGCGATCGCGGACGCCCTCACCGGCCCGCTGTCGATCCGGGGGCGCCTGACCCCGGGCGAGGTGAACGCGGAGAACCTCGTCCAGGGGTTCCGGCGGGCGGTGGCCGACCTGGTGGGCGGTGAGCCGTCCGGGGTCGTCTTCGGCCGCAGCGCCACCCAGCTCACGTACGACGTCTCCCGGGCTCTCGCGAAGGACTGGGCTCCCGGCGACGAGGTCGTCGTCAGCCGTCTCGACCACGACTCCAACATCCGGCCCTGGCTCCAGGCGGCCGAGCGGGCCGGAGCCCGGGTGCGCTGGGCGGACTTCGACCCGGTGACGGGTGAACTGCCGCCCTCCGCCGTGGAGGCCGTGCTGACCGAGCGCACCCGGCTGGTCGCAGTCACCGCCGCCTCGAACCTGCTCGGCACCGTGCCGGACGTCGCCGCGATCGCCCGTCTGGTCCACCGCGACCCGCGGACGCTGCTGTACGTCGACGGGGTCCACCACGCGGCGCACGCCTTCGTCGATGTCGGCCGGCTCGGCGCCGACTTCTTCGTGTGCTCGCCGTACAAGTTCCTCGGCCCGCACCACGGAGTCCTGACCGCCTCGCCGGCGCTGCTGGAGCGACTGCGTCCGGACAAACTGCTGCCGTCCAGCGACACGGTTCCCGAGCGCTTCGAACTGGGCACGCTGCCCTACGAGTTGCTCGCCGGCACCACCGCCGCCATCGACGTCCTCGCCGGGCTCGCGGGCGACGCGGCGGGCGGGCGCAGGGACCGGCTGCGTACGGCGTTCGCGGCGATCGAGCGCCACGAGGGCGCGCTGCGCGAGCGGTTGGAGACGGGCCTGGCCGAACTCCCCGGGGTCACGGTCCGCTCCCGGGCCGCCGAGCGCACCCCCACCCTGCTGCTGACGTTCGACGGGCGGGAGGCCGCCGACGCCTCCGTGTTCCTGGCGGACCGCGGGGTGCACGCGCCGGCCGGATCGTTCTACGCGCTGGAGGCGTCCCGGCATCTCGGCCTCGGTGACACCGGGGGCCTGCGTGTCGGGCTCTCCCCGTACAACGACGAGGGCGACGTCGACCGGCTGCTGGAGGGACTGGCGGAGTTCGTGCGGTCCTAGCCGGACGGAGGGCTCCGGCCGTCACCGGATCCGGAGTCGTCCAGCGGTTCCGGAGCGGTCGCCGTGCCCGTGCGGTCGCCGTGCCCCGCGCGGACGTCGGGCCGAGGGTGGGCGTCGGTCCGGGTGCGGCCGTCGGGTCAGGCGCGGGCCGGAGCCGTCGCGGCGGCCGTCCGGTCGTCGGGGGCGGTGATCAGGCGGAGGGCCTCGGCGAGGTGCCCCGGGCGCAGGAGTCCGGGTCCGGGTTCGTCGCCCCAGCCAGGTCCGCCCAGCAGGACCCGGCTCCGGGTCCGTGCTCCCCGTACACCCCAGCGGGTCGCGGCGAGGTGCCGGGCGAGCGGCAGGTTCGCCGTGGACCACGACTGGGACCACAGGACCACCGCCGGGGGGCCGACGCGCCGCACCGCGGCCGTGAGCGCCTCCGGCGGGACGGCGGCGCCGAGCATCAGCACCGGTACCCGCCGTTCCGCGAGCGCCGCGTTGAGCGCTTCGAGGGAGAGGGTGTGCAGTTCGCCGGGGACGCAGGCCAGCAGCACGGGGGACGACGAGACGGGCGGTTCGTGGCCCGCGGCGGACACGTAGACGCGCAGCAGGGTGGCGGACACGTGCCAGGACATGAGCCGTTCGACCTCGACGTGACGGTCCCCCGAGGCCTCCCAGCGGCGGCCCACGGCCCGCAGGGCGGGCACCATCACCTCTTCCCAGGCCCGGGTCAGCCCGTGGGTACGGACCGCGGCCGTCAGCAGTTCCTGGACGGCGGGGGCGTCCAGGCGGACGGCGGCGCGCGCGAGGCCCCGGCATTCCTGGGCCAGGTCCGCCCCCGTCCGGCCGTCCGCCGTCTTGGGTTCCGGGCCGGGGCCCGCCGCCTTGGCCCGCTGCGGGGCCCGGGCGCCCGTCCGTGCGCGCGCGGTGGTCCGGGTCCTGGTCTCAAGCGCCGGTGAAGCCGCGACCCGCCCCCGAGCGGTCTCCTTCGCGGCCCGGGCCGCCTCGGCGGGCGGCAGACCGGCGGCGGTCAGCCGGCACATCTCCTGGAGCATGGCCACGTCGTCGGGGGACCAGCGGCGGTGCCGGCCGTCCACCCGCACCGCGGGCCCCAGGCCGTAGCGCCGGTCCCAGGAGCGCAGCGTGGTGGGCGACACGCCGAGCCGGCGTGCCAGGAAGCCGGTGGTGACCCCGGCGCCCGCGGTGCTCGTCCCGTCCTCGGTGGTCAGTTCCACGGTGCCGCTCCCGGGAGAGTCGTGGACGGTGGTCCGTCGAAGGCCGTGTCCCTCCGGCGGGCGGCGGCTGTCGATGCGGGGCGGCGGCGGAACATGACGGGCCTCACCTCGGTATCGGAGCCGTCGGGCGCCCGGCCGGAACGCCGGGCCCATCCCTGTCTTCGGCGCGGAGCGGCCCGCCGGATGCAGCGTTCCGGCCCGCCGTGGTGCCCTGCCGGCCCGTGTGGTCCAGGGGGCGGTGCCGGGGCCGGGTCAGCGGCTCCCGCGGGGACCGTCGAGGAGGCCGTGCAGGATCGTCTCGGGGTCGGTGAGCGCCGAGCGCAGCAGGGCCCGTTCGTAGCCGTCGTCGCCGAGGAGGGCGCGGGCCGTGTCCTCGTAGCGCTCCCGGACCGGGCCCAGTTCGGGGGTGCCGCGCTGGGGATGGCCCACCGCGCTCCAGTACGTCTCCCCGGCGCCGTACGCGGCGACGGCCCGTTCGCCCGCGCCCTGTGCGGCCAGGGCGGAGGCCAGCAGATCAAGGCCCAGCGCGATCCCGAAGCTGTCCCCGAGGTGCCGCTTGCCGTCCAGCATCGACAGGGCGTGGGCGGTGGCGTCCTCCGCGCGGTCCTCGAACAGGCCGATGAGCGCCAGCTGGTAGTCGGTGTACGAGCGGGTCCACCACTCGCCGCGCTCCACGCAGCCCCGCCGCAGTTCCTCCGCCTCCCGGCGTGCCTCGTCGAGCAGCCCCGCCCCGGTGAGCGCGAACACCCGGACCAGCCGGCACAGGAGGTGCCCCGCGGAGGTGAACGCCGTCCCGCCGGCGTCCCGCAGGGCGCGTTCGACCTCCTGCCTGGCCGCCATGGGCCGCCCCAGCAGCAGATGGGTCAGACCGAGGAGATAGGCGGCGTGCAGTGTTCCGTCGACGTCGTCCTGGACGTCCGCGCGGTCGCGGCAGAACGCGGCCAGCTGCGCCGCCTGTTCGTGCTCGCCGCGCAGCACGCGGGTGATGCCCAGTGCCCACAGCGCCCTCGTCCGGACCGGGCCGGAGGCGGCGGACAGCGCCAGCGCGTCCTCCAGGTAGGCCGCCGCCTCCCTGAGGTGCCCGCAGCAGCTCCACGGGAAGGCGAGCAGGCCGATCAGTTCGAGCGCGCTGTCGGGCTGCCGGGACAGCAGGTGGTCGAGCGCCGCGCACAGGTCGGCGTGCGCCGAGCCGAGCCGCTCGTACCAGCGCGCCTGCTGTTCTCCCAGCCAGCCGTCCCGGGCGTCGCGGGCCGTCCCGAGGAAGTGCGCGGCGTGCCGGTCCGCCGAGGCCCGGCTCTCGCCCAGCCGGTCGAGCCACATCCGGCCGTACTCCCGGACGGTGTCGAGCATCCGGTACAGGCCGTCGGCGTGGGAGAGCACCGACTTCCGCGACAGGCCCGTCAGCGCCCGGCCGATCTCGTCCCCGTCCAGCGGACCCCCGGCGCACACGAGCCGTACGGTGTGGGAGTCCACCGGCTCACGGAACACCGATATCCGTGCCCACAAAAGGCGTTCGGCGGGTGCGCACAGTTCGTGGCTCCAGCCGATCGTCGTCCGTACCGCGCGGTGGCGCGGCGGCCCGGGGAGCGTGCCGTCCGCCGTGATGTCCAGGCGCGCGCCGAGTTCCAGCTCGACCTCCTCGACCGTACGGTGGGCCAGTTGTCCGGCGATCAGCTCCACCGCCAGCGGCATGCCTTCGAGCCGTGCGCACAGCCGGGCGACGGCGACCAGGTCCGCGGGGGAGGACACAGGGGAACCGGCCGCGGCCGCGCGCAGCCGGAACATCTCGACGGCGTCCGTGGCGGGTGGCAACGGCCCCACGTCGACGAGGTGTTCGCCGGGGAGTCCGAGCGGCTCGCGGCTCGTCACCAGCACGGTCAGGCGCGGGCAGGAGTGGACGAGACGGGCGACCAGGCGGTGGCACGGCTCGACCAGGTGCTCGCAGGAGTCCAGGACGAGCAGGGCGTCCCGGTCGGCCAGCCAGTCGGCCAGGGAGTCCAGGGCGGGGTTCGTGGTGTGGTCGGCGAAGTCCACCGCGTCGGCCACGGAGGCGACGAGCAGCCGGTCGTCCGGCAGCGGCCACAGGTCGGCCCACGCCACCCCGCGTTCTCCCGCGCGCAGCGTCCGGTCCGCCGCCTCCAGCGCCAGCCGGCTCTTGCCCACCCCGCCGGCCCCGGTGAGGGTCACGACCCGCTGCGTGCGCAACGCCTCGGCCAGGTGGGCGAGTTCCTCCCGGCGTCCGACGAATCCGGCAGGAACGGTCGGCAGATTTCTCAGCACACGCACAGTCTTTCGGCCCGGGCGCCGCCGTGGGGCGACTTGGCCGACTTGGTACCGGGTCGGTGCACCGGCGGGCGGGCGGGTGCGAACGCCGTCGTGCGGCCGTTCCTCACACCACCGCCGTGACCGCCCGGGCGCGCTGCGGTGCCATCGCCCAGCGGACGGCCGAGGTGAACGCGCAGCCGAGCGGGCGTACGCACACGCTGTCCACCAACGAGAGCCGGGGCAGCCGGAGTTCGGACGCGGCCCAGGGCGGCAGCAGGGACACCGCGTTCGCGGCGAGCACCCCGTACGGCAGGCGGGCGACGAGCGGCACCGGCGGGTTCAGCAGCAGGAAGCGCGCGGCGTCGCGGGCCTCCGGCGTGGACCGCACCTCGCCGCGGTACGCGGCCAGCCGCTCGGCGAGCCCGGCGCGGTCGGTGGGCGGGTCCTGGACGCCCAGCGCGGAGGCGACGCGGGCGGTGTCCGCCACGTACGCGTCACACCCGGCCCCGGACAGCGGCCGTGCGCCGTACCGCTGGTGCGCGCGCAGGAAGCTGTCGACCTCCGCGACGTGGACCCAGCCGAGGAGATGCGGATCGGCCGCGTGGTACGGCGTTCCGTCCGAGGTGACACCGCGGACCCGCTGATGGACCGCCCGTACCCGGTCGCAGGCGTCCTGGGCGCTGCCGGCCGTCCCGTACGTGGTCACGGCGAGGAAGGTGCTGGTGCGCTGGAGTCTGCCCCAGGGGTCGCCGCGGAACCCCGAGTGCGCGGACACCGCGGCCATGGCGAGCGGATGGAGCGACTGGAGCAGCAGCGCGGACAGGCCGCCGATGAACATCGACGCGTCGCCGTGCACCGTGCGGATGGGGCGGTCGGGGCCGAACCAGCGCGGTCCGGGCGTGCCGTGGATTCGGGCGCGGTTCTCCGGTCCGTCCGGGCCCGCGACCCGCGCGAACAGGGCGCTGCCCAGCCGTTCCCTCACTCCGCCGCCGTTCGCTCCGGTCCGTGTCATGGGGCGTCGGCCTCCCTTCGCGTCCCGATCCGCCGGTGCCCGCGGTCCGTCCCGGACCGGTGGAACCGGCGGTGGCACCTTCAGCATGGTCGAACCGGGGGACGAAAGTCCACGGACCCGCGCCGGGCGCCCGGACCCCGTCTCACAGGGCGATGCGGGTGCCCCACCCCTCAGCGCGGGCCACCGCGTCGGCGACATGGGCGGCGGCCACGTCGAGCGCGGCGTGGCCGGTCGACTTGAACAGGGTGAGTTCGGTGTCGTCGCGCCGGCCGGGGTGCTCGCCGCCGAGGACCGAACCGAGGAGCGTCACCTCCCGCGCGGGCGGCAGGTCCTGGAGTTCGTGGGCGCCTGAGGGGGGCCGGGTCGTGGCGGCGCCGGGCCACTCGGCGAAGAGCGCCGCGTCCCGGACGGTGTCCGCGTCCAGCTCGGGCCCGTGGGAGCCGCCGACGGAGCTGACGTGCGTGCCGGGGGCGAGCCAGGCGCGACGGATGACCGGACGCTCGGCGCCGGTGCAGCAGAACACCGTGCCCGCCCCTCGTACGGCTGCCTCGATGCTCTCCGCGACCTGTCCGGCCGGGTGGAGCGCGGCGGCGCTCCCGGCGCGCACGGGGTCGCGGCCCGCGACGACGACGGGGGTGGCGGGGTCCACGGCCGCGAGCAGCGCGATCTGGGCCCGTGCCTGGGCGCCCGTTCCGACGACGGCGATCCGGCCGGCGTCCGGACGGGCCAGGGCGCGGGCGCTGAGCGTGGCGGTCGCCGCGGTACGGATCTCGGTGAGGGGCTCGGCGTCCATCAGGGCCAGCGGGCGGCCGTCGGTCTCGTCGAACAGCGCGACGACGCCCCGGTGGCTGCTGCGCCCGGGGCGCAGCGGGTCGACGAACACGGAGACGAGCTTCGCCGCGAGCCCGAGGCCGGGCACATGACCGGGCATCGCGCCGAGCAGTCCGTGCGGGGTGTGCGCGGCGATCCGCGGCGGTACGGAGACCTCGTCCCGGCCGATGGCGACGAGGGCCGTGGCCACCGCGTCCAGGACGCGGTGCGGATCGAGTGCGGCGCGCGTCCGCGCTCCGTCGAGGAAGAGGATCTCGCTCATGCCGTGCCTTCGGTGGACGGGGCGGGGGACGGGGGTGCGGAGGCCGCGGGGCCGGAGAGGATCCGTGCCAGGTCGTCCGTCGCCTCGCGCAGCCGCTCCCGCAGCCCGGGAAGACGGTCCTCGGCGAAGTCCGGCCCCAGTCCGACCAGGGTGAGGGCGCAGGCGGGCGTGCCCGAAGGGGTGACCACGGCGCGGGCCAGGGAGGCGACCGGCTGTTCGTTGCGCCCGTACTCGACGGCGAATCCGGTGCGCTCGGCCTCCTCGATGTCGGCCAGCAGCCCACCGGGTCCCTCCAGCGGGAACCCGGCCTCCTCGGCGGCGCGCAGATACGGGACCCGGTCGGCGGGGCCGAGCGCGGCGACCAGGGCGAGCGGGCCGGCGAACCGATGCACGGGCAGGGCCTGCCCGGTCAGACTGCTGATCATCGCCAGCCGGTCGGGCCGTACGACGTCGATCACCCGGGACCGGTCGGCCTCGGGCACCTGGAGGTTGACCATCAGGCCGGTGTGCTCGGACAGCGCCACCAGGACCGGCCGCGCCAGCGCGCCGAGCGAGTTCCGTGCCGCCGAGGACGACAGCTGGAGGACCGCCGTGCCGGGCAGGTAGCGGTCGCCGGCGCGGAGCACCCAGCCGCGCCTGACCAGGTCGACGAGCACGCGGTAGGCGGTCGCGCGATGCAGGCCGACCTCCTCGGCGAGGTCGGTGAGACGCGGTGGCTGTGCCGCCCGGGCCACGGCCTCGACCAGGTCCAGGGCCTTGTCCACCGCGGTGCGGGGTGCCTCGGGCAATTCGGGCCCCTCCTTGTGACGTCGTCGGATGCGAGCGTACGGTAGCGCATGTTGCGAGAGACGATACGGCTGTTACGTAGAGCGTAACAAGATGGTCCAAGCGGCCGACCGGACCGGGCGGAGCCACCGCCGACCCCGACACAGCTACCACTGAGGTGAAGATGACGGACGAGACTGCGGGCGCCCCGGCCCCGCACGCGCCCGCGGCGGCGGGAGCCGTCGCGGTCTACCGCGGCGCCACACTGTTCGACGGAACGGGCGCCCCGGCCCGGGGCTCGACGTCGATCGTCATCGACGGCCAGGTCATCCGCGCCGTCGGCGACGACGCCGAGATCGCCGCGGACCTCCCCGCCGACGCCCAGGTCTTCGACCTCGGCGGACGCTTCGTCATCCCCGGTCTGATCGACGCCCACCAGCACATCGCGACCCCGCCCGACCGGCCCGTCGCCGAGGCCGTGCTGCGCCGCCTCGTCCACAGCGGGGTCACCGCCGTCCGGGACATGGCCGACGACCTGCGCCAGGTCGGCGACCTCGCGCGGGCCACGCTCGTCGGCGAGATCCCCGGCCCCGACATCCGCTACGCAGCGCTGATGGCGGGACCCGGCTTCTTCGACGACCCGCGCACCCACCAGGTGTCCCAGGGCGAGACCCCCGGCGCCGTGCCGTGGATGCAGGCGATCACCGAGGAGACCGACCTGCGGATCGCCGTCGCCCTCGCGCGCGGCACCCACGCGTCCGCGATCAAGGTGTACGCCGACCTCGACCGCACCACCGTCGCCGCGATCACCGCCGAGGCGCAGCGCCAGGGCATCCCCGTCTGGGCCCACGCCACCGTCTTCCCGGCCTCGCCCGGCGAGGTCGTCGCGGCCGGCGTGAACAGCGTCTCCCATGTCACGCTGCTCGCCTTCGAGGGCACCGACGAACCGCTGACCAGCTACAAGACCAAGCCGAAGGTCGACCACGACCGGTTCGCCGACGGTGACGACCCCCGGATCGAGGAACTGTTCGCCCTGATGCGCCGGCGCGGCACCGTCCTCGACGCGACCGCCGGCATGTGGGCGAGCGAGGCCCTCGCGGGCGAGGGGCCCGAGGACGCGGCCCGAGCCGCGGCCAACACCGAGCTCGCCGCCGTCCTCACCGCCCAGGCCCACCGGGCCGGCGTGGAGATCGCGACCGGCACGGACTACGAGACCGACGCGGGGGACCCGTTCCCCGCCCTCTACGACGAGCTGGCCTTCCTCGTGCGGCGCTGCGGGATGTCCCCCGCGCAGGTGCTGCGCTCCGCCACGCTCGTCGGCGCGCGCAGCGCGGGCGCCGAGGACCTCATGGGCAGCGTCGAGGCGGGCAAGCTCGCCAACTTCGTCGTCCTGGAGGACGATCCGCTGCGGGACATCGAGAACCTGCGCAGCCTCACCCTGACCGTCAAGCGAGGCCGGCGCTTCGAGCGCCGGGACTTCGACGGCGCCGCCGTGAACCACCCCGCCGAGGAGACCCGATGACCGACCTCCCCCTGATCGTCAACGCGCTCGGGCAGCTCGACAATCCGAACGCTCCCGGCTCGGCCGAGGCCGCCGCACAGCTCAACCCCTCCAGCGAGCAACTGACCGTCGACGCCCGTACGCTGGCCGACGCCCACGCCTCCGGCCTCACCGCCGTGAACATCACGCTCGGCTACACGATGGGCGATCTGCCGCCCTACGAGCACACCCTGCACGAGATCGACGTGTGGGACGGGATCATCCGCGACAACGCGGCCGACCTGCTCAAGGTCCGCACGGCGGCGGACATCCGGCGGGCCCGCGAGGAGCGCCGGATCGGCGTGATCTACGGCTTCCAGAACGCCGTCGCCGTCGGCGAGGACACCGGACGCGTCGCCACCTTCGCCGAGCGCGGTGTCCGGGTCGTCCAGCTCACGTACAACCAGGCCAACCACATCGGCGACGGCTCCATGGCGCCGGAGAACCGGGGGCTGACCGACTTCGGCCGCACCGTGGTCGAGGCCCTCGACGAGCACCGCCTCATGGTCGACCTCTCGCACAGCGGCGAGCGGACCTGCCTGGAGGCCGCCAAGGTGGCGCGCCGCCCCGTCTCGATCAACCACACGGGCTGCCGCGCCCTCGCCGACCTCCCCCGCAACAAGACCGACGAGGAACTGCGCCTGGTGGCCTCGCGCGGCGGCTTCGTCGGCATCTACTTCATGCCGTTCCTGAACGTGTCGGGGCACGCGACGGCCGCCGACGTCGTCGAGCACATCGTCCACGCGGTCAACGTGTGCGGAGAGGACCACGTCGGCATCGGCACCGACGGGACCGTGACGTCCATCGACGACCTCGACGCCTACCGGGCGCATCTCGCCGAGCACGTGGCCCTGCGGCGCGAGGCCGGGGTCGGCGCGGCGGGCGAGCGCGACGACACGCTCCCCTTCGTGATCGACCTGCGGGGCGTGGACCAGTTCCGCGACCTCGTCCGGCTGCTGGAGCGGCGCGGCTTCCGCTCGGAGCGCATCGAGAAGATCCTCGGCACGAACTTCCTGGACTACGCCGACCGGGTCTGGGCCCCGGAGGCTTCCGTGTAGCCGGACTCCGCCCCCGGTGGGTTCCGGAGAGCGACAACTGATTCGAGCGTCCCTGCGCTCGAATCAGTTGTCGATACGCTCGAATCGAGCGTCGGACCTTGCTTCGGTGCCGCATGCGTTCGTACTCTTGATGTATCCGCTCGCCGTCCGCGCCCGTCGGCCCCATGGCCGACCGGCCCCGGCGATCGCAGCCGCCGACAGAGGAGCCCCCGATGGACCGCACCCGCCTTCAGCAGCTCCTGGCGCGTGAGAGCGCCGAGGCCGAGAGCCGCAACCCGCGGTCCAGGGCCGCCTACGAGCGCGCGGAGCACCTGTTCGGCCGGGTTCCGATGACCTGGATGAACAAGACCGCCGGAGCCTTCCCGCGCTATCTGGACGGCGCGCGCGGCGCCCGGGTCACCGACATCGACGGTCACGAGTACATCGACTTCTGCCTCGGCGACACGGGCGCGATGGCCGGTCACTCGCCCGAGGTCGTGGCCGAGGCGGTGCGGACCCGGTTCGCCGAGAGCGGCGGCGCGACCGCCATGCTGCCCACCGAGGACGCGGAATGGGTGGGCGCCGAACTGACCCGCCGCTTCGGGCTCGCCCGCTGGAGCTTCTCGCTCACCGCGACCGACGCCAACCGCTGGTCCATCCGGCTCGCCCGAGCCGTCACCGGCCGCCCGAAGATCCTGGTGAACAGCTACAGCTACCACGGCAGCGTCGACGAGTCGCTGATCGTGGTCGGCCCCGACGGGCACGGCGAGGCCCGTCCCGGAAACGTCGGCGCGCCCTGCGACGTCACCCTCACCAGCCGCGTCGCGGAGTTCAACGACCTGGAGCAGCTGGAGCGCGAACTCGCCCACCGGGACGTCGCCGCCGTCCTCATGGAGCCCGCCCTCACCAACATCGGCATCGTGCTGCCCGAGCCGGGCTACCTGGAGGGCGTCCGCGAGTTGACGCGCCGGTACGGCACCCTGCTCATCAACGACGAGACGCACACCTTCTCCGCCGGCCCCGGTGGCTGCACGGCCGCCTGGGACCTGGAGCCCGACATGCTCACCATCGGCAAGGCGATCGGCGGAGGGATCCCGGCCGGCGCGTACGGGCTCTCGGCCGAACTCGCCGACCAGCTGCTCGGCCGCGCCGACCTGGACCTGGTCGACATGGGCGGCGTCGGCGGCACCCTCGCCGGGAACGCCCTGTCCACGGCGGCGACCCGCGCCACCCTGGAGCACGTCCTGACCGACGCCGCCTTCGAGACGATGGCGAAGCTGTCCGAACGCTTCGAGGCCGGGGTGCGTGCTGGCATCGGCACCTGGGGCCTGCCGTGGTCGGTGAGCCGCCTCGGAGCCCGTACGGAATACCGGTTCGCCGACCCCGCGCCGCGCACCGGAACGGAATCGGCCGCCGCCGCCGACACGGAGCTTGAGGACTTCCTCCACCTCTACCTCGCCAACCGGGGCATCCTGCTGACCCCGTTCCACAACATGGCGCTGATGTGCCCGGCGACCACCGAACAGGACGTGGACCGGCACACCGAGGTCTTCGCCGCCGCCCTGGCCGAACTGATGGGCTGAACGGCGCCGATACCCTGGGTCCCGGCCAGCCGGAGAGGAACAGCGTGGACGAGATCGACCGGGCCATCCTGCGTGAACTTCAGATCGACGGCCGTATCGCCTACGCCGAACTCGGCCCCAGGGTCGGGCTGTCCGCCTCGGCGGCCCGCCAGCGCCTTCAGCGCCTGCTCGACTCGCAGGCGGTCCAGGTCGTCGGCGTCACCGACCCGATGGGCATGGGCGGACAGGCGATGGCCCTGCTCGGCATCGCCGTGGACGACGACCCGCGGACGGTCGCGGACACGCTGGCCGAGCGGCCCGAGGTCGTCTACTCGGTGCTGACCTCGGGCGGATTCGACCTGTTCGCCGAGGTCGTCTGCCCGGGGCCGATGGATCTGCTGGACTTCGTCAACGACGTCGTACGGCAGATCGAGGGCGTCCGGCAGGTGCAGTCGTTCCCCTACTTCGGGATCCACACGCACCGGTTCCTGTGGAACGTGGGCTGAACACCGGCGGCGGACGCGGGTCCGACGCCCGCCGCTAGCGTGCCGCGCTCCGGGCCGGCTCCTTCTTCGCGGGGGTGGAGATCCGCACGCCCAGCGGCCGGGCCAGACCGATCACGCCTTCGTCCAGACGCTGCAGATGACGCAGGACGCGGCCGGTGACCCGGTCGTGGCGGGGCGAGTCCGGGGTCTGCGGCTCCAGCATGGCGGCGAGGCTCGCCCCGGTCTCCGCGACGCCGTCCCCGGTGTCGCGCGTGACCCGGGCGACGAGGGCGTCGATGTTGTGGCTGAGCCGGCGGCCCGCCAGTTTGAGCCGGGGGTCCGCGGCGACCGACTTGCTGTAGGGCAGGAGCTCGGCCGTCGCCGCCAGCGAGCGCGCGTGGTAGGCGCACGTCTCCAGCAGGGCGACGATGTACCGCGCGGTCTGACGGCGGGCCCGCCACGGAGTGATCGGATGGGTCAGCGGTTTGGTGGAACCCCGCAGATTGTCCAGCGCCGTGTCGAGATCGCGGGCCCGGTCCAGCAGATCGAGCGCGATCCCGCCGCTCAGCTGCTCCACCGCCGCCCCGGTGACGTCCCCGAGCCGGACGAGCACGGCGGCGAGCAGCTCGTCCGTACGGCGGTCGGTCTGCACCGGCAGCACCACGACGGCCGCGACCATCCCGCAGACGGCGCCGAGCGCCGTCTCCTCGATCCGCAGGACGAGCACCGCGGGACTGTAGGTGTTGAGCACCGTGTACAGCAGCCCCAGCATCGCCGTCACGAAGAACGACATCAGGACGTACGACACCGGAGCGGTGAAGTACATGGCGAAGATAAACAGCAGCACCAGCGCGAACGCCGTCCAGGTGTGGTTGCCCACCACACCGGCCAGGATGACTCCCGCGATCACCCCGAGGACCGTCCCCAGCAGCCGGCGATAGCCCTTGACCAGGATCTCCCCGGTCGACGACGTGTTCAGGAAGACGACCCAGCAGGTCAGCACCGCCCAGTACCACCGCTGCGGGGAGAGCAGCTCCCCGCCGACGATGGCCAGCGAGGAACCCACCGAGACCTGCACCGCGGCCCGGGTCGTGGGCCGGTCGAGACCCGTGGGACGGGGGTCGTCGTGCTTCTCCTCGGCGGCGATGGAGGCGTCCTCGGCGTCCAGCTCCTCGCGGGAACGTTTCGTCTCGGGGGAGTCGTCGCTCTCGTCCTGCGGGCCGTCGAGCGCCAGCCGCAGTCCGAGGGCCGCGCGGGCCGCCTCCCCGATGCCACGGAACACGTCCTGCACGGCCGCCGGGGCGTTCGGCAGGTTCTCCTCCTCCCGGTAGCCGAGCAGCCGGTTGCGCAGCTGGGCCACCCCGGTCCCGTGCTCGCCGGTGACCGGGCCGGCCACCAGCACCCGCAGGGCTTCGAGATCGCGGTGCAGCGTCGCGATGGTGTCGTCGCGCTGCTGGAGCCGGTCTCCCGGCTCGGGCAGCGGCGCGTGCGGCAGATGCAGGGCGAGCGTGTCGGCCTGCTCGGCGCTGCGGGCGGTGAGGATGAGGATGCCCAGCCGCTCGGCGGCGATCTCGGCCTCGGCCACCCGCCGCTGGAGCAGCGAGGCGCTCGCGCTGTCGGAGGTCCCGTCGTCCAGGCGGTCCTGGATCATCATCGCGCTCTCGTGCAGCCGCGCGGTGTGCACCCGTACGTCGTCCAGGGCCTTCTCGACGTCGTCCCGATCGGCGTCGAGCAGGTCGATCTGGACGGAGACCAGCTGGGCCACGCGGGCCCGGAAGGCCTTGCGCAGCCGTTTGAGGACACGCTCGGTCGACTCGGCGACCACGCCGAAGCGGACCACGGCGCTGCACGCGAACGCGACGACCAGCGCCGCGCACAGCTCGGCGAGGGTGGAGTAGCCGGCCCCGCCGAACAGCGACAGGAAGTAGATCTGGAACGCGATCAGCCCGAGCGCGGTGCCGCGGTCGCCGTAGCGGCGGCAGTAGACGGCGACGAAGATCAGGGCGATGAAGCACACGTCGCCCGCCAGTGTGTGGGTGCTGAGCACGGCACCCAGCGACATCGCCGCGACGGCGACGGGCAGTCCGAGCGCGAGGGTGACGGCCTGCTGGCCGCGGTGCTTCTCCTTGATCGAGAAGGTGGCGACCATGGCGGTCATGGCGCCGCTCACCATCAGGCTGGGACCGGCCCCGCGCATTCCGAGGACGGCGAGGGTGAGGGCGATGGCACCGACGGTCCGCAGTCCGGCCATGAGCCGCAGCAGGCCCGGGTCGGACGCCACGAACCGGTTCCAGATCGCCGCTCGATTCGGCCGTGTCACTGTCCTCACGCTGCCGTCGTTCCCTGCTCCCAGGTCATGATCCGGTACTTCAGCATCGCATCAAGCGGCGCCCCCCGCTCCCTGTCCGGCCCCGGCGACGCCGCTGCGCCGACCCTTGTGGGAGCGCTCCCAAGGCGTCAGGATGCCGGTCATGAACCCATCGCCGATGATTCGTGCCTACCGGTCCGCCGACCGTGCCGCCGTCGCCGACGTGTGCGTGAGCACAGCGGACGAGGGAGGGGACTCGCGAGCCCTGTACCCCGACGAGCAGCTCATGCCGGCCCTCTTCGCCGCGCCCTACTGCGTTCTGGAGCCCGGACTGGCCTTCGTCCTGGACGACGGGAGCGGACGGGCCGTCGGTTACGTGGTCGGCACCGGCGACACCGCCGAGTTCGCCGCCCGGTTCCGGGACACCTGGATCCCGCGCGTCGCCCACCGCTATCCCGCCCCCACGACACCGCCCCGCACCCCCTCCGAGGCGATGGTCGCGCTGCTGCACACGCCCGAGCGCATGGTCCTGCCCGAGCTGGCCGCCTATCCGGCGCATCTGCACATCGATCTGCTGCCCGGCTTCCAGCGGCGCGGCCACGGCCGGGCGCTGATGCGCACCTTCCTCGCCGCCCTGCACGACCGCGGCGTGCCCATGGTCCACCTGGGCATGGTCACCGCGAACCGGCCTGCGCGCGCGTTCTACGACCGCCTCGGCTTCCACGAGATCCCCGTGACCGACCCGGGACCGCTGACCTACCTGGGCAGGCGGACGGCGCCTGAAGAAGCCGAACGCCGTCCGGTGCACGGCTCAGGCGATGCCCAGGGGGCCTGACGCGGCGAGGGGCGCCGGGTAGTCCTCGACGGTCACGGAGTCGTGGAAGCGCGCGCTCTTCGTGGTGAGGCGGACCAGGGCCCTGCTGGGGCGCGCGGGCAGGGCGGAGATCAGCCGGGCGCCCTGGGCCAGCCCCCACACGCCGAGCCGCGACGTGGGGACGAGGGTCTTCGCCGCGCTCAGCGCGACCGCGCGGCTGCCTCGTACGTGCTCCGCCATCGCCCGCTCGTACGCGGGGAAGGCGCGCTCGTGGTCGCCGCCGGCCCGCGCCAGCTCTCCGGCGAGAACATAGGCGCCGACGACGGCGAGGCTGGTGCTGCCGCCGACGGCGGCCCCCGGGCAGTAGCCCGCGTCGCCGACCAGCGTCACCCTCCCCTTCGACCAGGTGTCCATACGGAGCTGGGTGATCGAGTCGAAGTAGAACGCCGGGGTGCGGTCGAGCTCGTCCAGCCACCGGTCCACCTCGGTGTGCATGCCGGTGAACGCGGCGCGCAGCCGTGCCTTCTGCCGGGCCACGTCATGGTGGTGACAGCCGGGATCGAGCTCGCCGCGGAACAGGAACAGGGCCCGCGCGTCGCCGAGGTGCCGGGCGCCGTACAGGCCGGCGGTGCGGCCGACGCCGACGTGGATGAGGAGTTCGCCGTCGAGCCCGGAGACGTTCGGCAGGCTCATCACCCCGAAGTGGGCCCCGACGAAGGAGTCCGTGCGGGACCCCTCGCCGAAGACGAGCCGGCGCACGGTGGAGTGCAGCCCGTCCGCGCCGACCACCAGATCGAAGCGGCGCGGCGCCCCGTTCTCGAACGTCACCTCGCCGCCGGGCGAGATCCCGGTGACGGAGTCGCCGAAGACGTACTCGACGTCGTCGCGCGCGGCGTCGCGGTAGATCTCGCTCAGGTCGTCACGCATGATCTCGGCGTGCCGGCCCGAAGCCCCGCCGAAGATCTTGGAGAGGTCCGCCCGGACCGGACGCCGTGAGCCCTCCCGGTGAACGGTCAGCCGGTGCGTGCCGGTGGCCCGCTCCTCGATCCGCGGGAGCACGCCCATCCGCTCCGAGATGTCCATCGCGGGCCGGAACAGGTCGACCGCGTGACCGCCGGTCCTGCGCGGCGCCGGGGCCCGCTCGACGACGGTGACGCCGAAGCCGTACCGGGTGAGCCAGTGGGCCAGCACCGGACCGGCGATGCTCGCGCCGGAGACGAGAATCCTCATGACACCCTGCCCTTCCGCCGGTCCGCCCGTACGGCGGGGATCGCCGGGACCGTCCTGAGCCCACTGTCCCCGCCCGCACCCGTCGGTGGATTGGACGAATGTTCCCCTCAACCGGCGTGCGTAGCATGGGGACATGCGGACCTTCGTGCACGGTGCGGAGACCTGGGGCGTGGCCCGTCCGCCGCGGCCGAGCCGGGTGGCCGGTGTCGGCATGGCCGGGTTCCGCGTGCGTGAGCTGGACGGGCTCCGGATGGTCCCGCACCCGGCCGTCACGGTGCTGCTGGAGTTCGGTGCCGGTTCGCCCGTCGTCGTCGGCCCCGACGGAGACCGGCGGTGCGGAAGCGTCGTCGCCGGGCCGGGGACCGGGGCCGGCGGTGGTGTCCGGGCCTGGGGAGAGAACGTCGAGTGCGTGCAGGTGCGGCTGTCCCCGGTGATCGCCCGTGCGGTCCTGGGTGTTTCCCCCGAGGGACTCGACGGCGCCGTCGTGCCGCTGGACGCCCTGTGGGGCCGGGAGGCGTCACGCATCCGTGAGCGGCTCGGTGAACTCCCGTCGTGGCAGGCCCGCTTCGCGCTCACGGACGCGCTGCTCGCCCGCCGGTACGGGGCGGGGCCCGCGGTGGACCCGGAGGTGGCCTGGGCCTGGCACCGTGTCGTCGCCGCCCGGGGGATGATCCGGGTCGACGACCTCGCGGCCGAGGTCGGGTGGAGCCGAAAGCGGCTGTGGTCCCGGTTCAGGTCGCAGCTCGGTACGCCGCCCAAGCGTGCCGTGAAGCTGGTCCGTTTCGACCACGCGGCCCACCGCCTGGTCGCGGGCGAGGGCGCGGCCCGGGTCGCGGCCGACGCCGGGTACGCCGACCAGTCGCATCTGCACCGGGACGTCATGGCCTTCGCCGGGACGACCCCGGGGGCCGTCACCGCTGAGCCGTTCCTCGCCGTCGACCACCTCGCGTGGCCCGGTCGCGGGACCTTCACCTTCGCCGCGGGTACGCCGGACCGTACGGCCAGGCCGTAGGACTCCGCGTCCCGCCGCGCCCGTTCACCGGCAGGCGGGACGAGAACCCTGTCACCAGGGAGTACGGACGTACCGGCCCCGGCGAGCCCAGGGGGCGCCGGAGCCGGTACGGGGGCCGTGGAACCTCAGCGGGTGGCCGCGGCCGTCTCCGGCGTGGCCGTCGGGCCCGCCTTGTCGTCGCCCGCGGCGGCGCGGACCGCCGGGATGACCGCGCCGATGGCGGCGGCCAGCAGGGCGACACAGCCGCCGACGACGAGACCGGTGCGGAAGCCGCCCTCGGAGGTGAAGGTGTAGCCGGCCGCGCTGGTCGTCATCTGGGCGAGGATGACGCCGATGACCGCAGAGCCGACCGAGGTGCCGAGCGAGCGCATCAGGGTGTTGAAGCCGTTCGCGGCGGCCGTCTCGGAGAGCGGGACCGAGCTCATGATCAGGGCCGGCATCGAGCCGTAGGCGAGACCGACGCCGCTGTTGATGACCATGCCGGTCAGCATCAGGCCCCAGGGCGTACCCATCAGGGCCAGCGCGAGCCCGTAGCCGAGCGCGATCACGAGGACACCGCAGACCAAGGTGAACTTCGGGCCGCAGGCGTCCGTGAGCTTCCCGCCGAGCGGGGAGACGATCATCATCATGATGCCGCCGGGGGCCATCCACAGACCGGCCGCGAGCATCGACTGGCCCAGGCCGTAGCCGGTGGCCTCGGGGAACTGGAGCAGCTGCGGGATGATCAGCATGCTGGCGTACATGCCGAAGCCGACGAAGATCGAGGCCACGTTGGTGAACAGCACCCGGGGGCGGGCCGTGGTGCGCAGGTCGATCAGCGGGTCCTTGGTGCGCATCTCCCAGGCGCCCCACGCGATCAGGACCGCGACGGCGGTGACGAAGAGCCCCACGGTCGTCGCGGACCCCCAGCCCCAGTCGGCGCCCTTGGAGACGCCGAGCAGCAGACAGACCAGGCCCACGCCGAGCCCGAGCGCGCCGAGCACGTCGAAGCGCTGACCCTTGGCGCCGGCCGGCACGTCCGGGATGAGGAACCAGATCAGCGTTCCGATGGCCACGGCGAGCACGGCGGAGCCCCAGAACAGCACGCGCCAGTTCGCGTACTGGGCCACCGCGGCGGAGATCGGCAGACCGAGGCCGCCGCCGATGCCCATGGACGCGCTGACCAGCGCGATGGAGGAGCTCAGCTTCTCCGCGGGCACCACGTCACGCAGCAGGGCGATGCCCAGCGGCACCATGCCCATGCCCATGCCCTGGAGACCCCGTCCGACGATCATCGGGACGACGGAGGAGGAGAGCGCGCAGACCACGGAGCCGACCACGAGCGGGACGGAGCAGGCGAGCAGCATCCGCCGCTTGCCGAGCAGGTCGCCGAGGCGGCCGGAGACCGGGACGCAGACGGCCGCGACGAGCAGGGTCACGGTGATCACCCAGGCGGAGTTCGCGGGTGAGGTGTGCAGGATCTGGGGCAGCTCGGCGATGAGCGGGGTGACCAGCGTCTGCATGATCGCCGCCACGGTGCCGGCGAAGGCGAGCGTGGCGACCACGCCGCCCGCTCGGGCGGGGGGCTGGGGGGCGTCCATGGGACTCCTCGGATCTGTCTGCGGGGCAAGAGATGTGCATCGTACATGTCCTATGTATCGCGCATGCTGTGTGGCGTATACATGTGATGTGGCTCGTGCACGGGCGTGTGGGAGCATGGAGCCGGGCCGCACCGCAACGCGTGGGACGCGCGGCCCAAGGTGACAGCGGGAGGCGGCAGGCGGATGGTCAGGCCCACACACGAGGTCGAGTACGAGCAGATGCTGCTCAGCCGCCATGGATGGATGAACCACAGAGGCGGCCGCACCAAGGACGGCGTCCTGGAGCGCAGCGCCTACATCCTGCTCAGCCGGATCCGGATCCAGGGGCCGATGTCGATCGGTGAACTGAGCGACGCGTTCGGACTCGACGCCTCCACCCTCAACCGGCAGACCGCGGCGGCGATGCGCGCCGGGCTGGTCGAGCGGATCCCCGACCCCGACGGCGGCATGGCCCGCAAGTTCCGCATCACGGACGAGGGGGCGCGGCTCCTCGACGAGGAACGGCAGGGGCTCATCAGTTCCCTGGACCGTGTGATGGCCGACTGGCCGGAGGACGACATCGCCGCCTTCGCGTCCTACCTCCGCCGTTTCAACACCGACATCGAGCGCATCGGCGGACGGCCCTGGCCGCGTCCGTGACCTGCGCTCGGGCCGCGTCCGTGACCTCCGCTCCGGACGCCGTGACACCGGCCGCCGGTGGCCGGTCCGCGGGCCGGAGCGGAAATCGGGATGCCGTCCGGGTGTCCCCGCTTCTACGCTCTCGCGCATGAACAGTGCCGGGGGACTCCTGAACGTCGTCGATGTCGAGGCCACTTGCTGGGAGGGCCCGCCGCCGCCCGGAGCGGTGAGCGAGATCATCGAGATCGGTCTGACGGTCGTCGATCTGGACGAGGGCGTCCGGGTGGCGAAGCACCGTCTGCTGGTCCGGCCCGCGCGGTCGTCCGTCGGCGACTTCTGCACGGAACTGACCGGGCTGACGCAGGAGGAGGTCGAGGGGGGTCTCTCGTTCGCCGACGCCTGCCGTGAGCTGGCCGCGGTGCATCGCGCGGGGGAGCGGCCGTGGGCGAGCTGGGGCGACTACGACCGTCACCAGTTCACCCGTCAGTGCGAGGCCACGGCGACCCCGTACCCCTTCGGCCGGCGGCACACCAATGCCAAGGCGGTCTTCGCCGACGCCCACGGGCTGAAGAAGCGGCCCGGGATGGCACAGGCCCTGCGCCTGGCCCGGCTCCCGCTGGAGGGACGGCACCACCGGGGCGAGGACGACGCGTGGAACATCGCCGCACTCGTCCTTGAACTGGCGGGGGGGCGGGCACTGGCGTGAGGCGTGAGGTCTGGGGTCTGAGGTCTGGGGGTTGGGTCTGGGTCCGGGTCTGAGGTCTCGGGGCCCGAGGGCTGGGCCTTGAGACCTGGCGCCCGGGCGTCGGCGGGTTCGGACCCGGTGTCAGGCCTCCTTGGCGGCGTCCCGGGCCGCCTGCTCCAGGCGGGCCCGGTAGTCCTCCCACCACTCCGGGCCGCCCGGCATCACGCTCTCGTTCGTCTCGCTCATCCCGACGGTGCCGTCCATGAGTTCGCGGATGATGTCCGCGTGCCCGGCGTGCCGCTGCGTGTCGGCGATCACGCGGACGACCGCGTGATGCAACGTCACCTCGTCCTTCCCGGCGGGCCACCACGGCACCCTTCCGGTCGTCTCCAGCGGCAACGCGTCGATCGTCGCGTCCGCGTGGGCCCACGCCCGGCGGTAGAGCCCCACGACGAACGCGCGCGACTCCTCGGCGGTGGCCCACATGTCCCCGTTCGTCTCGCCCGCGTGCTCCAGCCAGGGCAGCGGCTCGGCGGACGGCCGTCCGAACGTGGCGCCGAGATAGCCCAGTTCCATGGTGGCCACATGCTTGACCAGACCGAGGAGGTTGGTCCCCGTGGGCGTGAAGGGGCGGCGGACGTCGTACTCGGAGAGACCTTCGAGCTTCCACAGCAGCGCGTCACGAGCCGACTGGAGGTAGCGGTGGAGGTCGGCCTTGGCATCCGGTGAAGTCATGCCGCCCAGTGTGCCGTTGACGCGATCCCCGGCCCCAGGATTCCGGCTTTCGAGGCGCACCCGGATCGAGTAGGGTCCTCCGACGTGAACACCGGACCGGCTCTGAGCCACACACGGATCGGCGATCCGGCGGAGGACTGACCGCGCGGAGAGTGCCTCCGAGGCGCCGACTCCCTCCGGCACGCGGACCTCCCGGCTGCCCTAGTGCACCCGTGAGTCCCCTTCCGTGCCGAGCACCGCTGAGGTCAGCCGAATGACAGTCACCTTCAACCACACCATCGTCGCAGCCAAGGACCGCCACGAGTCGGCGCGCTTCTTCCGGGAACTGCTGGAACTGCCCGAAGCGCCGTCCTGGGGCCCGTTCACCAACATCCAGTTGTCCGACGGCGTGCTGCTCCAGTTCGCCGAGCCGCCGGTGGACATCCAGATGCAGCACTACGCGTTCCTCGTCGACGACGACCTGTTCGACCGGGCGTACCGGCGGCTCTCCGACCTGGGCATCGTGCACTGGGCGGATCCCGGGATGCGGCGCCCGGGGGAGATCAACCACGAACACGGCGGCCGGGGCGTGTACTTCAAGGACCCGGCCGGCCACGCGATCGAGCTGATCACCCGCCCGTATCTGTAACCGCGCCGAGCCCGGCCGGGGGTCGCCGTGTGCGGCGCCCGGCCGGGCTGCGGCCCGGCCGGGCCGGTGCGCCGCCGGACGGAGCGGTCCGCCGGCGGGCGCACCTGTGCGCGGCCGGGCGCCGTGCGGTGCGGGGCCGTGCGCCGGAGTGCGGCCGGTTCACCCCGATGGGTTGTTTTGTGGCGGGTTGTCGTGATCGGGGCGTGGGCGCTGCCGGTCCGGGGAGAACCTGGGACGTACGCGAAACGCCGTCATCGAGGAGTGCCGCGTGTCCGATGTCGTCTTCACCGCGGATTTCGCCTCGCCTCGGCAATGGGTCGCGGGCCATTCCTGGGCCTATCCCGACGGCGGTCCGGTCAATCCGGACGACGGGAAACTCGACCACCTCGTCACCGATCCCGCCTACTGCCGCACGGGCCGCTTCCGGGCCACCCGCAGACCGGACGGCGACTGGGACGCGGGCCTGCTGACCACCGAGGGCAGCGCGGACGGCTTCATGGTCCGCACCGGGGACGTGCTGGAGACGCGGGTCAAGCTGCCGACGGTGACCGGGGCCTGGCCTGCCGTCTGGACCTGGCGGGACGGCGGCCAGGAGATCGACGTCTTCGAGTACCACCCGGACAACCCGGACCTGCTGGAACTCTCCAACCACGTACGCAACACCCACCGTTACTACCGCAATCCTGCCATTCGCCCCGGTGGCTGGGTCGACATCACGGTCGAGTTCGGCGCCCACCGGGTGGTGTGGTGGGTCGACGGGATCCAGGCCTTCGACGACCGGCGCGGAGTGGGCCGGTCGTGGCACGCCTATCTCATCGTCAACCTGTCCGTGTGCGCCGGGCGTTATCACCCGCCACCCCCTCCCGGGGCCACCGAGATGGACTTCGAGGTGGCCCGTCTGATGGTCCGCAGGCCCCCGGCCGACAGGCCGTTCCCGGTGGCCGCGGAGTACGAGGCGGACCTCCTCGACTGACGAGCCGCCCGGGCACGGGCCGGAAATCGGTTCTCGCCCGGTGCATCCGCCGGGGCCCTCGGCGCAGAAGCACGGCATCAGAAGCGGCGCAGCGCTCGTGCGCGTCGCACCGACTGGTGCCGAGGGTCATGTCGAATCCGCAGCCGGGGCGGGACGCCCCCGAGGCCGCCTACGTCAGTCACGTGGGCAACTGCCGTACGTGCCAACGGGAGTCGGGGCGCTGTCCGCAGGCCACCCGCCTCTGGCGGTTCTACCAGGAGTGGCGCAACGGTAACCGTGCCCGGTCCGAGAACGGGGACTGAGAGCTGCCGCCGCTGCCCCGAACGACCCGCCCGGTCGCGGTCGAGCCGCCGGCCGGTGAGACGATCCCTCCTCACGATCGAATGCGGGGCGTGGAGAGCGCCGTGCGGTGGAGAGGTGTCATGCGAGACCCTGTGCGGAGGTCCGCCGAAGATGTGGTCCGGCCCGGAGCGGCGGACGCTCCCGCTGCGCTGATGCCGTGGCACACGGTCCCCGCGGGCTCCGGTCCGGCGCGGGCCGCCGTCCTCGTCCTGCACGGCGGTGCCGCCGACAGCAAGGCCCCGCCGCGGCCGTGGAACGTCGCCCGCGCGCGGATGCGCCCGTTCCTGCGTCGTGTGACGCGGGCCCTGCCGGACGAGGGGACCTTCGTCGGGCAGGTGCGCTACCGCCACCGGGGCTGGAACGGCGCGGACGCCGATCCCGTCGCCGACGTCCTGCGGGCCCTGGATGAACTCTCCGCGCTCGTGGGGGAGGTGCCGGTGGTGCTCGTCGGCCATTCGATGGGCGGGCGCGCCGCCCTGCGGGCCGCCGCCGTGCCACAGGTACGGGCCGTGGTGGCGCTGGCGCCCTGGTGCCCGGAGGGCGAGCCGGTGGCGCACCTCCGGGACAAGAGGGTCATCGTGCTGCACGGAGACCGGGACCGGATCACCGACCCGGCGGAGTCCTTCGCCCTCGTCCGCCGGGCCGTGGAGGCGGGCTCCGCCGCGAGCGCCGTGCGGGTCGCGGGCGGTGACCACGCGATGATCCGCCGGGCACGGACCTGGCACCACGCCACGGGCACGACGGTCGCGGGCCTGGTCGCCCGGATCGCCGACGGGCTCGACCCGCTGCCCGCCCAGCGGCCCGGCGCGGAACCCGACGTCCTCTAGGGGCCGTCCGGCCGTTCCGGTGTGCCCGTCGACGCCCACACGTACTGCCCGTCGACGCCACGCACGCACTGTCCGTCGACGCCCCGCGCGTCCTAGCCGCCGGGCGCGTCGAGCCGGTCGTCGGGATGGGGCGTGGGGGAGAGGGAGCGGCGGGAGCCGGACGACGGCCGCGCGGCGGACGAGGGGAGGGGAGCGCCCGTCGACGGGTCCCAGTTGAGGATCCACTCGAAGTCGCGTTGCAGCCGACGGGCCTCGCTCCGTACGAGGGTCGGTATGTCGCCGCGTTCGGAGATCAGTTGGGCGTAGATCGGCGCATCGTGCACGTGGGGATCCTCGACTCGCTCTAGTGGTCCGACGTGCTCCGACGGTACGGGCGCCATGTGTTCCGAGCGGTCCTCCGGCCGGTTCGGTCGCAAACCGGTCGAGGTGTGACCGACGGAAGCCCGCGATGTCGAACGGCGCGCCCGGGAACGCCAGTTCTGTGCACACTTTCGACAGGATCGAGGCACCCGGGCGCTCGACCGGGCGACCGGGTCCCGTGGAGTCCGCCCCGTCGGACGGGAGTCGGGTCCGATCGTCCCGACAAGCCGTGCTCAGCCGCCCTTTCGGGCACGGCGTGTGTCCTCGCCGTCGCGCTGCGGGATGGTGCGATGAAGGTCACGAAAATGTATCGGACATCTGGGACGTGGATCTTCACATCGGGTGCACAACATGGCTAAGTTGGCGACCAGGCCGTCCGACTCCCTCCGGCGAAGCCCGCCGGGCGGCGCGGCCTCCGCCGAGTCCTGCCTGTCCTCGTGGCAGCGGGAGCCGGGGACCCACCGAACTTGGGGTGAATCGGCCAACTGCCTTTCGGGGCAGGGGTCGTAGGGCATACCTTCCGGAATCGTCCGCCCGAACCCGACAGCTAACCCGGTAGGCGGACGACGGAAGGAGCACCACTCCATGGCGCCGGAACGCACCCCGCCCAGTGGCGAAGAAGTCGCCCGCAGGCTCTCGTCCCTCTACGACCAGGCGGAGTTGGCCACCGGCAACTTCAACGGGACCCGCGCTTCGGCGAACTCCACCCGCAGGCCGGGCCGGCGCGGCGGTCAGGGCGGCGGCTCCGATCCCGCCCAGGAAGACCTGATGCGGCAGTGGTTCGACGGGGCGCGTTCCCGCTTCGGACCCTCGGCTCCGGCCATCCTTCCGGCCGACCGGATGCCGGACCGGGGCGCCGAGCCCGCCCGCCCGAAGGAGGGCGCGAGAGGTTCCAGGGGTTCTTCCTCGGATCTCCCCACGGTGTACGAGCTCGAGCAGATCATGCGGCCCGTCGCCGAGTTGACGGCCGCCCCGGTGCTCGAACTGACCGCGGGCCCCTCCTCGGAACCGGCCGCCCGGCCCGTCCTGGAGCTGACCGCGGGCCCGGCCGCCGAGCCCATGGCCGCCGGCGCCCCGGCGGGAGCCGGGGCCGCGGTCCGTGCGGCGCTCCCGCCGGGGGCCGCCCCGGCCGCCGCCTCGCAGAAGGCCTCGCTGCACGGCAGGAAGCAGACCGCCCGGCGCAAGCTCGCCGTGGCGCAGGAGCTGATGGCCCGGCACACGGCCCGGCAGGGCATGGCCGTCCCGCAGCAGCCGCAGGCGCCGGCCATCGAGTACCGGCCGGCCGCCGAGCCCCGGTTCCCGGCCGCCCCGCAGACCGCCGCGTACCAGGCGATTCCCCAGGCCCCCGCGTTCCAGCCCGCCCCGCAGCCCATCGCGTACGAACAGGCGCCCCGGACCCCCGCGTTCCAGCAGGCGCCCCAGGCCCCGTCGTTCCCGTCGGCACCGCAGCCCACGGCCTTCGACACGGGTTCGATGCCTCGCGCGTACGAGACGGGCTCGATGCCCCGTGCGTACGAGACCGGTTCCATGCCCCGTGTGCAGGACACGGGTTCCGTTCCCCGCGCGTACGACACGGGCTCGATGCCTCGCGCGTACGAGACGGGCTCGATGCCCCACGTGCAGGACACCGGCTCCGTGCCCCGCGTGTACGATCCCGCTCCCGCGGCAGACGAGTACAAGTCGGTGCTGCTGCCTCTCTCGTACGAACCGGCGCCCCCGGTCTCCGAGGTCAGATCGGTGCTCCTGCCCCTCTCGTACGAGACCCCGTCCCGGCCCAGCGGATATCAGCCGCCTCCGGCGCCTCCGGTGAGGGAACCCGCGCCGCAGCCGCCCGCGTACGAACCCGCGCCCCCCGCCTACCGGGCCGCCCCCATGCCCCCGGTGAGCGAGCCGGCACCCCAGCCCCCCGCGTACGCACCGGCCCAGCCCGCGGCCGCGTATCAGCCGGCCCCGATGCCCCCGGTGAGCGAGCCCGCGCCGCAGGCCCCCGCCTACGCGTCCGCGCCGACGCCCGCCGCCTACCGGTCGGCCCCGATGCCCCCGGCGAACGAGCCGTCGGCGCCGCCGGTCGACGACACCTGGCGTGAGTCGCTGCGGTCGGCCGGCCGGCAGCAGACGTGGCCCGCCGCTCCCGCCGCCGGAGGCACGAGCCCGGGGTTCGACATCGACAGCCTCGTCGCTCCGGCCGCCCCTCCGGTCGTCGGACAGGACAGCAGGGCCGCGGAGGCCGTCGCCTTCGCCCGCGCGCAGATCGGCATGCCGTGCGTGTGGGGAGCGTCCGGACCCGGGTCGTACGACCCCTCGGGACTCACCCAGGCGGCCTGGAAGAGCGCCGGGGTGATGCTCCCGCGCGCCGTGCAGGAGCAGGCCCAGGCCGGCCCCGCGGTCGCCCTCGGCGACATCCAGCCCGGTGACCTGGTCTTCTTCCACGCCAACGTGAGCCACGTCGGTCTCTACGTCGGCGACGGCATGATGGTCCACGCGCCGAGCCCCGGAGCGCGGATCGCCGAGGAGTCGGTCCAGTACGCCGGACATGCGGCCGTCCACAGCGTCGTACGCCCGGTCTGAGGCGTCCCCCGGCGGCGGCGCGCGGTCAGAACTCCCGGTCGATCCCCGTCACGGCGGCGGGCCCCAGCGGCGCGTCGTCGGCGGACAGACCGCTGTCCCGGAACGCGCCGGACACGAGCCGCACGGCCTCGGCCTCGGCGCTCTTGCGGTCCGCCGCCTCGACCTCCAGGCGGACGGAGAACCGGTTGTCCTCGTCGACGGTGAGCAGGCTCAGCTCCTCGGTCTCGCCCAGGTCCGTGTTCTGCGGGTCCTGGGGGCGGAGCCTGCGTTCGACGTCGGCACGGGAGGCGTCCGGGAGACCGTGGACGAACGTCCCGGGAACGGTGATGACGTAGGTGGTCACAAGTACTCCTCGTGCGGCCGGGCCGGAGGGCTGAGGTGCGGTCGGTTGCGTGATCGCCCGTCTACCCCGCATTGTGCCGGGCACCCGGATCTTCTTCGCGTCGGACGGCGCCCGCCGCGCGGGGCCCGGTCGCCGGGCGGGCCTGCCGGACGGTGATCGCGTGGCGATACGGTCGCCCCATGGCTGACGCAAGGCTGACCACCGCCTCCTACCTCGTCCTCGGCATCATCGACAAGCTGGGCGAGGCCAGCGCGTACGACGTCAAGGGAGAGGCGGCCCGGACGGTCGCGCCCTTCTGGTCGGTGCCCCACGCGCAGGTGTACGCGCAGTGCGACCGCCTCCTCGACGCGGGGCTGCTGTCGCAGGTGCGGCAGGAGAGCGGCCGCAACCGCAGGGTGCTGACGCTGACGGACGAGGGCAGGGCGGCCCTGCGGGGCTGGCTCGACGACCCCGCGTTCGTGCCGGTGGAGGCCCGCGAGCGCGGCATCCTCAAGCTGTGGTTCGGCGGACGGGCCGAGGTGCTCGGCCCCGTACAGCTCGACGAGCACCGCAGGACCCTGGCCACCTACGAAGAACTCGCCGAGACCGTCGGGGAGTTGCTGACCCGCGGGCAGCGTGACGCGCTGGAGTTCGGCATCCGCTACGAGCGGATGATGATCGACTTCTGGGGATGGGTGCAGCGCCGGGACGAGGACACGACAGACCGTTGACCCCGGCGGTGGACGGCCCTACCGTCTCGATAGTCCAAACGAGACTATCGATGGCCGGGTCGCGGCCACGAGCAGGGAGTCGTCGTGCGTCGTCCGACGGGCACCACCTGGCGCCGCCTCGCCGTCATCGCCTTGACGGCCGTGTGCGTGGGCTACGCGCCGATCGCCATGACCGAGCTGTGGCCGTACGCACGCCCCGGCGCGCCGGCCTACGGCGAGTGGGTCCTGGCCCACGTGGTCTCGCCGCGTTACGTGGCCGACGCGCTGGCCACCCGGATCGGTCCCTACCGCCACAGCCTCGTGCCGATGATCGTCCACTCGGTGCTCGGCGGTGTGCTGATGCTGCTGGGCCCGGCGCAACTGCTCACCGCCGTACGGCGGCGCACCCGGCTGCACCGGGTCCTCGGAGTGGTCTTCGCGGTCACCGTGTACGTCTCGATGGCGGGCGCCGGACTGTATCTGGCGCGCACCGCGCCCGGGGACGCCTTCAGCGGCGCGGCCTTCTGGATCGTGCTCGCGACCATCCTGGCGGGCACCGTGATGAGCGTGACCCTCGGGGTGCTCGCGGCCGTCGGCGGCTTCCCCGACCTGCACCAGCGCTGGATGCTGCTCTGCTACGGCTTCCTGATGACCGCTCCGCTGCTCCGGTTCGAGTGGGGCGGCCTGCCGATGCTCATGCCCGGGCTGTCCATGGCCGAGATCAACCAGCTGGCCACCATGCACCTGGGCTCCGTCGTCGCGTTCGGCGCCCTGATCGCCTCGCGTTCCCTCGACCGGCGCAGGCAGGTCGCCGGGGTGTCCGGGACCTGGGCGCCCGTCCCCGTCCTGGTCCTCGCGCAGCTGGCGGGAGCCGCCGCGCTGGCCTGGATCGCCCGGGCCCTGCTGGCCCACGGCGCAGCGGGGCGCCGGCTCCTGCTCGCCTACCTCCTGCCGTACGCCGTCACGTACGCGGTGATGGCCGTGCGGGCGCGCCGGGCCGGCCGGGAGGGGCGTCCGTGGGCGCGTGAGGAGTGGCGCCTGCACTGGGTGGCCCTGTGCCTGGCTCCGGTGCTGTCGGTCGGGGCGGCCCCGCTCCTCGAACGGTCGCTGGGTCTCGACGCGCTCACGGCCCTGGCGGCGGGGGCGGCGATCGGCTGCGGGGTGACGGCGTTCATGGCGACGCTGGCGGTGAGCATGCGGGTCCTGTACGCGCGGGAGGTCCTCAAGAGGGCCGTGCCCGCCCCGAGTTCGGCCGCACGCCTGTCGGCACCGGCCTCGTGACGTCGTTCCCCTCGTCCGGAAACGGGATCCCCATGTCCGACGCATCCGCATCCGCATCCGCATCCGCATCCGCATCCGCGTCCCCGTCCCCGTCAGAGGGCCCCTCGGAGCAGCCGGGACGGTCGTCCCGGCGTACCATGCCTCCGGAGCCCCTCGCGGCGGGTGGGCGGCCGCTGACCGCGGGAGTGGCCGTGCTGGCCACCGCGGTCGCCGTCGTCGGCGTCCTCGTCGGCGGGCTGCTGGCGGCCGTGGCCCTCACCGGGCACGTCTTCGGCGCGTGGCCCTCTCCCGAGTCGCTGACCCCGGGACTGCTCGGCGCGGCCATGCTCGGCACCGCGCCCGGACTGTTCGCGGTGAACCGGGCCCGCGCCTGGCACGAGGCCCGCTCGCTCGTCCAGCCGCTGGCCGTGGTCCTGCTCGGGCTGTTCACCGTGAGCCTGCTCGACGCGGGCCGGCTGTACGTGGCCACGGGCGGCCCCGTCGTCCCGGTCCTGTTCAGCCTCGGCTGGCTCTTCGTGCTCGGCACGCTCTGCGTGTGCGCCGTGATCGCGCTGGCCCGGCAGTACGTCACCCCTGGCCGGCCTCCCGGCCCGCGCGGCGCGCCGCTGCCCGGCTGGTCGAAACCGGCGCTGGCCGTGCTCGGTTCGGCGTGGCTCGGCATCGGTACGGGTCTGCTGGTCAGGCCCGGATTCTGGGCCGGCTTCGTGCCGTGGGACGTCGACCGCCTCGACGCGCGGGCGCTCGGAGTCTGGGCCCTGGCCCTGGGCGCCGGTGTCCTCGGAGCACTCGCGGAGGACGACCTCGCCCGCACCGGCCCGGCCCTGACCGCCCTGCCGGGCACCGCCGTCGCCATGGGTGTCGTCCTGGGCTGCCGTGCCTCCGCCGTCCACTGGTCCTCGGGCCCCGCGCTCTGCCTCGTCGCCATGGTGGCCGGGCTGCTCCTGGCCGGCCTCGGCGGGCGCGTCCTGCTGGCGAGGTCGGCGGCGGCCCACCCGCGCGGCTGACCGGTGGATCCCGGCCCCCTGGCCGACCGGCCGATCAGCGGCAGCCCAGTGCCCGGGCGGGTCAACGTGCCTTCAGAACAGTGTGGTTGACGTTCAGGCGACTGAACCGCGGAACAGTCCCGGCGCTCGGACGACGGCAGTGGATCACGTCGCTGCCGACTCCCGGCAACGTTGTCCGCGCCATCTGTTCCGGGCGGAGGCAGGGCCGCTGTCCGAGGCGAACGGCAGGATACGAGGCGTCGTGGGACGAAGAACGTCGCTGGGGGTGGTACAGCTATGCGCCGGTGGGATCGTCCTCCGCCCGTCCAGGAGCCGGACCTGCCGGAGTACCTGCGCAGCACGGTGTGGGGGCCCGCGGAGTTCGTCGGCTGGCCGCCCCGGCGGCTGGTGGGGGAGGGACTCCTCGCCGGGGTGGTCGGAGCGGGGTCGATCGTGGGCGCGGGGGTCGTCGGCGACCAGACCGGTATGCCCGTCCTGGCCAGCGGCGAGGCGGGGCTCGTGTGCGCCGGGGTCCTCGTCCTGCACCTGGTCCGCCTGCGGGTGGGACGGGCCCTGGTCGGCGTGGTCGCGGTCCTCGGCGTGTGTCTGGCCCTCCAGGTCCCGCGGGCCGCGGCGGACGTGGTGCACGTGGACGGGGAACGGGTGGCACCCATGGTCGTCACGTCCGTCGACGGCGACGGGCGACGGGGCGCGGGCCGTACCGGCTACCGGTGCTCGGTCGTACGACGCGACGGCGCACCGTTCAAGGCGCGCATCCGGCGGGGATGCGGACGCACCACCCGGCCCGGGGACGTGCTCGCCGTCGTCTACGACCCCCAGGGGCGCATACCGCCCCGCGCCCTGTCCGGGGGACCGGTGACGGCGGCGGGGCTGCGCGGCCCGGCCACCCTGGTCCTGGCCCTCCTCGCCGGATGCGTGCTCGCGGTCGTCCGCGCCCACCGCCTCACCCCGGCTGCCTCCACCACCTGACCCGTCCGGCCGCCCACGGCTGTGGCGGCGCTCCGCCGGCCGCGGCCGGCGCCCGCCGGGCGGGTTCACAGAGGGATGATCACCAGGGCCGTGTCGTCGGTCACGCCGCCGGGCGCGAGCAGGTCCGACAGCAGCGCGTCGGCCAGGGCCTCGGGCTCGGCCGCCCGGTGGCGGGCCAGCGCGCCGGCCAGCCGGCCGAGGCCCACGTCGATGTCCTCCGCACGGCGTTCGATCAGGCCGTCGGTGTACAGGACCAGCGTGTCGCCCAGGGCGAAGCCCGTCGCGGCCTCCGGGCGGTCCACGTGCTCCGGTCTGGCCCCCAGCGGCGGGTCCGTCGCCCCGTCCAGGAACTCCACGCTCCCGTCGCCGCGCAGCAGGGCCGGCGGGGGATGTCCGGCGCTGCTGTAGGTGATGGTGCGGGTCTCCCAGTCGATCCAGGCCGTCACCGCCGTGGTGGACTCGGCGCCCTCGACGGAGCGCGCGTACAGTCCGAGCACCTCGAGCGCCCTGGCGGGACCCGCCGAGGCGCGGGAGGCGGCACTGAGGGCGCTGCGCAACTGGCCCATGACACACGCGGCGGACAGCCCGTGACCCACCACGTCGCCCACCGCGACCGCCATCCGCGCGCCGCCGAGCGCCACCAGGTCGTACCAGTCCCCGCACACGTTCAGCGAACTCGTGGCCGGCCGGTAGCGCACGGCGGCGTGATGCGGCCCCAGCTCGCTCGGTGAGGGCAGCAGCGCGTCCTGGAGGGCGACGGCGACCTCGCGCTCCCGTGCGTGGGCGCGCCGCAGACGCTCGTTGACCTCTTGCAGCTCCCGGGCCCTCGTGTACAGCTCGGCCTCCAGCACCGGGCTCCGGTCGCCGGGTGCGAGCCCGCCCCGGGCCCGGATCAGCTCGGTGACCTCCTCCACCCGGTGGACCACCAGCGCCACGGAGCCGTCCGGACGGAGCACGGGCGCGTTGACCGGACTCCAGTACCGCACCTCCCAGACGCCCGGCCGGTCCGGTGACTCCACGTCGTAGCGCTGGAGGGCCATCGCGTCGCGCTCCCCGGTCTCCACCACCCGGCGCAGGGAGGCCTCCAGGTTGCGCATCCCGGTGGACGCCGGATCGTCCGGCCGGTCGGGGAAGACGTCGAAGAGATAGCGGCCAAGCAACTGCTCGCGGGAACGGCCCGAGTTGCTCAGGTAGTCGTCGTTCGCGTCGAGGAAGACCATGTCCGGGGTGAGCAGCGCGACCATGCCCGGCAGCGCGTGGAAGACGCCGCCGAAGTCGATCTCCGCTCCCGTCACCGGTTCACCGCCTCATGCCGCTGCCCTGGCCGTGCCCACGGTGGAAGCGGCGGAGCACCCTGCCCTGTCCCACCGGCCCGGGCCATGACCGGGGCCCACGTCCAGGGCGTACCCGTGGTGCAGTGCTCCCATCAGGCCACCGGTCGGCGACGCGCGCAACCGCAGGGCCTCGCCCCGCGCCCGCCGGGGTCCGGTGCGCCCGGGGCGAGGGGGCCGTCCGGCGTCCACCGGGGCGCCGTCGGCCAGTTGCTCCGTACGGGGTCACTGTGAATTCGGGAGACGTTTGAACACAACGCGAACCGTGTGCGTATAGGGCCGGGGGATTTCCATGCCGAGCCGACCACGACGCGTAGGAGCACGACCTTGGGACGCAACACGCGAAGACGCCCCACGGGCGCACGCCGAGCGACCTCTGCCGCCATCGCACTGATACTGGGCGGAGGCGGGCTGCTGGCACTCAACGTCTACGCCTCTGCGACCGAGACCGGGGCGGGAGGCGATCCGACGGGGGTCCACGTCCTGTCCGCCGGTTCCGCCACCATCGACTGCCCTGACGTCGGGGAGCAGTTGAAGACGGTTCCCGACGCCGCCAGGGCGGACGTCGACAAGGAACTCGCGGACATGGACCAGCAGATCGCCGCGGCGTACCAGCAACTCCAGGCGAGCGCCGACCAGATGCAGCAGACCGGGGACAGCGGCGCCGACGCGGTGATGAATCCGCTGAAGGACAAGCGGGTCGAGTCCATCGGTCGCATCGTGGCCGCCATCGACGCCGCGGGCGACCCGCCGAGCGGCCTCGACGCCCTCGCCCCGTGCATCCTGCGCCCCTCCGGCAACCAGCCCGGCACCGGCGCGGACACCGGCCAGAGCACCGCGCCGCAGGACCAGGGGAGCGCATCCCCGAGTCCGAGCGGCACGGCCCAGAACCAGGGCGGCCAGCAGGGCGCCACCCCGCCGGCCGGCAACGGTCCCGTGGCCGGCGACTACGCCGACATCAAGTCCGTCCAGCCCGGCGCGCAGAGCCCGCAGCCCCAGGCCGACGCCTCCCGGGGCGAGTTCGTCTCCAGCTGCGGTGTCAACGCCAACGGACTGTTCAACTCGGACAACGTGATCGTGGCCCCCGGTGTCACCAACGGCGCCCACCACTTCCACGACTACGTCGGCAACCAGTCCAACAACGCCTTCGCCACCGACGCCGACCTGGCCAAGGCGGACACCTCCTGCCAGGACAAGGGCGACAAGTCCTCGTACTACTGGCCCGTGGTGCGCCTCCAGAACGGCAAGCAGGAACGCGACGCGGGCTCGCCCGGAGGCGGGACCGAGGGCAACGCCGGGCAGATCGTCACGCCGAAGCAGGTCACGCTGACCTTCGTCGGCAACCCGCGCGGCAAGGTCACGGCGATGCCCCGCCTGCTGCGCATCATCACCGGTGACGCCAAGGCCTTCGTCAACGGGCCCGCGAACGCCAACGCCTCCTGGAGCTGCACCGGCTTCGAGGACCGGCAGCTGAAGGACAAGTACCCGCTCTGCCCGCAGGGCAGCGACGTGGTGCGCACCTTCAAGTTCCAGAGCTGCTGGGACGGCGCGAACATCGACAGCGCCAACCACCGCACCCATGTGGCCTTCGAGGACGCCCAGGGCAACTGCCCCGCCGGCTTCAAGGCCATCCCGCAGCTGGTGCAGCGCATCGTCTACGCCATCAACGCCCCGAGCCTCCAGGACGGTGGCCGTACCTCGCCGCTGTTCGCGGTGGACTCCTTCCCGGAGAACCTCCACAAGCCGGTCACCGACCACGGCGACTTCATCAACGTCTTCGACGAGAGCCTGATGAACGAGATGGTCGACTGCATCAACACGGGCCGGAAGTGCGGCGCGGGCGCCGGCAACGGTGGCGGCAACGGCAACGGCGGCGGTAACGGCGGCGGGCAGCAGGGGACTCCCCCGGCCACCGACAAGCCGTCCCAGAGCGCCGAGCCGAACCCCTCGGAAGCGGCTCCGAACCCCTCGGAGGAGGCCCCGAGCGCCTCCGCCAACCCGTCCGAGGAGCCGGCGCCCACCGCGGACGACCCGTACGGCGACAAGGGCGGAAACGGCGGCAAGGGCGGAAACGGCGACAAGGGCGGCAAGGGCTCCGGTGGCAACGGCGGCGGCCAGAGCGCCGAGCCCACCGCCGGGACGCCGGGCACCGAGCCGGCGGGCGGCGACACGCCTCCCGTCACGGTCGAGCCCAAGTCCGACGTGACGTCGTCGGCCGCGGACGGCTCGTCCGCAGCTCAGGAGACCCCGGGCGACGGCCAGGGCGGCGATGTCGGCACGCCCGCGCAGACCGAGCCGGCCGCCGGGGCCTACCCGTCCGCCACCTCCGGGATCGAACCCCAGGCCCAGGCGGTCGGGACCGGCGGCCTCGCCGAGACCGGCGCGAACCTGTGGCCCGGGGTGATCGGCGGGATCTTCGTCCTGTCCGGGATCTTCGTGCTCTACCGGATCCGGCGCACCTACGGGTGACCCCGGCCGTCCGGTACCGGCGACTCCCGACGGATGAGCCCTGACGGACGGAACCCGCCGGACGAGTCCTGACGGACGCGTTCCGGAGGACGAGTTTCGAGGGGGCTCGTGGCCTGTGCGAACAGGGCACGAGCCCCCTCGGCCGTGCTCCGGGCGTCCGTCTCGACCGGCGGGGTGCGCGAATTCACAGCATGCTGGTGGAAGACGCGATCATGTCGTCCACATTGGGGAAGGCGAAGCTCCATGGACGCATCAGAGCAGGCACCGGATGACCGGCCCCTCGACCTGTACCTCGAAATGCTCCGCCTGCGTATGGCTCCGGCGGACTACGCGCTCTTGCTGCGCATGGTCGAGCCCGTACTCGAAGCGATCAGGGAGGAGAGGGTGGGAGCGATCGAACTGTGTCTCGACGGCGAGGAACCCGAGAGCGTCCCGCAAGAGGTCCGCGACGAGGCGTCCCTCGTGGTCGCCGTGGCCGTCACGGGACGCCTGGACAACCGGATCGTCGAGCTGGAGACCGAGGAGATCGGCGTCGTGCGGGTCGTGACGGACTCGGGCACGGCGGACGATCCCGAGCGGTGCAGGGAGATCGCCGACTTCATCGGTGAGCGGCACCGCCAGGACGAGGAACTGCGGGGCATCGCCGAGGTGAGCGGTCTGCCCACCGACGTGTGACCCCGTTCGGAGGAAGCCGCGACCGCCCCCGAAGGCGCCCCGGCTCCCCTCGGCGAGCGATCATGGTCCTGAGCCCGGGAAAGTTGGCGTAGAGTTGGCTTCACCGACGCGGGGTGGAGCAGCTCGGTAGCTCGCTGGGCTCATAACCCAGAGGTCGCAGGTTCAAATCCTGTCCCCGCTACTCGAAGTCAGAGGGGCCGACATCCAATGTCGGCCCCTCTGTCGTGTCCTGCTCCAAGGCCGCCGGGAACCGCCTGTCGTCGGAACCTACGATTGTGCCGATTTCGCCGGGGCCGAGTGGTTGAGGCCGCCACAATCACCCCATGACGAAGATCGAGACAGTCGCGGAGCGCGTCGTGGCAGCCGCCCGCGCCCGCGGCGGCCGGGGACGGGTGCTGATCGCCGTCGACGGCATGGGCGGTTCGGGCAAGTCGACCCTGGCGTCGGCCGTGGCCGGGATCGCCGACGCCGTGGTCGTGCACGGGGACGACTTCTACCGGCCGATGGACGCCGACGAACGCGCCGCGCTGACCCCGGCCGAGGGCTACGACCGCTACTTCGACTGGGAGCGGCTGCGCGACGAGGTCCTCACCCCGCTCGCCACCGGCCATGCCGCGCACTACCGGCGCTACGACTGGCCGACCGGCTCCCTGGTGACGGACGAGCTGTGCGCGGTGGCCTGCGACGGCATCGTCGTGATCGAGGGCGTGTACACCGCCAGGCCCGAACTCGCCGACCACTACGACCTGGTGGTCTACGTCGACACCCCGCCCGAGGAGTCCATGCGCCGGCTCAGGGCCCGGGGCGACGACCACGGCCCCGTCGACTGGGAGGCCCGCTGGCGCCTGGCCGAGGAGCACTACCTGAGCGCCACCCGCCCCCGGGAACGCGCGGATCTGGTGGTCCCGGGGCACTGACGGAGGCGGTCCGCCCGGTGACCGGTGCCGCGCACGGAGCGGCCTCCGGTCATCGGCCGGGGGTCACACGGCGTTCAGACCGTACGAGGTGAAGACGGAACGGGCCCTCGCGACCTGGGCGGAGGTCGGCACGGGGGTGTCGGCCAGCGTGAACTCCATGCCAAGCTCCTCCCACTTGGCGGTGCCGAGCTTGTGGAAGGGCAGGACGTCGACCCGGGTCACATTGCCCAGGGACCCCGCGAACGAGGCGACTCCCTCCACGTTCTCGGTGGCGTCGGTCAGCCCCGGCACCAGGACGAAACGGACCCACACCTCCTTGCGCAGGTCGGCCAGACGGCGGGCGAAGGCCAGCGTCGGCTCCAACTGCCGTCCGGTCAGGCGCAGATACAGCTCGCGGTCCCAGGACTTGATGTCCAGCAGCACCAGGTCGACATCGGCCAGCAGTGTGTCGGAGGCGCGGGCCCCGAGGAAGCCGGAGGTGTCCAGCGCGGTGTGCAGGCCCAGCTCCCGGTGGCAGAGACGGAGGATCTCCCCGGTGAAGTCCGGTTGCAGCAGCGGTTCACCGCCGCTGATGGTGAAACCGCCGCCCGACGCACGGATGAACGGGACGTACTTGTTCACCTCTTCGACGACCTTGTCGGCCGTGGTGCGCCTGCCGTTGCGCATCCGCATGGTGTCGGGGTTGTGGCAGTAGAGGCAGGCCAGGGGACAGCCGGCGACGAAGACGACGAAACGCGTCCCGGGTCCGTCCACGCCGGTGGACAGGTCCCAGGAGTGCACCGAACCGCTGACCGGGCCCGCGCCGCGCAGCGTGGCCGCCTGTTCGGCGGGGGTGTCGGTGCTGACGGGGATCAGGGGCAGCAGTTCGCCCGGCTGGATCAGGGACATGATGAAACCTCCAGGCCTCCTGTCGTCTTTCCCACGGGCACCCGTCCACCCCGGGGAGCGCGCCCGGCGCGCCCCCCCCGGGACGGCGCCGGCTACAGCGATCCGTGGAACGTGCGGCTCAGGACGTCGAGTTGCTGTTCACGCGTCAGCCGCACGAAGTTGACCGCGTAACCGCTGACCCGGACGGTCAGCTGCGGATAGTTCTCCGGATGCTCCATCGCGTCGATCAGCGTGTCCCGGTTCAGCACGTTGACGTTCATGTGGAAGCCCTGACAGGTGACGAAGCCGTCAAGGACGCCCGCGAGATTGCGGATCCGGTCCTCGGGGGTGCGCCCCAGCGCGTCGGGGGTGATCGTGTTGGTGAGCGAGACCCCGTCCTCCGCCTGCTCGTACGGCAGCTTGGCCACCGAGAGCGCGCTCGCGACGTACCCATGGGTGTCACGGCCGTTCATCGGGTTGGCGCCCGGTGAGAACGGCTCGCCGGCGCGGCGGCCGTCGGGGGTGTTGCCCGTCTTCTTGCCGTAGACCACGTTCGAGGTGATCGTGAGCACCGACTGGGTGTGCTCGGCGCCCCGGTAGGTGGGGTGCTTGCGCACCTTGCGCATGAACTCCTCGACCAGCCACACCGCGATCGAGTCGGCCCGCTCGTCGTTGTTGCCGTACGCGGGATACTCGCCCTCGATGCGGAAGTCCACGGCAAGACCGGTCTTGTCCCGGATCGGCGTCACCCGCGCGTACTTGATCGCGGACAGGGAGTCCGCGGCGACCGAGAGCCCGGCGATGCCGCACGCCATGGTGCGCCGGATGTCACGGTCGTGGAGCGCCATCTCCAGCCGCTCGTACGCGTACTTGTCGTGCATGTAGTGGATGACGTTCAGGGCGTGGACGTAGGTCTCGGCCAGCCACTCCATCTGCCGGTCGAGGCGGCCGAGCACCTCGTCGTAGTCCAGCGTCTCGCCCGTGATCGCCCCGGTGGTCGGGCCGATCTGGGCGCCGGACAGCTCGTCCCGGCCGCCGTTGATGGCGTACAGCAGGGTCTTGGCGAGGTTGACCCGGGCGCCGAAGAACTGCATCTGCTTGCCGACCTCCATCGCCGAGACACAGCAGGCGATGGCTGTGTCGTCGCCGAAGCGCGGGCGCATCAGCTCGTCCGACTCGTACTGGAGGCTGGAGGTGTCGATCGAGACCTGCGCGCAGAACTCCTTGAAGCCCTGCGGCAGCGCCGGCGACCAGAACACCGTCATGTTGGGCTCGGGCGCGGGACCCAGGTTGTACAGGGTCTGGAGGTAGCGGAAGGAGGTACGGGTGACCAGGGTGCGGCCGTCCGTGCCGATGCCGCCGATGGACTCCGTGACCCAGGTCGGGTCCCCGGAGAACAGCTCGTCGTACTCCGGGGTGCGCAGGAACCGTACGATCCGGAGTTTGATGATGAAGTCGTCGACGATCTCCTGCGCCGTGCTCTCGTCGAGGAGTCCGGCGTCGATGTCCCGCTGGAGATAGGCGTCGACGAACGTGGACGTGCGGCCCAGCGACATCGCCGCGCCGTTCTGTTCCTTCACCGCCGCGAGGTAGGCGAAGTACAGCCACTGCACGGCCTCACGGCCGGTGCTCGCCGGACCCGAGATGTCGGACCCGTAGGAGGCGGCCATCTCCTTCAGCTCGCCCAGCGCCCTGATCTGCTCGGAGATCTCCTCGCGTTCGCGGATGACCTCCTCCAGGCGCGTGGCCTCGCGGGGCATGGCGTCCAGATCGGCCTTCTCCTCCTCCTTGGCCTCGATCAGCCGGTCCACGCCGTACAGCGGGACCCGGCGGTAGTCGCCGATGATGCGGCCCCGGCCGTAGGCGTCGGGCAGGCCCGTGACGATGCCCGCCTTCCTGGCCGCGCGGATGTGCGGGGTGTACGCGTCGAACACCCCGGCGTTGTGGGTCTTGCGGTACTGGGTGAAGACCTTCTCCAGTTCGGGCGACACCGGGTAGCCGTACGTCTTCAGCGCCCCGGCCACCATCCGCCAGCCCCCGAAGGGCATGATCGCCCGCTTCAGCGGGGCGTCGGTCTGGAGGCCGACGATCAGGTCCTTGTCGCGGTCGATCCACCCCGGCGGGTGGGCGGTGATGGTGGACGGGACGTCGTACGACACGTCCAGGACGCCCTTGGCGCGCTCCTCGGGGAACAGATCGGTGATCTTCTTCCACACGGCCGTGGTGCGCTCGGTGGGACCGGCCAGGAAGGAGCTGTCCCCCTCGTACGGGGTGTAGTTCTGCTGGATGAAGTCCCGCACGTTGATCTCGTCCCGCCACAGACCTCCGCGGAAGCCGTCCCAGGCGCTGCGGACGGGCCGCTGCTGCTGCGTGGTCATCGGAGTACGACTCCTTCTCGGTCGGTCGGTGCCGTTCCTGACGTGCCGTTCGTACGGGGGCTCACACCGGGTCGCCGTAGTAGGCGCGGCGCATGAGTTCCTGCATGTCGGCCAGCATCGGCAGCCGCGGGTTGGCGGGCGCGCACTGGTCCTCGTAGGCGTTCATCGCCTGCTCGGGCAGGGCGTCCAGGAACGCCGCCTCGTCGACCCCGGCGTCCTTGAACGACCTGGGGATGCCGACCTTCTCGCGCAGTTCCTCCAGGGCGTGCGCGAGGGACTCCACCCCTTCCTCCGGGGTGTCCGCGGGCAGGTCGAGCATCCGGGCGACGTCCTGGTACCGCTCGGGGGCGATGTAGTTGTGGTACTTCGGCCAGCTGGTGACCTTGGTCGGCGCGGTCCCGTTGTAGCGGACCACGTGCGGCAGCAGCAGGGCGTTGGTGCGGCCGTGCGCGACGTGGAAGGTCGCGCCGAGGGTGTGCGCCATGGCGTGGACCACGCCGAGGAACGCCGACCCGAAGGCCATGCCGGCGATCGTGCCGGCGTTGTGCATCTTCTCCCGCGCCACCGGGTTGTCCGGTCCGTTCAGCACGGCCTGTTCGAGGTTGGCGAAGATGAGCCGGATGCCCTGGAGCGCGAGGCCGTCGGTGAAGTCGTTGGCGTACACCGAGACATAGGTCTCCAGACAGTGCGTGAGCGCGTCGAAGCCGGAGTCGGCGGTGATGTCCCTGGGCAGGTGCGTGGTGAGCGCCGGGTCGCAGATCGCGACGCTTGGGGTCAGCGCGTAGTCGGCCAGCGGGTACTTCTGCCCGGTCGCGGTGTCGGTGATGACGGCGAACGGGGTGACCTCGCTGCCGGTGCCCGAGGTGGTGGGGATGCACACCAGGTCGGCCTTCTGCCCCAGGTCGGGGAAGGTGAACGCGCGCTTGCGGATGTCGAAGAACTTCTCCTTCAGGTCCCCGAACTCGACCTCCGGGTGCTCGTACATCAGCCACATCACCTTGGCCGCGTCCATCGGTGAACCGCCGCCGAGGGCGATGATGGTGTCCGGCTCGAAGTGGCGCATCATCTCGGCGCCGGCGCGCACGGTGTCGATGCTCGGGTTGGGTTCGACGTTGTCGATCACCCGGACCTCGGTGGGCGTGCTGCGCCGCCGGAGTACGGTGCGGATCCGCTCCAGGTGACCGATCTCCACCATGGTCTTGTCGGTGACGACGACGACCCGGCTGCCGCGACGCATGTCGGCGAGGTACTTGACGGAGTCGCGCTCGAAGTAGATCTTCGAGGGGATCTTGAACCACTGCATGTTGTTGTTCCGCCGCCCGATCCGCTTGATGTTGATCAGGTTGAGCGCGGTGACGTTCCCGGAGACCGAGTTGCTGCCGTACGAGCCGCAGCCCAGGGTCAGCGACGGCATGAACGCGTTGTAGACGTCTCCGATGCCGCCCTGTGAGGTGGGCGCGTTCCAGATCACCCGGCAGGCCTTGACGGCGTGTCCGTACTCCTCCGCGAAGGCCGCGTCCTCGGTGTGCACGGCGGCCGAGTGGCCCAGACCGTTGAACTCCACCATCTCGGTCGCCAGCCGTACCCCGTCGGCCCGGCTGTCGACGGTCAGCACGGCGAGCACCGGGCAGAGTTTCTCCCGGGTCAGCGGCTCCTCGACACCGACCTCGGAGACCTCGACCAGGAGCACCGAGGTGTCCTTGGGCACCTCGAAGCCGGCGCCCTCGGCGATGGCGACGGAGCTCTGCCCGACGATGTCGGCGTTCAAGTGGGCGCCGGAGCAGTCGCGTCCGCCCTGCTGCTCGGCACCGACCCCGAACAGGTACGACTCCAGGAGCGCCTTCTCCTGGTCGTTGACCGTGTACGCCTTGAGCTTGCGGAACTCGGAGATCGCCTCGTCCCGGATCTCCCGGTCCAGGATCACGGCCTGTTCGGAGGCGCAGACCATGCCGTAGTCGTAGGTCTTCGACAGCACCACGTCGTTGACGGCGCGGCGGATCTGCGCGCTCTTCTCGATGTACGCGGGGACGTTGCCGGCTCCGACGCCGAGGGCGGGCTTGCCGCAGCTGTAGGCGGCCCGGACCATCGCGTTGCCGCCGGTGGCCAGGATGGACGCCACACCGGGGTTGTTCATGAGGGCGCTCGTGGCCTCTTTGGAGGGCCGTTCGATCCACTGCACGCAGTGCGCGGGGGCGCCCGCCTTCACGGCCGCGTCCCGGACGATCCGGGCGGCCTCGGCGGAGCAGTTCTGCGCGGCCGGGTGGAAGCCGAAGATGATCGGGTTGCGGGTCTTCAGCGCCATCAGCGACTTGAAGATGGTGGTGGAGGTGGGGTTGGTGACGGGCGTGACGCCCGCGATCACCCCGACCGGCTCGGCGATCTCCACGATCCCGTCGATGTCGTCGCGGCGGATCACGCCGACGGTCTTCACACCCTTCATCGAGTGCGTGATGTTCTCGCAGGCGAAGATGTTCTTGACGGCCTTGTCCTCGAAGACGCCGCGCCCGGTCTCCTCGACCGCCATCATGGCGAGCCGTGTGTGTTCGGCGAGCGCGGCCAGACTGGCCTTCTTCACTATGTGGTCGATCTGTTCCTGGGTGTAGTCGGCGTATTCCTCCAATGCCTCCAGGCCGCGTGCCACCAGTTCGTCGACATCCTGCTCGACCCCGGCGGGCCCGGATCGAGGGGAGGGTGCGGCGGCTGCGCCGGTCCCGGAGGAGTGCTGGCCGTCCTTCTTTCGGCGGCTTGTCATCGGATCACCCTTCGGTCGAGGTGTGCCGAAACAGCCGGGCTCCAGCGGCTCCGGATTACCTCCAGCCTTGCACCGAGCGTCCGATCGTGCAGCCGGGCGGACCGCCGCCTTCCTTGTGTGCGCCGCACGTCACGGACGGTGCCGATCCGCGCGACTCGCCCGTGCGGCGGGAGCCGGTCGGCCCGTCCGCCGCGGCAGACGGAGGACGGCCGCTCGAACGGCCGGCGGGCCGGTCCGTACCGCGGACGGCTCGTCCCCGCGGTGCTTGCGGTGACGGCGGGCGGCGGGGCAGGGTGCGGGTGTGCCTACTCTGCTGATCGTGCATCACACGCCCTCGCCCAACTGCCAGGCCCTGTTCGAGGCCGTGCTCTCCGGGGCGACGGCGCCCGGGATCGAGGGCGTCCGGGTGGTGCGGCGGGCGGCACTGGAGGCGACCGCGTCGGACGTGCTCGCCGCCGACGGCTATGTGCTCGGCACCCCCGCCAACCTCGGTTACATGTCCGGTGCGTTGAAGCACTTCTTCGACCAGGTCTACTACCCGTGCCTGGACTCGACGTCCGCACGCCCCTTCGGCTGCTACGTCCACGGAGGGAACGACGTCACGGGGGCGGTGCGCGGCATCGACTCCGTGACCACGGGCCTCGGTTGGCGCCGCGCGGCCGAGACGGTGAAGGTGACCGGCGAGCCGGGCAAGGCCGACATCGAGGCGTGCTGGGAACTCGGTGCGACCCTGGCGGCCCGGCTGATGGACGAGTGAGGCCGGTTGCGGCGGGTGCGGACCCGAACCGTCACCGGGTGCCGGAGTCCGACGGGGCGAAGGTGCGCGCGAGTTCGGCGCCCAGCCGCGTCGCCGTCGGCGGGGAGAGCCGGGCGCCCACGTATCCGTCCGGGCGGACCAGGAAGGCGACCGGCCCGTCGGGGACTCCGTAGAGCCGGGCGAACTCGCCCAGCGTGTCGACGTAGACGGGCGGGAACGAGCTCTCCAGGGCGGTGCCGGAGGGCCGGATCACGCAGGTGCCGACCCGTCCGCCGGAGAACTCGGCCGCGGCCTCGGCGAGTTGACCGGCCTGACCGTCGTCCCCGTACACCAGCAGCGTGTGTCCGCGGCCGCGCAGCAGGTCGTACAGGCGCAGCGGGAAGCCGGCGATGTGCGTCGCGAGGCCCGTGCAGTCCGGCGCGCGGTCGCCCGGCTGGGGTCCGGGGTCCCCGGACGCCGGGCCGACCAGCGGGCTGCCGCGGTAGCCGACGAGGAGCTGGGCCTCGCGCAGCATGAGGGTCGCCGGGTCCGACGGGTCGGCCTGGATGCCCCGGGTGGCGTGGCGGACCGTGCGCGCGACGACCTCCTCGCCGACGGGCCGGCGCTCGGCGTCGTAGCTCTCCGCCAGGCCGTGGTGCGCGCCGCCCTCGATGGCGAGGGCCAGCTTCCAGGCCAGGTTCCAGGCGTCCTGGACACCCGTGTTCATGCCCTGCGCGCCGGTCGGTGGGTGGATGTGCGCCGCGTCGCCCGCGACGAAGACCCGGCCGTCGGCGTAGCGGTCGACGATCCGGTGGCTGATGCGGAACACCGAGGACCAGCGCAGCCGGGAGGCGGTGGTGGGCCGGGGCGACAGCCGGTCCAGCACGGCCTGGATGTCGCGGAGCGCGGGCCCGTGGCCGGCCTCCAGGCCGTGCACGACGCCGTCGGCCGTCTCACGCGGCCCGTCGCTCCGTCCCGCCGCGGAGAGTTCGGGCGGGACCGTCATCGACATGCGGTAGCGGTTGCGGCCGGGCAGCGGGATGCACACCAGAAGGTCGTCCACCTCGCCGTCGGCGTTCCTGTGCTGGGAGCGGACGCCGTAGCCCTGCGGCAGGTCCCAGTCGACCTCGACGTCCCCGAGCATGTACTCCTCCGGGAACGCGCTCCCCTCGAACGTGAGCCCCAGCTGCTTGCGTACGATGCTGTGCGCGCCGTCGCAGCCCACCAGGTAGCGCGCCCTGACCTCTTCCTCGGCCCCGGACGCCGACCGCAGGGCGACCGTGACGCCCTCGGCGTCCTGGGCGAACGACACCAGCTCGGTGTCCCGTTCGATCGCGGTCCCGGACCGCGCGAGGTGCGCTTCGAGGATGCGTTCGGTCTCGTACTGCGGCAACGCGGCGAATCCGTAAGGGACTTCGGGCGGCAGGACGAGGTCGATCCGGTCCTGTTCGGCGCCGTTGACGTAGGCCAGCTGCCCGTACATCGGCACGGCGGCCTCCAGCACCGTACGGGTGAGCCCCATGTGGTCCCAGATCTCCAGCGTGCGCGGCTGGATGCCGACCGCCTTGGCGTACGGGAGGCGAGCCGGGAGCCGGTCCACGATCCGGCAGCGGACCCCGTGTCCGCGCAGCACGGCCGCGGCGGTCAGACCCACCGGGCCGGCACCCGCCACCACGACGTCGGTTCCGAGAGCACGCGCCACGGGAGCCTCCCTGTGCCAGCCCCCTGGGTCGAGTCGATCTCTCCCATCGTGGCCCCGGGGCGACCGGCCTCGCTACTCGGGCGTCAGCGGGGCGCGGCGGGCGGCGATCCGTCGGCGGGGAGCCGGTGATGACCGTCCAGGGGGCGGTGCGGGAGGTGGAGGTGGTGGGCGGCGGTGCGCTCCACGACCAGGAACGCGGCGTCGTCGCCCGGCAGGTCACCGATGTGCCGGACGAGATCGTCGTGGATCTCGCGGACCAGGACGTCGGGGCTGGAGGCGGTGAAGCCGGCGACCCGCTCGGCCAGCGGGTAGAAGGTGCCGTCGGGGGACCGGGCCTCGATCACCCCGTCCGTGTACAGCAGCAGGAAGTCGCCGGGCTCGAACGAGAACGGGTCGGTGTGGTGGCTGGCGGCGGGCAGCTCGCACATGCCCAGCGGGGGCACGGGGTGGCGCGCGTACAGGACGCTGACCTGGCGGTCGCGCAGGAGCAGCGGCGGCGGATGACCGCAGTTGATCATTTCGACCTGGGTGCCGTCGTCCGGGATGTCGAGGACGAGCGCCGTGACGAAGTGTTCGCCCGGGTCGTGCTCGGTGTCGGCCACCTCGTCCAGGTCACGGCACACGCTCACCTCCAGGGCGGCGGCCAGTTCGGGCAGGGTGGCGTACCGGTGGGCGCCCTCGCGGAAGGCGCCCAGCACCACGGAGGCCTCGCCGATGGCGGCCAGCCCCTTGCCCCGGACGTCCCCGATGATCACGCGGGTCGACGCCTCCGCGGCCCGGCTGACCGCGAACAGGTCACCGCCTATCTGGGTGTCGTCATCGGCGGCCAGATACAGCCAGGCCACGCGCAGCGGGCCGATCCGGCGCGGTGGGGGCCGCAGCAGCACCCGTTGCGCGGTCTCCGCGATCGAGCGCGCCCGCACCAGTTCGCGGGCGCGCCGCTCCCGTACATGACACACGAACACCACCAGGGCGGTGAGCACGGCCAGGGCGATGAGCTGCGCGATGTGATTGGTGGTGCCGAGCCCGCCGTGCAGGACACCGATGATCATCTGGGCGGCGATGGCGAGCAGGCCGACCAGGGCGGTCAGGGCGGGGCCCGCGAGCGAGGCCGTCAGGGTCGGCGCGATGACCAGCAGCGGGCCCAGGTGCACATCGGTGGGGGAGCGGATGTCCACCACGGTGATCACGACGATCAGAGCGAGCGGGATCGCCACCAGAACGCGGCCCGACGGTTGCACCACGAGACGGTCCACTGACATGCGCCGGTTACCCACATGCCCCATTTTGTACCTGTTTCCGTGATGGCGGGGTTCCTCACGGTGTCCGTCACCGGCGAGTCAGGCGCCGGCGCCGGCACTCGGGTGACCCCTGGAGCGGAGCCCGTCGGCGACGTCGGCGCGCTCCGCCGGGCCGCTCCGCGTCGGGAGTCAGTTCCACAGCGGGTAGCTGACCTTGTGCGCGTAGCCGTCGGGGTGGTCGTGCGTGTAGACCAGCGTCATCCGCGCGTAGTGCTGGAGCTGCGGCTGCTTCTTCCACTGCTGCGGCTGGTCCAGGACGACGACGACCGGGTACGAGTGGAACTTGCCCGCCGCGCAGTACGGCTTGCAGTCGTTCACCATGTTGACGCCTTGGGCGACCGCGGAGTGCTGGTTCCAGTGCGACCAGTGGAGCGAGGTGAGACGGCTGTTGCCGTCGCCGCAGGCCAGGATGAAGTCCGCGGGGCGCACGTCGGGGTGCCAGAGGCAGTCCACGAGGACGGGGGTCGTCTCCCGGTGCTTGACGGGGTGCGGGGAGGAGGGGGCTGCTGAAGCGGTACCCATCACCGCTGCGAGCGCCGCGGCCGCGAGAACGGTGAACGCGGTCCGGATCGAGTTTGTGCGCATATCAGCTCCGTGCGGGACGCTCTGTCATGTGGCCGTCAGCGTGTCGGCTCTGCCTCGACGCTACGGCTTCGGGATGTGATGTACCACTCATACGGATTAACGATGCCATTTCGTGAGAACCGGGCGACATCGGCACGCAGAGCGACACATCGGGACACAGCGCAATTCCTCGGTACGCAGGGTCGCGCATCGGGACACAGAGCGAGGTGCGGGGCCTGGGGCGGCTGGGCGTCGGGGCGGAGGGGCGTGACGGTGGTGACCCCGCTCGCCGGCGCCCTAGAATTCGTCCGTGATGAATAAAGGCGGTTCCCAGCGAGGCCGCAGGCCGGGGAGCCCCGACACCCGGGCCGTGATCCTGGACGTCGCCCGACGCCGCTTCCTGGAGGACGGCTACCACGCCGTCACCCTGCGGTCCGTCGCCGGCGAGGCCGAGGTCGACCTCGCCCTCATCAGCTACTACTTCGGGTCCAAGAAGGGGCTGTTCGGTGCCGCCCTGGCGCTGGGCGCGAATCCGGCCGAACTCCTCGCGCGGGCCGTCGAGGAGGGCGACCTCACCACGCTTCCCGACCGGATCGCCCGTCAGGTCATCGCCGTCTGGGACGATCCCGTGACCGGCCCGCCCCTGGTCGCGATGCTGAAGACCGCGATAGACGACGACGCGCTCGGCTCGCTGGTGAAGGAGGCCGTCGAGCGCGAGATCGTCGAGCGGATCGCGGGCCTCGTACCGGGACGGGACGCCCGGCAGCGGGCCGCCGCGTTCACCACCGTGGTCGCCGGGCTGATCACCACCCGCTACCTGCTGCGCCTGGAGCCGATCGCCTCCATGCCGAGCGACGAGGTCGTCCGTTATATGAGCCCCCATCTGCGGCAGGCGCTGCGGGGCCCCGGACGCCCGGCGCGGAACGGCCGTGCGGAGGGGCGCTCGGTGCCGCGCCGCTGATCCGGTGCTGCGCTCCGCTCCGCGGTCCCGTGCGGGCGTCACGTCCGGCGGCCGGCGGTACGCGCCGGAGACCGGCGCCTCGCGTGGGGCGAGGGGCCGGTCCCGGGTGGTCGTGGGTGGTCGCGGTTGTCTCAGCGGTACGAGGGCTGCTTCCCCGTGCCGACCGCCTCCGGTACGTCCTGGTCCCCGGCGGGGGCCTCCGGCAGGGGGGCGGACCGCAGGAGCGCCGCGACGGCGACGGCGGCGAGGACGGCGGCCGAGGCCGCCCCGAGGAGTGCCACGTGCATGCCGTCGGCGAAGGCGGTCGTGGCCCGGCCGGAGACCGGGCCGCCGATGGCGTGGGCGGCGGCGAGGGACGAGCGGGCCGCGTCCGCGACCTGCTGGGGCAGCCCGGGCAGACTCAGGTGGTCGCGGTAGGCGGCGCTCAGCAGACTGCCGAGGACGGCGATCCCGAGGGCGCCGCCGAGCTCGCGCGCCAGGTCGTTCATGGCCGAGCCGACGTTCTGGAGGGAGCGCGGCAGGGCGTCCGTGATGGCCGTCGTGGCCGGTGTCATGGCCAGGCCCATCCCCGCGCCCAGCGGCACGAGACCGGCCGCGATCAGCCAGTACGGGCTGGAGGCGTCGATCCGGGAGAGGATCCCCATGCCCGCCGCGACTCCGGCGAGACCGGCCACCCAGGGCCCCCGGAAGCCGAACCGGCCGACCAGCAGCGGGGTGGCGCGGGACACCGGCACCATCGTGAGGGCCATGGGCAGCATGGAGGTCGCCGCCATCAACGCGCTGTCGCCCCGCACCAGTTGCAGGTACTGCATCATCACGAAGATGAACCCGAAGAACACGAAGAACTGAAGCATGATCGACAGCGAGCCGGCGGCGAAGTAGCGGTTGCGGAACAGCCGGGGGTCGAGCAGCGGGTTCTCGCGGCGCAGCTCGAAGAGGACGAATCCCGCGAGTACGGCCAGCCCCAGTCCGATGCCGGCGAGGGTGACCGGGTCGGCCCAGCCCCGGGTCGGTGCCTCGATGACCGAGTAGACCAGGGCGACCAGGCCCGCGACGGCGAGGACGGCACCGCCGACGTCGAGCCGCGGCTGCTGCGGTTCCGCGGACTCGGGCACGAACAGCAGCGTCCCGACGAGGGCGACCAGGGCGAGGGTGACGTTCAGCAGGAACACGGAGCGCCACGACCAGCCCTCCAGCAGGGCCCCGGAGGCGAACAGGCCCACCAGGGCGCTGGCTCCTGCCACCGCCGCCCAGACGCTCACCGCCCGGGCCCGCTGAGCGCGCGGGAACGTGCTGGTGATGGTCGACAGCGTGGCCGGCATGACGAGGGCCGCGCCCACGCCGAGGACGCCCCGCAGGGCGATGAGGGTGGAGGGCTCGGTCGTCAGCGAGGCCGCGGCGGACCCGGCGCCGAAGATCGCCAGTCCCGCGAGGAGGGCACGCCTGCGGCCGAAGCGGTCGCCCAGGGCGCCGGCGGGCAGCAGCAGCGAGGCGAAGACCAGGCTGTAGGCGTCGATGATCCAGGACAGCTGGGTCTGCGTGGCGTGCGTCTCGCGGGCCAGACCGGGCAGGGCCACGTTCAGCGATGCCATGGCGGCCACCACCGTGCCGAGGGCGAGGCAGGTGACCACGAGGACCAGGTTGTGACGTACGGCCGGCGCGGGACCGGCGGCGGGGGCGCGCGTGGAGGGCATGTGCTTCGTCCTTCGTCCGAGCGGGCCGGGCGGTTCCCGGTGCCTGCACCCAGAGTCGGGATTTCCCCCTAGGACTTCCACGCCGATGAATTAGGGGTACGGGCTGGTGGCGGGTGCCGGGGGCGTGTGCGGGGACACGGCCTCCCGGCACCGGTCCCGGTCAAAGCACAGGTGAACGGGGTCCGGTGTCCGGGGCGGAGGCCCACCCGGGGTGGACGCGCCGCCGCCGGAGCTGCCGGATCCGCGTGAGTGTCCGACCCCTGTTGAATTTCCCCGGCCTGCTCCTCCGGCGACGCGGGGGGCCGGGGGGGCGAGGCGGCCCGGGCGGAGCATACGGCTGCGGCTCGGGCGGGCTGCACGGCTTTGGCTGGCGCAGGCTGCACGGCTTCGGCCCGGGTGGGCCACATGGCTTGGGCCCGCGCTGACTGCTTGGCTGCGGCCCGCCCGGGCTGCACGGCTTCGCCCCGCGTGGACCGCATGGCTTTGGCTCGCGCAGCCTGCACGGCCTCGGCCCGGGCGGACCACGTGGCTTGGGCCCGCGCGGGCTGTACGGCTTTGGCCTGGGCGAACCACATGGCTGCGGCTCGGGTGGGCCACGTGGCTTGGGCCCGCCCGGGCTGCACGGCTTCGGTCCGACGGGACCGTACGGCTTCGGGGTGCGTCGGCTACGCGGCTTCGGGGCGCGCCAGCAGGTCGGTCACCTGCCGGCCGACCAGCTCCCAGGCCATGGCGGGAAGCCGGCCGAAGGAGGCGTCCCGCAGCCTGCGCAGCATGTCGTCGGCGCCGCCCTCGCACCCGGTGCTCCCGCTGAACACCTCGTCCTCGCAACGGACCGCGACCCGGAGGAGATTCGCGCCGCCGTCCACCGGGTGCAGCGCGGCGGCGACGACGACCGGCGACGCGCCGCCCGGCTCGGCCGCCGCCTTGTGGTGGTTGCTGGTGAGAGGTGTGCGCCAGCGCAGACTCAGCAGCAGCTGACGCTTGGCCAGCACCTCGGCCAGGTCGGTCTCGGTGACGCCCTCGGGCTCCAGGATCACCGCTCGGGCGTCGAGGACGAGGGCCGCGGGCAGCAGGCAACGCAGCGTGCTGCCCACGATGTTGCCGCCCACCGTGGCCGTCCGACGTACGGCACCGGTCCCCACGCCGGCGGCCGCCCGGCGCAGCACCTCGGGCACCCGGTCGTCTATGCGGTTCAGCACCACGGCGGCGCCCAGTGCCTCGGGGCCGATCGTGTTGGCCTCCGGGAGGTCGCGCAGCGACATGGCGCGGTCGGGGAACCCGTCCCGTTGCCAGGTGGCCCACACCAGGGTGGCCCCGCCGATCGGAACAGCCCCTTCGGTCAGGTACTCCTGTGCTTCGGACACGGACGTGGGCAGACGCAACAGCACGACAGCCGACCTGCTTTCCTGGTGACTTGGCGGCGGGGTACTCGATGTCTTGGCGAAATGACCGTCGACAGGCGCATTTTCGCCGTGCGGACGGGGGCGCGTACAGGGCACACTCCTCCAACCGGTGCGCCCCGCCCCGCGGATGCTCTCTCCGGGGAGGCCGCGCCGGCGCGGTCCCCGCTCGCCGTCCGCACTCACTGGGCGCCGTGACGCGCCCGTCATGTCCCTTTCCCGCGCCGCGAGTTGCTTCGTACCGCTGTCAACTACCCTGGTGGGAAGCGGAATAGGCGGCCCATCGCCCACCGTGCCGGGCCACGGTGATGCGCCGGCCGAAGCAGCTGGTCATCCAGGGGTCGGTCAGGGTGACGTCGACGGGGCCCTGGGCGAGGACGCGCCCCTCGCGCAGCAACAGGGCGTGGCCGACCGCGGGGGACAGCTCCTCCAGATGGTGGGTGACCGTCACCGTCGCCAGGTCCGGGCGGCTCTCGGCCAGCCGCTGCATGGCCTCGACGAGGTCTTCCCGGGAGGGCAGGTCCAGGGCGTTGAACGGCTCGTCGAGCAGCAGCAGGGCCGGTTCGGCCATCAGCGCGCGGGCGATCAGGACGCGGGCCCGCTGACCTCCCGAACAGACCCCGTAGGGCCGGTCGGCGAGCTCCTTGATGTCCAGCTCCGCCAGCAGTTCGTGGCCGCGACGGCGCACCTCGGCGTCGTACTTGCGCCACAGCGGCTGGACCGTGCCGGTGTGTCCGGTCAGGACGACCCCATGGGCGTCCAGGTCCTGCGGAACCCGCTGCGCCGTGCTCACATGGCCGATCCGGGCGCGCAGCTCGCGGACGTCGACCCGGCCGAGGCGGGAGCCGAGCACCTCCACGCTCCCCGTTGTCGGGTGCATCAGGGCGCCGAGCAGCCGCAGCAGGGTCGTCTTGCCCGCGCCGTTGGCCCCGAGCAGGGCCCAGTGCTCACCGGCCCGGACCGTCCAGTCGACCTCCGCGAGGATCACCTGGCTGTTGGTGTGTCGGTGGACGCTCACCTCGCGGAGCGCGACCACCGTCTCCCGGTCCCCGGCGTCCGCCCCGGTCCGCGCCTCGGCCATGTCCGTGCTCCCCTCGATCCGCCGGCTCCCGGCAGATTAGATGCGGAGGGCATCTTGTTGCCGGGATGTCCGGGTCGTGGACGGTGCCGGTCACTTCAGGATGTTCACCGCGCGGGCCACCACCAGCACCACCGTCATCAGGGAGACCGTGGACTGGAGCATCATCAGCATCTTGGACCAGCGGGACAGCGGCATCACGTCGGTCGGGCTGAACGCGGTGGAGTTGGTGAAGGACAGGTACAGGTAGTCGAGGAACGCCGGTTCCCAGTCCGGCCGGGCGGATTCGGGGCTCTGCATCTGGACGAAGAGGAAGTCGGCGAACTGCCGGTGTCCCATCATCCGGTTGGCCGGTCCGCCCCGGTCCAGCTCCCAGTACCACAGGGCGAACACGATGACGTTCGTCAGCCAGATGTTGCCGCCTGTCAGCAGCAGTGTCGCGGCCCCCGAGGTCTCGGTGCCGTGCACCAGGCCCCGCACCAGCTGGGCCGCGGCCCAGCCGTTGGCGAGGCTGATCACACAGATGAGCGCCAGGCCCAGCGAGCGCAGCCGCTTGTTCCGGGGTTCGACCCGGCGGGGGTTCGCGGCGACGAGGCCGACGAGCAGCACCACCTCCAGGATCGGCAGCACCCCGAACGGCAGCAGGGTCAGATGCTCCGGCACCTTCAGCTGGAGGGCGACCGCCACCAGGATCGCGGCCGTCACCGCCCAGCGCGGCTCACCGTGCGTGGCCCTGCGCCAGGCGGGCGCCACCTCGCGTTGCCCCGACTCCAGGAGCCGCTCGATCCTGACGAGCCGGCCCTCGGTGTCGTTCGATCTTTCGTCCATGCAGGTGATTGTCGCGTGCCCGGTGTCGGTCATGTCACCGGCCGGTGCGGTGACGGGCCTCTCCCGCTCCGGCCGTCTCGTGGAAGGCGGCGATCGCCTCGCCGTTGGACCTCGCCCACTCGGTGAGCTTCGCGATGGGCTCCTCCAGCGTGCGTCCCAACTCGGTCAGTTCGTACTCCACCCGTGGTGGCGCTTCGGCGTACACCCGCCGCTCGACGAGCCCGTTGCTCTGGAGCCGACGCAGCGTCTGCGTCAGCACCTTGCGCGAGACACCTCCGATCAGCTCGGCCAACTCCCCGTGCCGCAGGGGGCCTTCACTCAGCGCGAAGAGCGTGACCACGGCCCATTTGCTCGCGATGATCTCGATGGCCAGTCGGGCGGGGCAGTCGGCGAGGAAGACGCTTCCCGGGCGGAGGCTCATGGGCCGAAGGGTACCTTCGGGTACCTGTCGACTCCCTAACGTCGAAGGCACGCGGCACGGCGTCCCGACGGACGCGGATCCCTGCCCTCATGTGAAGGAAGTCCTCATGTCCCACCCGGCCACCTTTGTCCTCGTCCACGGCGCCTGGCACGACGGGCGGGCCTGGGACCGCGTCGTCCCGCTGCTCACGGCCCAGGGCCACCGCGCCTTCGCCCCGTCCCTCACCGGCCACGGGGACAAGGCGCACCTGCTCGGCCCCCGGGTCGGGCTCACCACCCACGTCGGCGACATCGTCGGACTCATCCTCGATCACGACCTGAGCGATGTCGTCCTCGCCGGGCACAGCTACGCGGGAATGGTCATCTCCACCGTGGCGAACCGGGTCCCCGAGCGCATCTCGCGCCTGGTGTACATCGACGCGATGGTGCCGACGCACGGCGAGACCGCCATCGACGTCATGCCGATCACGCAGGTCATGATCGACCGTGCCGCGGCCGGCGCCCAGCCCTGGCGCATTCCGCCGCTGCCCGAACTGCCCGCGCCGTTCGGCCTGTTCGGCGTCACCGACCCCGACGACATCGCCTGGCTCAGGACCACGCTCACGGACGAGTCGGTCCTCTGCTTCCAGCAGCCGGCCGAGATGGACAACCCCGCACAGGCGGCGATCCCCCGGGTCCACATCCTCAGCGTCGGCGGTGCGCCCGAGGGCGTCACCCGCCGGCCCGTCCCGAAGGCGCAGCCCAACGGTGAGCCGTCCCGTGTCCACGAGCTGAAGACCGGTCACGACTCCATGATCACCGAGCCGGTGGAGCTCAGCGCCCTGCTGCTGGAGAACGCCTGATACACGAGACCGGGCGCGACCGGGTCATCCGATGGGGCGCCGGCCCGTCGAACGGCCGGGGCTTCACAGCTCGACGGTGGTGCCGGGCTCCAGCTGGTCGACCGGGATGCCCGTCAGGCCGTTCTCGCCGAGGAGGTCGGCGGTGGACCGTCGGCCCAGGTCGCTCAGCATGAGTTCGTGGATCTGGATGACGCGCTCGGGCTTGACGGCGCGGACGTGGTCGGCGGCTTCGCCGAGCTTGGTCCACGGCCCGCTGGTCGGCAGCAGGAGGGTGCGCACGGGGGCCTCGGGCGCGAAGTAGGCGTCGCCCGGGTGGTAGACGACTCCGCCGTCGAAGAGATAGCCGACGTTGTCGGGGCACGGGATGTCGGCGTGGATCGGCGCGTGGCGGTGACCGTGGACGCTGACGCTGATGGACCCGACGGTGAAGCTGTCGCCCGCGGTGACGGTGCGGACGCGGTCGCTCGGGCCACCCAGGGCCGCCGTGACGGCCGCGGTGCCGTAGACCCGGAGCTCGGACCGGCCTTCGAGGGCCGCCGCGACGAGCTTCTCGTCGAAGTGGTCGAAGTGTTCGTGAGTGATCAGTACGGCGTGGGCCCGGGAGACGGCCTCCGCCGCGTCCGGGGTGAAGGTGCCGGGGTCGATGACCAGACGGGTGCCGTCCTTCTCGAGCGAGACACAGGCGTGGGCGTGCTTGGTGAGCTTCACGGGGAGTCCTCTCCGACCGAACAATGTCCTACAACTAAACTGTACACATAGGTTGTACATAATGAGCGCGGGCGCCGGTACGGACTGGCCTCGGCCGAAGGGGACGCGATCGCGCGGCGTACCGGCGAACCATGCATCCAGGGTGTACAGCCCGGGTGGAGAGTCACGGGTACGCTGGGACCATGGACGACGATCGGCTGGCCGAGGAGCTGCGCCTGGCCGTCGGGCAGCTCGTACGCGCCGTGCGCCCCGCCGACACGATGCCTCCCGGCGAGGCCGCCGTCCTCGGGTATCTGGACCGCGGTGGCCCCCTGACCACCGCCGACATCGCGCACCAGCGGGGCGTGAGCCATCAGTCGGTCGCCAAGGCGGTCAAGGAGCTCCTCGGTCAGGGCCTGGTCCTCGCCGAGGCCCATCCCAGTGACGGACGCAAGCTCCTTCTCCACCTCACGCCGGCGGGAAGAAGCCGGCTGACCGAGGAGCGCCGAAGGCGTGAGAACTGGCTGGGTGCCGCGATCGGCGACGTCCTGAGCTCCGACGAGCGGGAGACGCTGGCCGCGGCCGTGCCCCTGTTGTCGCGCCTGACCGCGCACTTGAAGACCAAGTAGACCGGACCTCTTCGGGCGTTCGGGGGCGGGGCTGGGAGCCCCGCGACCCCGAGCGCCCCCACCTGA
>NZ_JBHXDQ010000054.1:0-66978 GCF_042725875.1 Streptomyces sp. NPDC127038 | reverse complement strand
GAGCGGACCAGGACCTCGTAGAAGACGGCGCGTTTGAACCACTCGGGATCGCGGTCCTTGGCCGGGGTGTCCTCGAACGTGTCCGGGACGGGCTCATTGACCATCATGCGGGGGACCCTCCGATCCGCGTTGCCGGGCCGACACTGAGCACATGTGCACCGCCCGGACCCAGGCGCACAAAGTTGGACCTGCCCCAGTTGTAGGTCTCGCCGGTGAGCTCGTCGCGCACCGGCACGCGCGCGTGCTCGCCCGGAGCGAGTCGCGGCATGTCCAAGGACACTGTCGCCTGCCGGGTGTGGTGGGGGTCCAGGTTCGCCACGACGACCACCGTGTCGTCACCCGTTCGCTTGCTGTAGGCGATCACCGCATCGTCGTCGACCTGGTGGAATCTCAGATTCCGGATCTCCCGGAGCGCCGGGTGATCCCGTCTGATCCGGTTCAGCCGGGTGATCAGCGGGGCGATCGTACGGCCCTCGCGCTCGGCCGATTCCCAGTCCCGCGGACGCAGCCGGTATTTCTCGGAGTGGAGGTATTCCTCGCTGCCGGGGCGCAGGGGGGTGTTCTCGCAGAGTTCGTAGCCGCTGTAGATGCCCCAGGTGGGGGAGAGGGTGGCGGCGAGGACGGCGCGGAGTTCGAAGGCGGGGCGGCCGCCGGCTTGCAGGAACTCGTGGAGGATGTCGGGGGTGTTGACGAAGAGGTTGGGGCGCATGCGGGCGGCGGAGTCGCCGGCCAGTTCGGTGAGGTACTCGGTGAGTTCCTGTTTGGTGTTGCGCCAGGTGAAGTAGGTGTAGGACTGCTGGAAGCCGATCTCGGCCAGGGTCCGCATCATCGCGGGCCGGGTGAAGGCCTCGGCCAGGAAGATGACGTCGGGGTCGGTGCCGTTGATCTCGGCGATCACCTGTTCCCAGAAGACCACGGGCTTGGTGTGGGGGTTGTCGACGCGGAAGATCCGCACCCCGTGGTCCATCCAGTGACGGAGCACCCGCACGGTCTCGCGGACCAGTCCCGGCATGTCCCGGTCGAAGGCGATCGGGTAGATGTCCTGGTACTTCTTCGGCGGGTTCTCCGCGTAGGCGATCGTGTTGTCCGGCCGGTGGTGGAACCACTCCGGGTGCTTCTCCACCCACGGATGGTCCGGGGAGCACTGGAGCGCGAAGTCCAGCGCGATCTCCAGACCCAGCGAGGCGGCCCGGGCGACGAAGGCGTCGAAGTCCTCGATCGTGCCCAGCGCGGGATGGACGGCGTCGTGCCCGCCCTCCGGTGAACCGATCGCCCAGGGCACCCCGACGTCCTCGGGGCCCGCGGACAGCGTGTTGTCCGGACCCTTGCGATGGGTCGTGCCGATCGGATGGACCGGCGGGAGGTAGACGACGTCGAAGCCCATCTCCGCGATCGCCGGCAGCCGCTCGGCCGCCGTGCGGAACGTACCGTGCGCCGACGGACCACCCCGCCCGTTCTCCGACCGCGGGAAGAACTCGTACCACGCCCCGAACAACGCCCGCTCCCGCTCCACCAGCAACGGCAACGGGAGGGAACGGGTGAGCCGTTCACGCAGCGGATGCTCCGCCAGGGTGGCCGCCACCCCGGGCGCCAGGGCCGCCGCCAGCCGTTCGGCCGGGGGCAGCGCGTCGTCGCGCAGGGTGTGCGCGGCGGCCAGCACCACGGCCCGGCCGGCCGTGTCCGGCACGCCCTCGGCGGCCCGCTCGTGCAGCAGGGCGCCCTCCTCAAGCACCAGCCCGACGTCGATCCCGGCCGGGACCTTGATCTCCGCGGAGCGCCGCCACCCGGTCACCGGGTCGCTCCAGGCCTCCACCAGGTAGGTCCAGTGCCCCGTGCCCCACGGAGTGACCGGGGCGCCCCAGAGATCGCTTCCCGGGGCCAGTTCACGCATGGGCGTCCACGGTCCGCGGCCGCCGTCCGGATCCAGCAGGACGACGTTCGCGCCGACCACGTCGTGGCCCTCGCCGAACAGGGTGGCGGTGACCTGGAAGGTCTCGCCCACCACGGCCTTGGCGGGCCGTCTGCCGCAATCGACGACCGGCCGTACATCCCTGACGGGTATACGGCCGGTCGTCGTGCGCGCGTCCGTCGTCGCGTCCATGCGTCTCGCCTCCGCGGTTCTGGGCCCGAGTCGTCGTCGCCGCGAAAGGCCCTTTCGGTGCGGTCCACCGGGGACCGTCGTCTCAGATCCGTGCCGGAACGTCCTGCAGGTAGACCTCGGCGGCGATCGCCGCCTCCCGCGCGCAGCGCTTCCCCATCAGCACGCACAGGGTGTATCCCGTGTTCTCGAAATTCCCCCGCACCACGCGGTCGGCCGGAGTCGCGAGGAGCAGGCGTTCCCACGCCCGGTAACGCTCCAGGTGTCTGGCGACCTCGGCTTTGGCAGGCAGCAGCATCACGCTGGTCACCTTCCCGATCTCTCGACCGCGCACGGCTCGCCTGGCCGGCGGATGAGGGCCGTACGCGAAGGGGAGCCGGTCCGTCACGGAGCGACACCCTCACTCATGGTGCCTGTACAGCGACCGAGCGTCTTGTTGGTTCTTCAACCAGATGGCGTGGCGCTCGTGTTGCACGAATGGAGTAGCCCTCTCATGCTGAGGTTACTCAGGAGCGATCGGCGCTCACGCTTCGCAGTCGGGGCCAGGTCCCGCAGGGGGCGATGTGCGGAGCGGGAGCCTCGCCGGTGAGGAGCCAACGACGATGAACGCCGCAGTTCCCTGCTACTACCACCTGGACGTGGAGCTCAGTCAGGAAAAGGTCGGACAGGTCAGGCGCATCCTGGCCGCGCACCTCAGGTACTGGAACCTGGAGAATCTGGTCGAGTCCGTCGGCCACTGCGCGGAAGCGCTGCTGCGCACCATCGAGCAGCACGCGGCCGACAAGAACACGACGATCGAGATGTGGTGGAACGGCCGGCGCCTGTTCGCCGCCGTCTCCGACAGCAGCCAGGACATCGGTCCGCACCGGGCGCCCCAGGGATGCCTGGCCCAGATCGCCGCGCTCAGCGACGGCTGGGGCTGCTGTGCCACGGGCACCGGCGGAAAGATCATCTGGTCCTCGTGGCGGGCCCGTGCCGCCGACCGGGCCCCGCTGGACCCGCCGGTGCCCGCGCCCTGTCTGCGCGTGGCGCGTCCGACGCCGCTGTACGCGGTACTGCCGGAGCCCGCGCTCGCCGCAGGACGTGAGGAGACGGGACCGGTGATCTCCCGGGTCTGAACGTGACCGGGCGGGGGCCCGGGAGTCAAGTCGCCGAGCTAGGCGCATGGCGCGGGGTTAGGCTGGTTCCTGATCGGGCTGAAACAGGCACATCGGACCAATCGGCGGGAGCCGGTCCACGGCCTGGGCATCGGACCTGGGGCTGTCTCCAGATACGGGGATCCACATGTCCATCACACCGGTACAAGCGGCGCGCCAGGAACTGTCGGGATTCAAAGGGCAGTTGATCGGCCCTGAAGATCCCGGGTACGACGAGGCCCGCGCCGTCTACAACGCCATGATCGACCGGCGGCCCGCCCTGGTGGCGCGCTGCACCTCCCCGGAGGACGTCGCCCTGATCATCGGCTTCGCCCGCGACCACGCCCTGCCGCTCGCCGTGCGCGGCGGCGGCCACCACGGCGCGGGCCTGAGCACCTGCGACGACGGAGTGGTCCTCGACCTCTCCCCGCTGAAGGACATCGAGGTCGACCCCTCGGCCCGCACGGTACGCGTCGGCGGCGGCTGTCTCCTCGGCGAGGTCGACCGCGCCACCCACGAGCACGGCCTGGCCACACCGAGCGGCATCATCTCCACCACCGGGGTCGGCGGCATCACCCTCGGCGGCGGCCTCGGCCACCTCACCCGCGGCTTCGGGCTGGCCATCGACAACCTGCTGGAGGCCGAACTGGTCCTGGCCGACGGTGAGCGCGTCCGGGCGAACGCCGACGAGAACCCCGACCTGTACTGGGCGATCCGCGGAGGCGGCGGCAACTTCGGCGTCGTCACCTCGTTCCTGTTCCGGCTGCACGAGGTGAGCACGGTCGTGGCGGGTCCCACGTTCTGGCCCGTCGAGAGCGGTGCCGAAGTCCTCACCGCCTACCTCGACTTCATCTCCGGCGCCCCGCGCGAACTCGGCGGCTTCTTCCTCTTCGCCTCGGTCCCGCCGGGGCCGCCGTTCCCGGAGGAACTGCATCTGAAGAAGGTCTGCGGTGTGATGTGGTGCCGGGTCGGGGACGACACCGACGCGGCGGCCCGGGACATGGCCCCGCTGCTGGACGCGCTGCCCGCGCCGCTGCTGCACGGCCCCGCGCCGATGCCGCACCCGGACCTCCAGTCCGCGTTCGACGGCGTCTACCCGCCCGGCGACCAGTGGTACTGGCGCGCGGACTTCGTCGACCGGCTCCCGGGCGAGGCCGTCGACCTGCACGCCAAGTTCGGTGCGGAGATGCCGACCTGGAAGTCGACCATGCACCTGTACCCCATCGACGGAGCCGTCCACGACGTCGGTCCGACGGACACCGCCTGGGGCTACCGGAGTTCCGGCTGGGGCGCCGTATACGCGGGGGTGGACTCCGACCCGGCCAACGCGGAGACCGTCAAGCGGTGGAGTGTCGAATACTCCGACGCCCTCCACCCGTACTCGGCGGGCGGCGCGTACGTGAACATGGTGATGGCCGAGGACCAGGCGGCCGTCCGGGCGAGCTACGGCGGCAACTACACGCGGCTGGCGCAGGTGAAGGCCGAGTTCGACCCGGGCAACCTTTTCCGGCTCAACCAGAACATCGAACCGGCGACGACCGACTGACCGGCACCGCGGACCGCCCCGGCCCCGACCCCGTCCCGCCCGCCGGGTGGACAACCCGCACGGCGGGAGAGTGCGTGCGGGTTGTCCGGTTGTGGGGGCGTGGTGGCGGCTCGGGATCATCCGCGGGCGCGGGTCGGTGTCAGGGGCCCGCGGCGGCGCGGATCGGTGTCGGGCGATCGGAAAGTGTGCCACGCGGCCGCCGGCGGGGACAGAGTGATACGGAACGTTGCGTAATTGTCGGAACGCCGGTTGCACAGGCGGCGGACCGGCCACCATAGTGACCGGGTGATCCGTCGCACATTCGGTGGCGGTCACGCTCAACTGTGCTTTCTCGTACCGTAATTGATGTCGTGTCAGGTATGTATCGAAGCGCAGCCGCGTGCGGATGTGAGGCGATACGGGGTGGCCGGCGTGACCGAGGGACAGGCGAGGAACGCCGGCAGGGCCGCCGGGGGCAACCGGGTGCTGGCGGCCGCGCTCAAGGAGGCGGGCTGCTCCTACGCCTCCCTCGCCCTGCGGGTCAACGAACTGGGGCGCAGGCAGGGCGCCGACTCCCACTACGACAAGGCCTCGGTCACCCGTTGGCTCCAGGGGCAGCAACCCCGGGGAACCACGCCGGAGTTGATCGCCGCCGTCCTGTCCGAGCGGCTCGGCCGCGCCCTGTCCCCCGCGGACCTCGGCTTCCACTCCGATCCCCAGCGCCCGGTCGCGAGCCGAGCGCTCGGCTACGGCGAGGACGTGGCGGAGACGTTGCACACGCTCGCGGAACTGGGCTCCACCGACATCTCCCGGCGCGGCCACCTCGGCACCGTCCCGTTCGTCGCCTCGGCCCTGACGCACCCTCAACGCGAGTGGCTGCTGTGGCTGTTGGAGCACCAGGGGGCGCTCTCCTCGCCCCCGCGGGTGGACGGCGGCCCCGTCGAGCAGGTGCACGCGATGATCGCCGTCTTCGACCAGATGGACAACCACTACGGCGGCGGCGGGGTGCGCACCAGCATCGTGCACTACCTCTCCACCGAGGTCGTCCCCATGCTCCAGCAGCGCGCCCTGCCCGCCGGGCAGCGCCGCCGGCTGTACGCGGCCGCCGCGCGCCTGGCCGCGATGGCCGGCTGGAGCTCGTACGACGCGGGGGAGTACGGCCTCGCCCAGCGCTATATGACCCAGGGCCTGCGCCTGTGCGCCGAGGGCCGCGACCGGGTGCTCGGCGGTCAGATCCTCGCCGGTCTCTCCCATCTCGCCACCGGCCTCGGCCGCCCCGACGAGGGGGTGGCACTCGCCCGCGCGGGCATCGTCACCGCGCAGGGCGCCGGCAGCCCCCTCGGTCTGATGCGGCTGTACGCCATGGCGGCGCGCGGACACGCGGCGCGGGGCCGCTCCGACGACACGGCCGAGGCGTTGCGGCTGGCGGAGCGGCAGTGGTCCGCGAGCAAGGGGGCCGAGCAGGAGTCGCCGTGGGTGCGTTATCTGGACCACCACTATCTCCAGGCCGAGTCCGCCCTGTGCTTCCGTGACCTGGGGCTCGCCCGGCAGGCGGAGCGCACGGCGAGCGAGTCGCTCGGCTCCGGCGCGGACCGGCGCAGGCGCCAGGCCATCAGCCGCTCGGTGCTCGCCACCGCGCACCTCCAGCAGGACCGCCTGGACGAGGCGGTCGGCACCGCGACCCTGGCGCTGGAGAACCTCGGCGCCGTCCACAGCGAACGGTCCGTGCAGGCCCTGCGCGACTTCCGCAGGCGCCTCGAACCCCGCAGGACCGAACCCGTCGTGCAGGAGTTCGAGCGCCGTTCGCGCGGGGTCCTCGGGGCGGCGGCCTGAGGAGCGGGCGGGTCCGGAGCGGGGCACCGGCGCCGCCGTCGTGGCGGCGCGGGCTCAGTACCCGTCGGGGGAGGGGGCGTTCTGGGCGCGGTCGACCGGGAGGTGCGCGCCGGAGATCCCGCTGGACCAGTCCGACAGCAGGAACGCCACGACCCGGGCGACCTCCTGCGGTGCGACCGGCGCGCCGCCCGGCAGCTCAGCCGCCACGAAGCGGGCGAACGCCTCCGGCTGCTCCCGGCGCATACGGTCCCAGCGCCGGCCGGGGATCAGCATGGAACCGGGGGAGACCGCGTTCACCCGGATCCCGTGCGGCCCGAGTTCGCGGGCCAGGGAGGCGGCGAGCTGGATCTGCGCGGACTTGGCGACCGAGTACTGCGCGGGCGGGCCCGGCTTCCAGCCGGAGATCGAGGAGATCACCACGACGGAGCCGCCGCCCGCGGTCCGCAGATGCGGGACGGCCGCCCGCACCAGCCGGGTCGCGTGGCCCACGTTCACCGCCCAGGTGGCGGCCCAGTCCTCCGCGTCCGCCTCCTCGAAGCCGCCGCCGCGGGAGCCGCCCGTGCAGGCCACCACCCCGTCCAGGCCCCCGAAGCGGTCCGCCGTGTCCGCCACGAACCGCTCCAGATCCCCGGGCGCGGTCACGTCGAGCCGCCGGGTGAGGAGACCGGGGCCCATCGAGGCGGCCAGCGTCTCCAGATCCTGCGCGGTGCGCGCACAGGTGGCCACGCGCACGCCCTCGGCGGACAGCAGCCGCACGATCTGCTCGCCGAGTCCGCGCGTACCCCCGGTCACCAGCACCCGTTTGTCCCGCAGCCCGGCCCGGACGGTGTCATCGTCAAGGGACACCGTCGCCCCGCCCCCGTTCCCGTTCCTCACAAGATCGAACATACATCCCGCACCACTACGCGCTTGCAACCGGACAACCCGAATACCCCCTGGTCGCCGCCGCAGTCCGGCGTGTTGGCTGCTCGGGCAGCCGCCGAGACAACCGCACCCGGGCCGTGCCCGAAGGAGGACCGATGCCGGCATCCAGGGCACCGCGCCGCGAACCGTCGCCCGGACCGGCCGACGGCGACCGGGCTCCCGGGTGCCGGGGCCGGGTCCCGGAACAGGGCGCGCACCCGGCGGACGGCCAGGCGCTCCGCACCCACCTCCCCGAACGGACCGACCCCCCGCCCCCGGCCGACCCCGCACACGCACGCGCCCTCCCGGAAACTCCGACACCGGCCGAACCGGGTCACGCGCGGGCGTTCCCCGAACCTCCGGCGCGGACCGATCCCGTACGCACGCCCGCGCCGCACCCGAAAAATCCGGCCCAGGCCGACCCGGTACATACGAGGTCGGCGCTCCCTGAAACTCCGATACCCGGCGAGCCCGGGCACGCCCGGGCGGCACTCCCGGAAGCCCCGTCCCCGGCCGCCCCCGTGCACACGAGGTCGGCCCTCCCCGACATCCCGGCACCCGCCGATCCCGGTCACGCGCAGGCGGCGCTCCCGGAAGATTCGGTGCCGGTGGAGCCGGGTCACGGGCGGGCGGACCTCCCGGAAGCTGCGGCGCCGATCGATCCCGTACGCCCTGGGGCGGCCCGTCCCGGCCCCCCGGCGCCCGCCGATCCCGTACCCGCGCGGGACGTGCCCCCCGAAGCCCCGGCGCAGGCCGTGCCCGGTGGGACCGGCGAGGCGGAGGGTGCCCCGGAGGGTCCGGTGCGCGGGGTGCACGGGATGCGGGCCACCGTCGCCGCCCACCCTTCCCGGGTGCCCGGTGTGCGGGCCATGGTCGCCGACTACCTCACCCGGCTGGGGCTCCCGGCCCGGCTGGTCGAGGACGCGGTGCTCGCGGCCGGCGAACTCTTCACCAACGCGCTCAGACACGGCAGCCCCGACCGCGGCGGCCCCGTCACGGTCGGCATCGAGTGCGACCCGTACGAACTGCGGATCTTCGTCGCCGACCGCTCGTCCGCCCTGCCCGAGCCGCGCACGGCGGACGGAGGCGAGGAGTCGGGACGCGGACTGGCGATCATCGCCGAGCTGAGCGACGACTGGGGCGTCGCGCCGGCCGACCCGGGCACCACGGGGAAGAAGGTGTGGTTCTCGGTGCTGCTCCGGAGGACGCCGTGAAGGCGACGCCGGACCGGTCCGCGCGGCGAACGGCGGCGGCTCCGGGCGGAGGCGGGTGAGGCCGCCGGGGAACGTGATGTGCAGCACGCGCGAAATACCCCGTTCGGGTGGCGCGGAATGATTCTGGCTGGGCACGGCTTGATCACCGATCAAGAAAGGAAAATTCGCTGGCCACGGTATGTGCGGCGCATTTGACACTTCGTTGAGGGCACAGATAGGAACAACTCTCTGAAGTGGAGAGGTGGACTGTGCGCGAGCCCAACGTGGTCGGGGACTGGCAGGAGTACGACGAGCAGGCCGGCCTGCGTGTTCGCGTTCATGGCGTGGAAAAGGCGGAGCCCCCGAAGGGGCGCGACGACGCGGCCGACGAACTCACGTACTTCAGATTGCGGGTGACCGTCGAGAACCGTGCCACCGAGCATTTCGGCATCCACCTGGAGGACGGCCAGATCGATATCCGTGTCGGCGCCGACGGCGAGAGCGCCTTCCTGGACTGGCGGAACTCGCAGTTCATCGAGGGCTACGACGTCTATCCCCTGCGCCGGGCCACCGCGGTCCTCTTCGCGGCGGGCCCCGACGCCGTCCTGAACCGGATGGACATCCAGATCCAGCTGAAGGTCGACGACGAGTGGACCGAGCGCTATCTGTGGGCGGGCGGCATCGCGAACGACACGCCCCTCGACGCGGCCGCGTCCTCCGACCCGGCCCGGGACAGCCTGGCCTGCCAGGTGAGCACCTTCCTGCGGCGCGAGGCGGAGTCCTGAGCCCACCGGTTCCCCTGTCGGCCCGCACGAGGGCTCCCGTCCCGGCCCGCGAGAGGATGCGCGCGTGCCCCGTACGGGCAAACCACCCGAAAGGTGACGGGAAGGGCGAACGACGGATTTCGGCGCGGCGGGCTAAGGTCGCCGGGTGAGTCGAACCGAAGCGCGCTCCGAAGGCGCGGGCCCCTTCACGACCCGGCTGACCTGGCGTCTCATGGACGGGCGCATCGCGGTCTGGGAGTCGCGCCGGGCGCGTAAACGCGGCCTGCTCACGGTGCGAGCCCCCGGGGAGACGGAGGCCCGCTCCCGGCGGGCGGACACCGTGTCCATCGCCCGGCTGCGCCGGCTGAACGCCATCGCCGCGACCGCGTTCACCGTCGGCGGGCTGCTGTTCGCCCTCGGGGCCGGGTTCGCCCAGTTCGGCTCGCACGGCGTCACGGGCGTCTGGATCTACTTCACGGGCGGCCTGTTCTTCAACACCGGGGGCTACGCGTCCCTGCTCCAGGCCGTGAACGCTCCCCGCCGCGACAGCGAGTCGGACGCGCTGGCCGGGCGGCGCTGGCGGTGGTGGAGCTACGAGCCGGGCCGCATCGACTGGCTCAGCACCTTCCTGCTGTTCGTGGGAACGCTGGTGTTCGGCGTCAATCTGGTGGACTCGCTGATCAAGGGGCTGTCGGTCCAGCAGGTGGACCGGCTGATCTGGGCCCCTGACCTGGTGGGCTGCGTCCTGTTCCTGGTCTCGGGCCACCTCGCGATCGTGGAGGTCTGCCACGGGCGCCCCCGTGTCCTGGCCGGGGACCTCGGCTGGTGGATCGTCGCGGTCAACCAGCTGGGATCCGTACTGTTCTTCCTCTCGGCCCTCGCCGCCTTCACCCGGCCCGCGACCGGCAGCCTCGTGAACGTCGACATCGCCAACTGGGGCACCCTCGCCGGAGCGCTCTGCTTCTCGGCCGGGGGCGTGGTCCAGTTCTTCGAGCGCCCCTGAGGCGCCCCGAAGGTCGTCCGGGCGCCGCTAGCGGTCGCTCGCCGGGTTGCCCTCCACCCACTGGATGAGCAGCTGTCGTACGTACGGATTGCCCTCCTGGGCGGCGTGTGCGAGCCGCTCGGCGCTGGCCCGTGCCGCCCGCCAGCCCGCCGGGGTGTCCTCGGCGTTGGCGTGGTCCGCGGCGGCCAGCGCGTCGGCCGCGAGGAGCCGCAGGTCCTCGGAGAGGTCGTCGTCCGCCGCGGCCCGGTACGCCTCCAGGCGCACGGCGGCGAGGGCGGAGGGCGAGGGGGCGGGCTGCGTCGGCTGGGCGTAGCCGCTCACCGCTATGACCACGCAGAAGGTGGCGACGTCCCGGCGGCTCTCCGACTGGCCCTTGGCGATGGCCGGCGCCAGCCAGTGGGGGGCCCGCCAGTGCGAGACCGCGGTGGCGAGGACGAGGGCAACGGCCAGCAGTGCGAAGGGGATCCAGCCACCGAAGAACCAGGCGATCGGCCCGAGGACCAGGAAACAGACAGCACCGCTCATCCATATCCGGCGGCGGCCGAGTCTCAGGTGTCGTGGATCCATGTGTCTCAGTGTCGCAGGGGTGTCCGGGACGCGCTGAGGGGGCGGGTGATTCGCACGGACCCGACGCCTCCCGGCCCGCCCGGGGGCAGGGGGAGGACCTCCCGGAGACACCCGGGTGCCCGCCTGTGGACGAGGGTCCGCAGTCGGCGTGAACCGTGGTGAACGGGGCCCGTGACCGGGGAGGCGGGTGTGAACGGCGCGTATCGAATGGCCGGAGATGGCCCTGTCCGCCGCGACCGCCGGTACGTACGATTTCGTCGCTCCCGGCCTTCACAGCTCATTCACAACCGGGAGCGGCTCGCGCTGCGCATTTGTCATGGGCATGTACAAGCGAGCCGCACGTGATCCACGCACAGGTCAGCGACGGTTCCCCGCCCGAGCGGGGAACCGCACCCCCCATTCACGGCGGCGCGCCCGTGTGCCGCCGCCGGAACACCGACGCAACGGATTGGAGCACCATGGCCGGTGGCCTGTTCATGGGCGGCGCGATCGCCGCTCTGTTCGCCACAGCGCTTCCCCTGTCGAGCCCGTCCTCCGGTATCCAGGACCCGCCCCCGGACAAGATCGTCATCAGTGTCGCCACGGTCAACGGGTCCGGCTGCCCCCAGGGCACCGCGGCCGTCGCCGTCTCCCCGGACAACACCGCCTTCACGGTCACCTACAGCGACTACCTCGCCCAGGTCGGCGGCAACGCCGACCCCACCGCGTTCCGCAAGAACTGCCAGCTCAACCTGATCGTGCATGTTCCGCAGGGCTTCACCTACGCCATCGCCCAGGCGGACTACCGGGGCTTCGCCTCGCTCCAGTCCGGCGCCACCAGCACCGAGAAGGCCTCGTACTACTTCCAGGGATCCTCGAACACGGCCGCCATCACCCACCCCTTCCGCGGCCCGTACGGCGACGACTGGCAGGCCACGGACACCACGGACTGGGCCCAACTGGTCTGGGCTCCCTGTGGTGTCCAGCGCAACTTCAACATCAACACCGAGCTCCGCGTCAACGCGGGCACCTCGGCGCCCGGCAGCTCCAGCTTCATGACCATGGACTCGACGGACGGTGACATCAGCACCGTCTACCACCTGGCATGGAAGGAGTGCCCCGCCTCCTGACCCGCCCCCTCGCGCGCAGGCCCCCGGGCCGGCTCCACCGCATCGGAGCCGGCCCGGGGGCCTTCCTGCCGCGGCGTCCCGGACAGGCCCTAGGGCAGCAGTTTGTCCACCGCCGCCGAGCCCTCGTCCTTGAGCTTGCGCTCGGCCCAGGCGAGATTCTGCGGTGTGACGTCGCGACCCGCGGCGAGAACCAGGTCCTCGGCCGTCACCGGGCCCTCGGTCCCGGTGTGCAGCAGTGTGTCGGGGGTCGCCCTGTCATCGGAGGGCACGGACGCGTCGGGCTGGCTCGTTGTCATGGTTTCTCCCTGTTCCACCGGGTCTGTATTCACGCTACGGGCATTCCGTACGCCCCGCGCGACGCGCCCCGGACCCGGCCCGCTCCCCGGGTGCCCCGGAGGGCGAACCCCCGTTCGGCTGCTCTGGAATGTCGTCATGTGTTCGCAAAGGTGATGGTGGAGGAGCTCGCACCACTGCGAATGAACGGAGCTTGGAATGCGTATTCGTCTGATGGCCGCCGCCGGACTTGCCAGCGTCGCCCTGCTGGCCACCGCCGGGACCGCCGCCGCCGACCCCGTACCGGTGGTCGGTGCAGCTGCGAACAGTCCCGGAGTCCTGTCCGGCAACGTCATCCAGATCCCCGTCACCATCCCCGTGAACCTGTGTGGCAACACGGTCAACGTGGTGGCGCTGCTGAACCCGACCGCCGGGAACACCTGCACCAACAACTGACGGTCGACGGTTCGCGGGTCCGGGCGGTCACCGCCCGGACCCCCGCGGCCCGCTCCGAGCCCGGCGGCACACTCACCCTCCCGAGTGATCCGCCGGGCTCACGCGTGTCACCGGACGGCAACGTTGTCGTCCCGGCCGGCGGCAAGACCTATCGCTTCACCCGTGTTGAGCCCACACTTCTCCTGAGACACCCGGCGCGCCCCCCTGTCGAGGGGCCGTCGAAGGACGGGGGGCGTACCTGCCCCGGAACGGCTGGGTCTAAGGTCAGAGGCAGATTCAGAGTGATGGGGGGTGGCCGGCTGTGGTGCAGGACGAAGCCGTGATCGGCTGCACGGGGGAACTGCTCATCGGCACCCGGGGAACCGCCGGTCCCGGCGAGATCCTGGTGCGTGTGAGAGGCGGATCCGAGACCTTCCACGCCTGGTCCCGGGAACCCCTGCCCAAGGGGGCGACCGTGCTGGTGATCGAGTCCAGGGGATGCCGTGAGGTCGACGTCATCGAGTGGGCCGATCCGCTGGACGCGCTCGACGGCGACGCCGTCGGCGCCGGTTGAGAAGGAGAAGCATGTTCGGTTATCGCGTACCCGCTCCCGATGAGGCGATGTTGATCTCGGGTGGCAGGCGGGGACTGGGGGGCGCGCCGTTCCGAGTGGTGACGGGGCACGGCAAGTTCGTGCTGCCCGTCTTCCGTAAGACCCGCTTCCTGACGCTGTCCATGTGCGAGGCGGAGGTCACCGAGACCTGTGTCACGAAGCAGGGCATCTCGCTGCACGTCCGTGCCGTGATCGCGTTCAAGGTCGGCAACGACACCGAGAGCATCATCAACGCGGGACAGCGCTTCCTGTCCGACCAGGACCAGATGTCGGTCTTGACGGGCCGGATCTTCGCCGGCCACCTGCGGTCCATCATCGGTTCGATGACGGTCGAGGAGATCGTCACCGAGCGGCAGAAGCTCGCCGCCGAGGTGCTCGACACCTCGAAGCTGGAGATGGCGAAGATCGGCCTGATAGTCGACTCGCTCCAGATCCAGTCGATCGACGACGGCGACACCGGCTACATCGACGCGATGTCCGCCCCGCACAAGGCGGCCATCCAGCGACAGGCCCAGATCGCCCAGGCGCAGGCCACGCAGGCCTCCGTCGAGGCGCAGCAGGTGGCGGCGCGCAACCAGGCCGAGTACGCCCGGCAGACGGCCATCGTGCAGGCGGAGTACTCGGCCGAGGTGGACCGCGCCCAGGCGCAGGCCGCCCAGGCGGGCCCGCTCGCCCAGGCCCACGCGCAGCAGGAGGTCCTCGCGGCGCAGACCGAACTCGCCCAGCGGGCGGCTCAGTTGCGTCAGCAGCAGCTGGTCGCCGAGGTCGTCAAGCCGGCCGAGGCCGAGGCCGCGCGGATCAAGGTCCTCGCCATCGCCGACGCCGAGCGCATGAAGATCCAGGCCGAGGCGGCCGCCTCGCACGACCGGGTCGCGCTCGACCGCATGCTGATCGACCAGCTGCCGCTGATCGTGAAGGAGGCGGCCGGCGGTCTCGCGGGCGCGAACGTCAACGTCCTCAACGGCGCCGACGGTCTCGGCGAGATCGCGGCCGGGCTGGTCGCGCAGGGTCTGACCATCCTCGACTCGGTCCGCCAGAACCTCGGCGGGCAGAACAGCGAGGGCGGCTCCGCGAAGGCGAACGCTCCGCTGGAGCTCTCGGGGTACAGCCGTACGCCGGTCGACGTCGACGGCGACGAGCCGAAGGGCGCGTCGACGGCCAACTGACCGTCCCCGGAAAGCGGTTCACCGCGTCCGCCGTCCCTCCCGGGGCGGCGGACGCGGCCGTTTCGGGGGGCAGTGGCGTCCCGGCACGCGCGTTCGGATCAACCGGCCCCGGGGACTCTCAAGTCCCTTACACTCGGCCCCAGTTGATCTCGAAGCGGCCGCACCTGGAGGAGCGCATGCCCCGGACACCCTCGCGACGTACCGCACTTCAGGGCCTGGCCGCCGCCGGCGCCGCGGTCGTCGGATTCGATCCCTTCACCCGCAGCTGGGCCGCCTCCACCACCGGCGCGAACGGCCGCCCGCTCGCCGGTCTCCCGCGGCTCGACGGCACCGTGCACACCGACGACGCCTCCCTCACCGCGGACGCCGACGACTTCGGCCACATCGTCCACCGGCGTCCGGCCGCGGTCCTGCGGCCCGGCTCGGTCCGCGACATCGTCGCCATGGTGCGCTTCTGCAACAAGCACGGGGTGTCCGTCGCACCGCGCGGCCAGGGCCACGCCACCCAGGGACAGGCACAGGTGGACGGTGGCCTGATCATCGAGACCGCGCCCCTCGCGTCCATAGGCCCGGTCGGACCGGACAGCACCACGGTCACCGTCGGCGCGGGGGCCCGCTGGAGCCAGGTCGCCCGGGCCGCCCTGGCCCACGGACTCACCCCGCCCACCTTCACCGACTATCTCGAACTCTCCGTCGGCGGCACCCTCTCGGTCGGCGGGATCGGCGGCCAGACCCACCGGCAGGGCGCCCAGGTCGACAACGTCACGGAACTCCAGGTCGTCACCGGCGCGGGCGACCTCGTCCGCTGCTCCCCGGACCGCCGCCCCGACCTGTTCCACGCCGTGCTCGCCGGACTCGGCCAGTGCGCGGTCATCGTCGGCGCCACCCTGCGCCTGGTCCCCGCGCCCGCGACCGTACGCCACTACCTCCTCCCGTACGACGACCTGCGCACCTTCCTCGACGACCAGCGCCTGCTCGTCGAGGAGGGCCGGTTCGGCTATGTCGAGGGCCAGGTGAGCGCCGACGCCGACGGGGCCTTCCGCGGCTATGTCATCGAGGCCGTCGCCTACGGACCGCCCGTCGGGCCCGCCCCCGACGACACGGCGCTGCTGCGCGGGCTGCGCCACGACCCCGCGGGCGCCCAGGTGAGCGACCTCGGCTACTACGACTTCCTCGACCGGCTCGCGGCCTCGGTCGCCGCCCTCCAGGAAGCGGGCCTGTGGGCCTTCGCGCACCCCTGGCTGAACCTGCTGCTGCCGGGCCGCTCCGCGGCGGCGCTGGCCGAATCGCTGCTGGCGGACCTCACCCCGGCCGACCTCGGGCCCGGTGTCGTGCTGCTGTACCCGGTGCTGCGCGCGAAGCTGCACGCCCCGCTGCTGCGCGTCCCCGACGACCGGGTGTCCTATCTGCTGGCCGTCCTGCGCACGACCCCGCCCGAGGACACCGCGACCGTCGACCGGCTCCTGGCGGCCAACCGGGCCGCCTACGACACCGTCCACGCGGCGGGCGGCACCCACTACCCGGTGGGCTCGGTGCCCTTCGACGCGGCGGACTGGCGCGAGCACTTCGGCCCCGCCTACCGGCGGCTCGCCGCCGCCCGGCACACCTACGACCCGCGGGGGATCCTGGTCCCCGGGCAGGGCGTCTTTTGACGGCGGCCCGCGCCCCGGGCACGTGCGGCCCGGCAGCGCGGAGACCGGGCCCATGGCGGTCCGGCCCCCCGGCGGCCGGGTTCACCAGCGGCCGGGCTCGCTGCCCGTGACCGGTGTCGACGGCTCACCGTCCACCCCGACCGGCACGTCGCCGGTCAGCATCACCCGGTGCATGATCCGGGGGTGGTCGAGGTGGGCGGTGTCGCTCGGTGCCAGATGGATGGTGGCCCGGTTGTCCCAGAAGGCCACACTGCCCGGCTCCCACCGGAAGCGGACCGTGTACTCGGGCCGGGTCGCCTGCTCCAGCAGCAGGTCGAGCAGCGCCCGGCTCTCCGGACGGGACACCTGGAGGATCTGCTCGACGTAGTAGCCGTTGACGAACAGGATCCGCTCGCCCGGCTCCGGGTGCACCCGCACCAGCGGGTGCTCGGTGGCGATCTGACGGTCCAGCAGATGACGGACGTACGCGTCCTCGCCCGGCCTGCTCTGGTATCCGACCCCGAGCCGGTGCTCGGCCCGCAGGGTGTCGGCGAAGGCCCGCACGGGCGCCGAGAGACCCGCGTAGGCGGCGGCCAGGTTCGACCAGGTCGTGTCCCCGCCGTACGGGGGGACGGTCTCGGCGCGCAGGATCGTCGCGGCCGGGGGATCGACCCGGGCGCCGTGGTCGCAGTGCCAGCCCCGCAGCAGCGAGTGGCGGCGCCTGCGCAGCCACTCCTCGTGGTCCATGCCGTAGCGGCCGCCCAGTTCGAGCCGGTCGGCCGTCGTCTCCACCTCGGGGAAGTCCCCGGGCGACGCGCCGCCCCGCGACCGGAGGCGGACCGGGGTCCCGAACCGGCGGGCGAAGGCGAGGTGCGAGGCGTGGTCGAGTCGCTGGCCGCGGAAGAACAGGACCTTCCAGCGCAGCAGCGCCGCCCGGATCGTGCCCACGGCCTCGTCCGTCAGCGGCTCCGCCAGGTCGACTCCCGTGACCTCGGCGCCGATGTGTCCCGCCGCCGGCTTCACTTCGAGGGATGCGACCTGGTCCGTCATGGGGCCTCCGTGGTCCGTGGGTCCGTCGTGTCGGCTCCAGCATGACCGTTCGGCCGGGTGCCCGACAGCCCGCCTCGCGGGCGCCGGCGGGGCCCCGCCGGGCGGGGGAGGGGCGCGTACGGGAGGGGGCGCACACGGGAGGCGCGCGGCGCGCACGGGGTGTGTCCGGTGTCCCCACGCCACCCGGTCGCACTCCCTGTCGGAGGGCGGGGACCGCGCCGAGAATGGGCGCAGTGAACGGGGCCCGCCCTCCATCCGCATAGGGGCGGGGCCCGTTCACTTCGTCGTGCGGGGCGTCCGCGAACACCCCCGGGCGTCTCAGCCCTTGTGCTCGCGCAGCGCGGCGAGGGCGCGGTCGGCGTGGGCGCTCATGCGCAGCTCGCTGCGGACCACTTCGAGTACGGTGCGGTCCTCCGCGATGACGAAGGTGACCCGCTTCGTGGGGGCCAGGCTGAAGCCCCGCTTCACCCCGAACCGCTCCCGGACGGTGCCGTCGGCGTCGGACAGCAGCGGGAAGCCGAGCGTGTGCCGGTCGGCGAACTCCTGCTGCCGGTCGACCGCGTCACCGCTGATCCCGACCGGGCGCGCGCCGGCGGCCGTGAACTCGGCGGCCAGATCCCGGAAGTGGCAGGCCTCGGCGGTGCAGCCGGCGGTGAGGGCCGCGGGGTAGAAGAAGAGCACCACCGGCCCCTCGGACAGCAGCTCCGACAGGCTCCGCGCCGTCCCGGTCTCGTCCGGCAGCGTGAAGTCCTCGACCTGGTCGCCCACGTTCACCTGAGATGTCATGACTGTCCCTTTCCGGACCGGGCGACTCCGCGCGCCCACAGTACGAGCGGCACCTGGAGCGGGAGCCGCGCGAGAGCCGCCGCCCTGAGCGGCGCCGGACGGCGGCGCCAGTCCACCGCCATCTGGACGTTGGCGGGGAAGACCCCGACGAAGAACGCGGCGGTGGTCAGGGCCGCGACCCGGCGTGTGCGGGGGAGCGCCACCCCCGCCGCCAGGGCGAGCTCGACGACACCGCTCGCGTACGTCCACGTCCGGGGTGCCCCCGGGAGAACGCGCGGGACGATGGCGTCGAACTGCCGCGGTGCGGCGAAGTGCGCGGCGCCCGCGGTGGCCAGCAGGCCTGCGAGCAGCAAGGGCGAACGTTCGGGCCGTGGCACGGTTCCTCCTCCGGGGACTGCCGCGGATATTACTTGACGGTAAGTGCCGTTGATACGGGCGGGACGCGTCGGACGGAGACGTTCGCGCGTTGTTCGTGTGCCGTCGACGGCCGGGACGGTGGTGGTGACGTCCGGTGGGTGCGCGAACGTCCAGGTTTGGGGGGACGCATCACGGTCAGCCGTAGAGACATCGGCCAGGAACGGAGCGTGGGGAATGTGCAGGCAGGGACACAGGTCCGCCGTCGACACGGTGGCGGACGCGGATCACGCGGTCCCGACGGGCCCCGGGAGTCCCGCGGACGTGCGGCAGGCCGTCAGGCGCGCCTTGGCGGGCCGGTCCGGCGGGCTCACCCGTGACGCCGAGGACGCGGCCGGTGACGTCCTGCTCGTGGCCTCCGAGCTGGTGACCAACGCGATGCTCCACGGGGGCGGGGTCACCGGGTTCGACGTGACCCGCACCGAGCGGGCGGTGCGGCTGTCCGTGAGCGACCGCAGCGACCGGCTGCCCGTGGCCGTCGACCAGTTCGACGAGGTCGGCCGGATGCGGGTGGGCGGCCGGGGATGGATGATCGTCTGCACCCTGGCCAGCGACGTCGTCGTCTCCCGGCTGCGGGCCGGGGGCAAGCGCATCACCGCGGAGGTGCCGCTCCTGCCCGGCCCGAGGGTCTGAGCCGGTACGGGGTGTCCGTCCTCCTGCCCCGCCCGGCCGCGCATCCGCCGGTCGCGGGTGGGATCAGGCCGTCAGGGCATGCCGGAACGGGAAGGCCTCCCTCACCTCGACCAGACGGCTCGCCCCGGTCCTGCCGGTGGCCTCGCCGCGCGCCGCGCCGCCCCGGTCGGCCGCCTCGGTCCGCCCGGTGACGGTCGTACGGGCCGCCGCCCGCACCGTGTACGTGGTCTTCGCGGGATCGACGAGCGGATCGCCGAGCACGATCAGGCCCGCCGCGTGCAGCGCGTCGCACTCGCCGGTGGGCAGCGCGACGTAACAGCCGCCGCGCCCGGTCGCCGGGTCCAGCGGAAGCCAGTAGCCGTACCGCCGACGGCCGTTCGCGTGCACGGTGAGACGGACGGGGAACCGGCGCTGGGTGATCAGACGCAGGACCTCGGCACCCTCGGTGCCGAGCGGGGCGCGCGTGCCCGACAGCGGCCGCAGCATGGTCACCGGCCTCCGATCGGCGCTCGCGGCACGGCACGGAGGTGCGAGGTCGGCGTCATGTGCGGGCGGCCTTTCGACGGACGGACGGAATCACACGCCACCGGTACGGTGCCGCTCTTGCTGATCAGCATTGTTCCGTAAAGCACTGACAATGCGGAGGGGTTGACGCTCAGTCGTGTCGCACCGATGTGCGTACGCGGTGGGAGCGGGCGGCCAGCTGGCCCTGGACGAAGGGGTCGGTCCCGGGGTCGTACGAGCCGGCGTGGTCGGCCAGGGCGTCGGTGATCCGCTGCCACTCGTCCGCCTCCGTCCGCGCGTCGCGCGCCTTCGTGCCGTCGGCCGGACCCTCCCCGGCCGCCTCCTCGCCCTCCGCCTCCCGCTCGGCCGCCTTCCGTGCCTCGCCGAGGGCGGCCTTCGCCCGGTGGTGGTTCATCCCGGTGGCGGCGCGCCGCACCCGGTCCCACACGGCGTGCTCGCGCTCGGTCGGTTCCCGCTCCTCCGGACTCAACGCTCCCCCTCGGTCGTGCGACGGCGTCACAACAGCTTCCTTCACCGCACCCGTGTGCCCGGGCAGGCGCGAACGACACCTCCACGTCCGTACGACGGCTCGGTGCCGGCGTGCGCCGTCACCAGGGCAGGAACGCGTGCACGTCCTTGCCGTCGGGCCGCACGATCACGCTGACCTGGTCGGACAGCGCGTGGATCAGATGCCAGCCGATGCCGCCCCCGCCCTGTGCGGGGCGGAAGCGGCGCGGCGCGGGCGCGGTGGTGCTGCTGTCGTGGAGCGTCACGTGCACACCGCCGGTGGTGGGGCGCATCTGGAGCTCGAAGGGGCCGGGGGCGTACTGGACCGTGTTCGCCGCGAGTTCGGTGACCACCAGCAGGATGTCGTCCCAGTGCTCGGGCGCCGAGGGCGGTGTCGCCCGCGCCAGGGCGCGCAGATAGCCGTCCGCGGCCAGCCGCGCGTCCGTGACGCTGCGCAGCTCGCCGCCGAACGCGCTGGTGAGCGCCCCCAGCGCCTCGTAGGACGATTTCCTGTTCCGGCTCGGATCGCTCTGCATCGTGCCCTTCGTTCGGGTCTGGGGGCGGGGATTTCTCCCGCGGTGTCCCGACCCGGTCAGCTGCGCCGAACCCGGCCCCTGGGCGAGGCCCGGTGCTGCCCGCCTCCCGCTCTAGGCGGGTGTGTTCCGGGACCGCTGGCGCGAGCGGCGACGCGTCAGCGCACGTCGTTCCGCCTCGCTCGTGCCGCCCCAGACGCCGACGGTCTGGCCCGTGTCCAGGGCCCAGCGCAGGCACTGCTCACGGACCGGACAGCCCGCGCAGACGGCCTTCGCCTCCTCGATCTGGAGCACCGCCGGGCCGGTGCTCCCGATGGGGAAGAACAGATCGGGGTCGACGGTGCGGCAGGACGCGCCTTCGCGCCAGTTCTCCATGTGAACCTCCTGATCGGGTCGGGCGTGTTCTCCGGAATCGGTCTCTTCCCGGGTCACCCTTGATCCGCCGGATGAAACGGGCGGCGCATGCAAAGATCCCGTGGATATGGGGTGCCCGCACGGGGTGGTCGCGTCGTTCGGCCGGATTTCCGGCGGCCCGGCGGACCCGTGTCACCCGGCCGCCCTCGGCGCGGCGGTCGCGGGTGGCAAAATGGAACCCCAGGTGAAGGCTGGTTTCGTTCCGACGGATGAACGGATGTCCCATGGCGCAGGAGTCGGGCGAGGTCTGGGAGAAGTTCGCGGTCGCTCTGGCGGACATGGCACGGGACCTGCTGGCCCAGGACTCGGTACAGGCCACCCTGGACCGGATCGTGGAGCACGCCACGGTGCTGATCAACGGCTGCGACGAGGCCGGCATCCTCACGGTCCGCCGCGGTGAGGTCAGCGCGCTGGCCGCGACCAGCGACGTCGTGCGCATGGCGGACCGGATCCAGCAGGACCTGCGGGAGGGCCCGTGCTTCGACGCGGTGACCGAGCGGGAACAGCTCTACGCCATCGAGGACCTGCGCAGGCCGCACCCGAAGTGGGCCCGCCTGGCGCCCGAGCTGAGGAAGCTGGGCATGGGCAGCATGATGGGCTTCCTGCTGTTCACCGACGACGACGAACTCGGCGCCCTGAACGTGTACTCGCGCCGGCCGAGCATGTTCGACGAGTCGGCCCGGAGCGCGGGCTGGGTGCTGGCCTCGCACGCCGCGGTGGCCCTGTCCTCGGCCCGTAAGCACCAGCAGCTCGGGCACGCCCTGGAGACCCGCCACGAGATCGGCGAGGCGATGGGCATCCTCATGGAGCGCCACGGTCTCGGCGAGGACGAGGCCTTCGCCGTGCTGAAGAAGGCCTCCCAGGACCACAACATCAAACTCCGGGACATCGCCCGCAAGGTCTGCGAGACCGGCGAGCGGCCCCGCTGACCGCGTCCCCGGACCCGTCCCGCCCCGTCCGCCGTCCTAGAGGAAGCGGCGTACGGGGGCGACGGCCAGTTCCTTGGCGCGCTGGAGCGGTGACCTGCGCCGCCAGCGGCCCGGATCGATGTCCACGGCGTTCTCCCGGTCCTCGTCGAAGTCCCGGTCGAGGGCCGCGGTGAACGACTCGTCGAGGACGGCCAGCATGACCTCCTCGTCGTGCTCCATGGAGCGGCGGTTGAAGTTGGTGGACCCGATGAGCGAAGCCACCCCGTCCACCGTCATGATCTTGGTGTGGAGCATGGTCGGCCGGTACTGGCGTATCTCGACACCGGCGGCCAGCAGCGCGCCGTAGTGGTTCTGGCCGGCCAGCTGACAGGCCCGCTGGTCGGTGTGCGGACCGGGCAGCAGGATCTCCACCCGGACACCGCGTCGCGCCGTCGCGCACAGCAGGTCCACGAAGTAGGTGTCCGGGGCGAAGTAGGCGGTCGCGAGCCGGAAGCGTTCCTCGGCCGAGGTGAGCATCACCCGGATCAGGGTCTGCATGTCCTGCCAGCCGAAACTGGCGGAGCCCCGCACCACCTGCACGGTCGCGGAACCCGGCCGGCCGTGCCCGGTGAAGCGGTCCCGGTCGTCGAAGAGCTCGTCGTGGCACTCGGCCCAGTTCTGCGCGAACGCCGCCGCGATGCCGTCCACGGCGGGGCCGCGCACCTGCACATGGGTGTCCCGCCACTCGGAGGGGCCGCGGGCGTCTCCGCACCACTCCTCGGCGATGCCCACGCCACCGGTGAACGCGGTGTGCTCGTCGACGACGAGCGCCTTGCGGTGACAGCGGTGGTTCTGCTTCAGGGGCGAGAGCCACAGCGGTTTGCGGAACCAGGCGACCTGTACGCCGGCGGTGGTCATGGACCGCAGCAGGTCCTCCTCGATCCGCTTCGCGCCGAAGCCGTCCAGCAGCAGGCGTACGCGGACACCCGCGCGGGCCCGCTCGGACAGGGCGGCCGCGAACTCACGGGCTATCTCCCCGCGCCAGTAGACGAACGTCATCATGTCGACGGTGTGCTCGGCCGAGCGCACCGCGGCGAGCATCGCGGCGAAGATCCGGTCGCCGTTGCGCAGGGGAACCAGTTCGTTCCCCTCGGTGGCCGCGATGCCGATGAGCCGCTCCAGGCGTCTGCGGAACCGCTGCTTGCGGCGCCGGGCCTCCTCCGGGTCCACCGTCCTGTCCGCCTCGACCCGTGCCGTGGTGGTTCGGGACATCCGTCGTCTCCTGTCGTCCGTGTCGGGTTCCGCCTGCTCGCCCCGGGCGGGGGAGGCGCTGCGCCGGGGTGGTGGTCCCGCCCGCCCCTGCCGGTCGAGGGCCACCACCCCGGCCGCTCGACCGCGGTGGTCCCGGGGTCGCCCGGCCCCGTACGACCACCGCGGGAGCGATGTCGCCGAACCACCCTGGGGCGTCCGGGACGCGTGCCTTGTGCCCCCGATCCACGGCGTCAGTCCCCCGCCGTCAGCACGGGTGCCGTGCCCACCCCGCCCGGTTCCCGTGTGACCACGGTGTGAAGGTGGGGAAACCCGTGACATGCGCCGGGACGCTCCGGGAAGAAGGGGGAACAGCCCGCCCGGCACACCGGATCGACACGGAGGGCGCCGCAGCGCGGCGTAGGGGCGGGACGTACGGCAAGGGAGGCGAAGGCATGACCACCGTCGAACCGCCCTGCGACCTCGGCCCGGGGCTCGGGGCGAGGCTGGAGAGGGATCCGCAGGCCGCAGTGAACGCCCGGCGCATGGTCAGAACGTTCCTCGGCGGGCTGCCGCGCACGGTGCCGCGGGAGGTGGCCGAGGCCGTCCTGATCGTGGTCTCGGAACTGGTGACGAACGTGGTGCGGCACGCGCGCGGCCGGCTGTGCCGCCTGGACCTGCGGGACATGGGCGATGGAGTCGGCATCTCGGTCTCCGACGACGATCCCGAGCCGCCGCGGCCCCGGCGGCTCGACCTGACCGGGCAGGGCGGCTTCGGCTGGCCGCTGGTGCGCAGGCTGTCCGCCGAACTCACCGTGCTGTCCCGCCCGGACGGCAAGACCGTCCGCGCCGTCGTGCTCTTCTGACGGCCGCCGCCGCGCGCTTCCCGCTCCCCACGACTCCGAGGAACGAGCATCATCCGCGACACACCCGCCACCCCAGGCCGCGACGGAACCCTCCGTCCGGACGGCAGGGTTCCTCGCCCGCCGGGACCGGGCCGTCCACCGAGCGGCGAAGCGCCCGGCCCGGACGAGGAGTCCGGCCTCGACGGAGCGCGTGGCCCGGACGGAGTGTCGGGCCCGGGCGCGGTTCGTGGAGAGCTGGGCCCCGGGGAACGCGTGATGACCCGTGGGGGATGAGGCCGACGTGGACCCCGTGGGGGCCGGACCTCCGCCCGAGGTGGTCGCCGGACGGCTCGCGGACGCCGTCGAGGAACTGGTGGACCTGTGGACCCCGGCCGTCCGGCCGGGCGGCACGAGGCTGTCCGCACAGCAGTTGAGGGCACTGAACGCCGTCGCGCGCCGTCCCGCGCCCACCCTCACCGACCTGGCCGAGAGCGTCGGCACCACCCTGCCGACCGCGAGCCGTCTCTGCGACCGGCTGGAGGCCGCCGGCCTGCTCCAGCGGATTCCGCACCCCCAGGACCGGCGTGCCCTGAGCCTGCTGCTCACGCCGACGGGCGGCCGGCTGCTCGCGGAGATCGGCGCGCGGCGGACCCTGGACCTGGCCGCGGTCCTCGCGGCGATGACCCCGCCCCAGCGGTCGTCCCTGGAGAACGGACTCCGAGCGTTCCAGGCGGCTCGGCAGGCCACCGCCCGCCGCACGGGGGAGTGACCGGCGCGGACGGAACCCGGCCGCGCGGCGGGGCGCCGGTCCGCCGCAGGTCAGGCGGACGTCCGCCCGGGGCCGCCGTCCGCGTCCGTGGCGCCGAGGTGGACGAGCAGCAGACACACGTCGTCGTCGCGCCGGGAGTCGCGCAGCAGCGGGTCGAGGATCCGGTCGGCGGCGCCCTCCAGATCATGGTCCAGACCGGCGGCGCGCTCGGCGGAGAGCGCCCCGGCCAGCCGCCGGATGCCCGGGTCGATGCCCTCCCTCCGCCGTTCCACGAGTCCGTCCGTGTACAGGGCGAGCGTGGATCCCGGCGGGATCAGCGCCGTGTGGTCGCGGATCTCCTGGTGCAGCGGAATGCCGAGCATCGCTCCGGGCCGGGCGTCCAGGACGCGCACCTCGCCGTCCGGGCCGCGCAGCACCGGCGGCGGATGTCCGGCGGCGGCCCAGGTGACCTCGGGCTCGTCCGGGTGGAACCGGGCGATGACCGCGGTGGCGTACAGATCGGGCTGGAGATGGTGCAGGAACGCGTGCAGGCGGGTGAGGAGCCGTCCGGGCGTGCCGCCGTCGACGGCGTACGCCCGCAGCGCGGTGCGCAGCTGGCTCATCATGACGGCAGCGCGCAGCCCGTGGCCGGTGACGTCGCCGACGACCGTGACCAGCGCCCCGTCGGGCTGACGGAACGCGTCGTACCAGTCGCCGCCGATGTTCAGCCCGTGGGTGGCGGGAAGGTAGCGCGCCGCCAGGTTCAGGCCGGGGGTGGCGGGGAGCTCGGTGAGCAGGGCGCGTTGCAGGGTCTCGGCGATGTCGCGGTTGTGCTCGAAGCGCTGCGCGTGGTCGATCGCGACGCCCGCCCTGCGCGCCAGTTCGACGAGCATCACCGCGTCGTCCGCGCTCCACCGCTCCCGCGGCGGCGTCAGGGTCACGACGCCGAGGGGCGTGTGCCGGCTCGGCAGCGGGATGCACAGCAGCGGCTGCCGCGGGTCGAGTGCGGAGGGCGGCAGGTCGTCGACTCCGGGCAGCCCGCCCGGATGGTCGGCGGCGTAGTGCGGGCGGCCGGTGCGGGCGGCGGCGACGGCTGCCGCCGGGCGGGCGGTGCGCCCGCGGGCCCTGTCGTCGGCGGCGAAGAGCCAGACGTCGACGCTCCGCGCGTAGTCCGGCACGAGGAGCCGGGGCAGATGGCCGAGGATCTCCTCGTGGTTGAGGGAGGCGGTCAGCGCCGCGCTGGCGTCGGCGAGGAAGGTCAGTCTGCGCCGGGCGCTCTCGGCCTCGGTACGGGCCCGGCGTTCGGCGTCGAAGAGCTCCCGCTGGACCCGGCCGGCCGTGTCGAGTTCGGCGTGCAGCGCGAGCACACCCTGGTTGGTCTGGTGGAGTTCCTCTCGATGGAAGGCGACCAGCCGTTCCTGCTCGGTCAGTTTGCCGAGGAGCCGGGAGGTGTCCTCGTCGGCGCCGAGCAGGGCGTCGGCCAGGGCCGCCCGGGTGTGCGGCACCCGTGCCGGTACGTTCCTGTCGCCGGTGCCGCCCCCGGTGCCGTCCCCGCCGGGACCGGCGGTGTCCAGGCCCGCCCGCCAACTCGGGCCGCCCTCCGCCCCGTTCGTCTCGGCGTCGAGGGAGACGGTCAGCCGTCCGCGGCCCGGCTCCCTCGTCGGCCCGGAGGTCCGCAGGGTCAGCCGCCAGCCGCCCCCTTTGAGAAGGCACTGCCGCAGCTGCGCGCTCAGGGCGGTGACGAGGCGGGTGCGTTCCACCGTGGAGGCGCCGTGCGCCGCCGCGGCGCGGGCCACGGCGATGCGGGCGCGGGCGGCGTCGTCGACGGTGGTGATCTGCCAGGTGCGGGTCATGGTCGCTGATCCTGCGGAGTGGGGGCCAGTACGGCCACGGTGGTGTCGTCCCGCGCCGGCCGGGCGGCGCTGCTGGAGTCGCGCGTGATCACGGCGGCGGTGACCGCGGGGTCCCAGCTGGTGAGACGGGAGAGGGGCGGGGGGACCCAGCGGCTGGGCAGGCCGTCGCTGTGGAGCACGAGCAGGCTGTCGCGGGTCCACGGCAGACTGCTCTGCGGCAGCCGCGCCGGGCGGTGGGCACCGACGATCCCGGGACGCGACAGCAAGGGGCGCCAGGTGTCGCCGGAGCACAGCCGCGCCCCGATGTTGCCGATCCCCGCGAAGTCGAGGCGCAGGGACACCAGGTCGAGCCGGGCCACCGCGACGGCGGCTCCCCGGGTGTCGTGCAGGGCCGGGTGCAGCGCGTCGAGCAGTTCGGCCGGCGGCAGATGCGCGAGTTCGCGCAGTCGCCCGACGGCGGCCCCGGACGCCTTCGCGGCCGCGGGGCCGTGGCCGAGACCGTCGGCGAGCAGCAGGGTGACCACGTCCCCGGAGCGGACGCACGCCCAGGCGTCGCCGGAGTGCTCGGCGGCCGCGAGCGGGATGTTGATTCCTCCCACGCGCACCGGGGCCCCGTCGTCGGGGGAGCGGTGTCCGGGCCGGTCCCGGCGGGCCGCGTGGATCCGGGCCAGGGCGACGGTGCCGCGGCCCGGCACGGTGTGCACCTCGAAGTGGTCCGAGACGCGCCGGCAGGTGCCGAGGCCGGCGCCGAGCGAGGCCGTGGTCGAGAACCCGTCGAGCGAGGCGGCCGCGAGGTCGGCGATTCCCGGGCCGTGGTCGATCGCGGCCAGCTGGAGGGCGGGGCCGCGCCCGGTGCCGGGGGGCCCGAGGTCGTCGTGCACGGTCTCGACGAGCATCCGGCCGCCGCCGCCGTGCTTGAGCAGGTTGGTGGCCAGTTCGGTGGCGACGAGCGTGGCCGCGGCGCCGCGGTCGCGGCCGAGGCCCGTGTGCTCGGCGGCGGCCTCGGCCGCGACCCGGACGTCCCGGACGCGGGTCGAGTCGTGGACGGGTACGTCCCAGACGCGTGTCATCGGCTCTCCTCGCGCGGCCGCGGAGGGCCCGCGGTCCAGCAGACGACGGTCACGGCCGTGCCCTCGCCCGGGCGGGAGTCGATCGAGAACTCGTGCACCAGACGGCGCGCTCCGCCCAGGCCGAGACCCAGACCGCCGCCGGAGGTGTAGCCGTCGCCGAGGGCCCGTTCGACGTCAGGGATGCCGGGACCCCCGTCGGAGAACGTCAGACGCAGCCCGGGGGCGGCCCCTGCCCCGAGGACGGTGGACTCCATCAGGCCGCCTCCGCCGTGCACCAGCGTGTTGCGCGCGAGTTCGCTGGCCGCGGTGACGAGCTTGGTCTGGTCCACGAGTCCGAATCCGAGTCCGGCGGCCGCCTGGCGCACATGCTGGCGCACCCATGCGAGATCCATGTCGGTACGGATCGGCAGAGAGGTGGTGACACTGCCGGAGGTGTCCGTCACGGGCTCTCCTGGCGTACGGGGCTCTGGTGGAGGGGAGTGGACGCGGGGGCGAGCAGCCGCAGCGCCTCGTCGGTGTCGAGCGCGGTGCGCAGCCCGGGCAGTGTGAGGCCCAGTTCGACCAGGGTGATGGCGACGGCGGGGCGCATGCCCGCGACGACCGTCTCCGCGGCGAGCAGCTTCGCGTGCGCGGCCACCTCGGCGAACACCCGTCCCAGGAAGGAGTCGACGATCTCGACCCCGGAGATGTCGATGACCACACCCCCGGCCGAACTCGCCGCGATGGCCTCGCCGATGTCGCGCTGCAACTCCTCGGCGGCCTCGTCGTGCAGGTCGCCGTGCAGCGTGACCAGGAGGATGTCACCGATCCTCAGGACGGGGACTCGCGGGCCGGAGGAGCCGGGGACCGGGCCGCTCACCGTGCGCTCTGGCCGGTACGGTCCCGGTCGACGACGGAGATGCCCTGCCGGTGCAGCGCGTACTCGAGGGCGTCGGCGAGGCTGGCGCGGGTGACCACGGATCCCAGGTCGATGCCGAGGTGGACGATGGTCTGCGCGATCGCGGGCCGGATGCCGGAGACGACGCACTCCGCTCCCATCAGACGGGCCGCGGCCACGGTCTTCATCAGATGCTGGGCGACCAGGGAGTCGACGGTCGGCACACCGGTGATGTCCAGGATGGCGAACCGCGCCTGCTGGCTGACGACGGCGTCGAGCAGGCTCTCCATCACCACCTGGCTGCGCGCGCTGTCGAGGGTGCCGATCAGCGGGACGGCGACCACGCCGGTCCACAGCTTGATCACGGGCGTGGCCACTTCGAGGAGCTGGAGGCGCTGCCGGTCGATGAGTTCCTGTCCGGCGCTGAGCGCGGTCTCCAGGACGACCAGGCGGAGGGTTCCCAGCAGCGCGGTGAGCGTGACCGCGCAGGCCTCGGCGAAGGAGCGGGGGACGTCGGCGAGGTCGGCGCCCAGCAGCTCGTAGGCCGCCGGGCGCAGCGCCGCCACCTCGTCGGCTATCTGGGCGGAGGTGGCACCCGTGCGCGCCCGGGAGGCGGCCATGCGCCCCAGCTGTTCACGCACGGTGGCGAATCCGGCCGCCCCCAGGTCCTCGGTCCGGTCCGCGGCCGCGACCGCGGCCAGCGCCTCCACGACGGCCCGGCCCGCCTCCACGGCCTCGTCCCGCGAGATCGTGAACACGGTACGGAACAGCGCCTCGTCGGCCCAGCGCTGGGCGATCTGTTCGCGGCGCCGCAGCAGGAACGCGCCGACCTCCTGCGCAGGCGACGCCTGCTGTGCCGCTGTCTGTCGGTCCGCCACGTGTGCTTCTCCTCGGTCCGTGCGTCCGTGCGTCCATGCGGGTCCGCCGCACGGCACGGTTTCTTGTCGTACGACAACTGTAGTCATGGTCCTGGGACGCGCGGCACCCGCTCTCCGCGCGGAGGCCGTCACGCGGAACCGGCCCGGACGTCCCGGGCACCCCGGGGGCGGTCGGTTCCGCTGCGGTCACTCGGCCGACGGGCCGTGCCAGTCCAGGCACACCACCAGGGCGTCGTCCTCGGGCCTGGGCCTGCCCCGGTGGCCGGTGAGCTCGCGCAGCACGGCGCGGGGCACCTCCGTCGCCGGCAGCAACCGCGTCGAGGTGATCGCCATGGCCAGGGCCTTCTCCCCGTACGTCTCCCCGCCCGGCCCGGCGACGGCGTGCACGCCGTCGCTCACGAAGAGGAGGCGGTCGCCGGGTTCCACCCGGAACTCCTGGACGAGGTAGTCGGTCTCCTCGAACATGCCGAGCGGCAGCTGGGCCTCGAAGTCCACGCGCTCGACCGTCCGGCCCCGCAGGCGCAGCATCTGGGGCGACCCCGCGTCGATCACCTGCATCCGGCCGGTGGCCAGCTCGAAGTCGAGCATGAGCACGGACAGATAGGACTCGCCCCGGTACTGGGCGTAGATCGCCTGGTCGGCCAGCGCCGCCTGGTCGTGCAGGGGGATCCCGGCCCGGCGCGCGTTGCGCAGGGCGTTGATGCCGAGATTCGTCAGCAGGGAGGCCTCGATGCCCTCGCCCATGCCGTTCGTCACGTAGAGGGACAGCCGGGAGGCGTCGGCCGACCAGTCGAAGTTGTCGCCGAAGATGGCGTAGGCGGGCTCCAGCTGGGCGCCGAGCTCGTACTCGGGCCGGGAGCAGGAGCGTCCGGGCAGCAGCTGCCACTGCATCTCGGCGGCCAGCGTCAGCCGGTCCTTGCGGCGCGCCTGGAGATAGAGGTCGGTGTCCCGTTCGGCCACGAGCACCTCGTGACCGAGGACCTCCGCGATGTCGGCGAGCTCGGTGAGCGTCTCGCCGTCGCAGGCCGCCGAGGGCAGCGTCACGGACAGGACGCCGAGCCGGTCGCCGCGCACGGTCACCGGGAGATGGGCGCGTACGACCCCTTCGCCCGGTTCCTCGACGAACGGCTCCTGCGCCCCGAAGGCGCGGCCCTCGGGGCTGGTGTGCACCGGAATGGGCTCCAGGGTGTGCGGCAGCACCGAGACGGGCTGGAGCACCGTGAGTCCGTAGTCGGCCATGAAGAGCTCGACGGAGTCGGCGGCGTAGTGATCGCACAGCACGTCACGTACGGCGTCTAGCAACTGGTGGGGTGCCGCGGTGCGCAGGGCGCGCTCCGCGACCACGAATCTGTTCACGATGTCGGGTAGGCCATTCTTCGACTAGTACGATTCCGGATCCACCCTCCGGGTGGGCCGGTCCGTCGTACGTGGGTGCTGGTATCTATTCTTGTGTCCCTGTTGTCGCTTCCGCAGGCTGACAGCGCCAGAGAAGACTGGGAGAGTTAGACGGTGACTTCTTCCGGCCCGCGTCCGCACCCCAGCGAGGTGGCTCGGGTGACCGCCGAGGCGGCCGAGCTGCTGGAGATCCTCTGGGGGCGCGCCTCGACGGCGCCCGTCTCCGCCTCCCAGCTGCGGGTCATGTTCATCCTGGAACACGACGAGGGGATCAACCTGCGGACCCTCGCCGACGCGCTCGGCTCCACGCCTCCCTCGACCAGCCGGCTCTGTGACCGGCTCCAGGCCGTCGGGTACGTCGAGCGGACGCCGAGCGACGTCAGCCGCCGGGAGCTCCGGCTGTTCCTCAGCCCGAGGGGCCGCACGTTCCTCACGGAGCTGCGCGAGCGCCGCGAACGCGCCGTGGAGGCGGTCCTCGACCAGATGCCGGCCGCCGGGCGGGCGGCGCTGGTGGAGGGGCTGTCGGCCTTCTGCGCGGCCGCGGCCGCGCAGCTCCACGAGGGCGACACGGTCGACGTCCGCTCGGCCTGACCCGCGCGGCGGCCCCGACCGGGAACCGGTCGTCGCGGGGGCGTGCGGCGCGGTCGCCCCGCGGGGGCGGCCGGTCCGGTCCTGTACGTCATCCCGGCTCCCTTCCGTGGTCCTGGGCGATCACCCTCCTTGTCCGAGGCGATCACTCTGTTGTCTCACGCTTATAGTTGTCAAATGGCAACTGTCACTCCTGCGCTCCCGGACCGGGTCCCCGTTCGTGGGGGTGCCGGGTGCGGGCGCCCTAGTGCCGGGCCGCCTTCCCTCCTATCAGGGCCAGCGCCGTGCCGACGTCGTCCGTGGACGGGATGGCGAGGCTGACGCCGGTGATGTCCAGCACGCGCCGGACGGCCTGGGCCGGGGACACCAGGCACACACCGCCTCCGGCGCGCCCCGCGACGTCGTGCGCCTTGAGCAGCGCGTTGATGCCGGAGGAGTCCATGAAGGGGACCGCGGACAGATCGAGCAGCAGGTGCCGCCGGCCCCCGCGGACCTGGTCGGCCAGTCGGTCCTTCAGCTCGGGGGCTGTCTCGACGTCCAGTTCCCCGGCGACGGTGACCAGGGCGATGCCCTCGCCGTACGCCGTCGCGTCGATGGACACAGGAGCCTCTTCGGCCGGCACGGTTACCTCCACGTTGGAACTGACCCGCAGGGATCCACCCGGCGCCGGGCGCGCCGGTGAGCAGGTCAACGGTTACCCGCCGAACCGGGACGCACACCTTCGGTCCAGGCGGGCCGGTCTCTTGACCTTCCCTTTCCTGAATTACCTCTGACACAGAGGTAATCTCGAAGGGTGAAGGCGGATCCGGAGAACTTCCCCGAGAGCCTGGCGGACGCCCTGGCCGGGCTCCAGCGGCTGATCAGACGGCGGCTGCGCGCGGGCACGACGGGACCGAGCCTGCGCGGTGCCGAGGTCGACCTGCTGCGGCTGGTCGTCGACCGGCCGGGCATCCGTGTCTCGGAGGCGGCCAAGGAGCTCTACCTGGCGGGCAATTCGGTCTCGACGCTGGTCAACCGGCTGGCGGGGGAGGGCTTTCTGATCCGCGAGACGGACCCGGCCGACCGGCGCGCCGCGCGACTGCTGTCCACGCCCGCGGCGGACGCCCGGCTGCGCGACTGGCGGCAGCGGCGCGGGGTGCTCGTACGCGGCCAGGTGGCCCGTCTCGACGCGGCCGACCGTGCCGCGCTGGAGGCGGCCCTGCCGGCCCTGCGCAAACTGGCGGCGAACCTGCACGAGGAGGCCGAGGACTCATGACACGGCACGGGAGGGGACGCATGGAACCCGCACGGCAGGAGAGTCCCGGACCTGGAGCCGGAGCCGGAGGCGAACCCGGTTCGGCACCAGGACGCGAACGCGGACCGGAACATGAGCCGGGACCGGACCCCGTCCTCAAGGACGACGGGCCCGTCGCGGCCGTGTCCTGTGCCGGACTCGTCTACACCTTCGGCGAGATGACCGCCGTCGACGGTCTGGACCTCTCGGTCCGCGACGGCGAGGTGTTCGGCCTGCTCGGCCCCAACGGCGCCGGGAAGACGACGGCACTGAGGTGCATCACCACGCTGCTGCCGGTCCCTTCGGGCAAGGTCCGTGTCTTCGGGCACGACGCCACCCGTGAACGCATGGCCGTGCGACGCCTGTTGGGCTACGTGCCCCAGCAACTGTCCGCCGACTCCGGACTCACCGGCCGGGAGAACGTGGCCCTGTTCGCCCGCGTCTTCGACGTGTCCCGGCGCGAACGCGCCGCCCGTGTCGCCCAGGCGCTCGACGCGGTCGGCCTCGGCGACGCCGCCGACCGGCTCGCCAAGACGTACTCCGGAGGAATGGTCCGCCGGCTGGAACTCGCGCAGGCACTGGTCAGCGCTCCCCGGCTGCTGATCCTGGACGAGCCGACCATCGGCCTCGACCCGATCGCCCGCACCAGCGTGTGGGAGCACATCAACGCCGTACGGGCCGTCACCGGCATGACCGTCCTCGTGACGACCCACTACATGGACGAGGCCGACCAGTACTGCGACCGGGTCGCCCTGATGCACCGCGGACGCGTCCGCGCGCTCGGCACGCCGGACGAGCTCAGGGCGGGCCTCGGTGAGCGCCGCGGGATCACCGGCGGCGGAGAACCGCCCACCCTGGAGGACGTCTTCCGCGACGTGGCCGGCAGTGGACTCGACGACCGATCAGGAGACTTCAGCGATGTCCGAAGCACCCGCCGTACCGCTTCCCGCGTCGGCTGAGCACGTCCGCCCCGGGAGTCTCGACCTGCTCGTGATCCCGCCGAAGGCCCGCACGGGCTGGCGCGTGCTGCCCGCCCGGGTGGCCGCGATGTGCGCGGTCGAGCTCCAGAAGCTCCGCCACGACCGCACCGAGCTGTACACCCGCGCGGTCCAGCCCGCGCTCTGGCTGCTGATCTTCGGTGAGACGTTCACCCGGATCCACGCCATCCCGACCGGCGGAATCCCCTACCTCGACTATCTGGCGCCCGGCATCATCGCCCAGTCCGCCATGTTCATCGCCATCTTCTACGGCATCATGATCATTTGGGAGCGGGACGCGGGGATCCTCACCAAGCTCCTGGTCACCCCCACGCCCCGCTCGGCGCTGATCACCGGCAAGGCGTTCGCCGCCGGGGTGAAGGCGCTGATCCAGGCCGTGGTGGTCGTCGTCATCGCCGCGCTGCTCGGGGTGGCGATGACCTGGAACCCGCTGCGGCTCCTCGGCGTGGCCGTGGCCGTCGTGCTCGGTTCGGCGTTCTTCTCCTGCCTGTCCATGACGATCGCGGGCATCGTGCTCACCCGGGACCGCCTGATGGGCATCGGGCAGGCCATCACCATGCCGCTGTTCTTCGGCTCCAACGCCCTCTACCCGGTGGCGATCATGCCCGGCTGGCTCCAGGCCGTCAGTCTGGTCAATCCGCTCAGCTACCAAGTCGACGCCCTGCGCGGCCTGTTGCTCGGCACGCCCGCGCATCTGCCCCTCGACTACGGCGTCCTGGCCGTCGCCGCCGCCCTCGGCATCTGGTCCGCTTCCTCGCTCCTGGGCCGACTGGCGAGGTGAGAGCGCGCTCAGGCGGAGCGTGCGCGGCGGGAGTTGGCCCACCGAAGCAGTCCGGCGGCGGCCGCGGCGGCGAGGAGTACGCCACCGGCGGCCCAGGCCACCACGTCGGTACGGGATGCGGCGGCTGAGTCCTTGGCGGCCTGCTGATCGGCGCAGGCCCTTCCGTGTCCGGCGGGGGTGATCCGCAGCCTGGCCCATGGTTCGCCGGGGCCGGTCCGGTCCGCGTCGTGCCGGTAGACGACGTAGATGCCGGGTGCGGAGTCGCAGGTCAGGGTGGTGGTCGCGGTCAGGACGGCTTTGGCGCCGCGCAGGACGGGGCGGCCGGTGAAGGCGCGGGAGACGAGGGTGATGTCTCCGTCCGATCCCTCGTCGTCGTTGTCCGTGATCGTGATGCGGCTGCCGGCCCGGAAGGTCCGCACGTCCCATGCCGACTGGGGCCACGTCCTGTCCGGAGCCCAGCGCTCCTCCAGCCTGGGCGGTGCCAGTTTCCCGACCTTGCTCCGGCAGGCGCCGCGTGCCGCCGCGTCGGCGGGTTCCACGCGCACCCGTGCCCATCTGAACGGATGCTCGTCCGGGCCCTCGTCTCCGGCGCCGCGTCGCGTCACCGGGTAGGTGCCGGGCCGGGCGTCGCAGGCGATGGTGACGGTGGTGGTCAGCACCGGATCCATCATGCGCAGCTTCCCCGCCGCGACGAACGCGGGGGAGTTGATCGTCGCGAGATACGTGGCATCACTGGCGGCGGTTTCGACCGTCAGCGTGTCGCCGGGATGCACCGAGCGGACACTTCCGAACGGGAGCGAGGGCCCGGGCGGTGAGGCCGAGGCCGGCGCTGCCGCCGCGAAGGAGAGCAGGAGAGGGAGTGTCGCCCACGCGGTCCTGCGGAGTCGGGTCATCGCCTCGCTCGTCTCTTATTTGGCGATATGTCAGTTAATGATCGATAGTACTGTGCCATTGAACCCGTGTACGACAAAGGGGAGTTCGGGGCTCGCTCACCGTACGACCCCTTGCAAGACGGAAAGGCACCTTGTTGCGTTCCAGACACAGATGGATCCGCGTCCTGGCGCTGGGCGTGGGCGTCGGCGTTCTCGGTACCGGGACGGCATCCGCCGCGACGGGCCGTCCGGCGCCCGCGTCCTCCGCGCCGCCGACGGTCTCCACCGCACCGGCGGCTCCCGGCATCGGACATCGGGCACTGCCGAAGCCGCCGCCTCCCTCGGCGCCGTCGACGGTCGCGGGGGCCGTCGAGCCGACCGACTCCGCCACGCCCTCGGCGCCGTCCGCCGAGCCGACCTCTTCCCCCTTCCCTTCGGACGGGCCGAGTCTGAGCGAGGAGGAGAAGTACTGGACGGCGGACCGCATGGACAACGCGGTCCCCCTCGACTCCCCGCCGGTCCCCGCTTCCGCCGCGGCGAAGCACGGGATCAGGGCAGGCGCCGCCGCGCACCGGCCGCCGCCGGCGGGCACTCCCGCCCCTGAGCACTTCCTCGGCCACCCGATGGTGGGCACGTTCTTCTTCGACGGTCAGCCGCTCGGCGGCCCGAAGACGTACTGCACCGGCAGCGTCGTGCACACGGCCGCCAAGGACATCGTCCTGACCGCCGGACACTGCGGGCTCGGCCTGAAGTCGGCCACCCACCGCATCTTCGTGCCGCGCTACCGCACCGGCCGGCCCGCCGCCGGGCAACCGGACGGCGTGTTCCCTGTGTCCCAGCTCTACATCGACCCGCGCTACGAGCGGAACAGCAAGAAGGCGGTCTCCGACCTCGACCTGGCCTTCGCGCAGGTCGGCCCCAACGGCCGGGGCAAGGTGGAGGATGTCACGGGAGCCCTGACCTTCACGCCCACCAGCGGCTACCGCCACAAGGTCACCGTCATCGGCTATCCCGGCGACGCCGGGGTCAACCCCGACCACGTGCCGGTCCGCTGCCCCGTCAGCACCTCCCAACTGCCGGGCTTCCGGCAGATGCGCATGACCTGCACCGGCTTCTACGGTGGTGTCTCCGGCGGTCCCTGGATCGAGGACTACAACAGCACCGACGGCACCGGCAAGGTGATCGGCAACACCGGCGGGTACAACGGCGGCGGCAACGACGCCAACGACGACTGGGTGACCTACGCGCCGGTCTACGGCAAGGACGCCCAGGACCTGTTCGCCGACGCCGCCGCGCACCGGAAGGTGGCGGACGACAAGCCGCCGTACCGGCCGTCCGGGGACCCCTGGCTCCCCGGCACCGCCGCCACCTGGAAGAACGCCGGTTTGATGGCTTCGGGCGACTTCCGCCGGACCGGTCACAGCGACATGATCGTGGTCTGGTCCGACGGCGAGGTCACGCTGTATCCCGGCGACGGACACGGCGGCTACGATCCCGAACGGCAACTGCTGCCCGGCAACTCCACGTGGAAGAACGCCAAGACCATCACGGCGGGCGACTTCACCGGTTCCGACCAGTTCGACCTGCTGGTCCGCTGGGTCGACGGCGAGGTGACCCTGTACGGAGACGTGGGCTCCAACGGACTGGACCGGCCCGGAACCCAGATGATCAAGCCCAACGACCTCTGGAAGAACGCGACGCAGATCGTCGCGGGCCGCTTCGCCGCCGCGCGGTACGTCACCGACCTCGTCGTGCGCTGGTCCGACGGTGAGCTGACCCTCTACACGGGCGTCGGCGCGGGCACCTTCGGGCAGGAGCACCAGCTCAAGCCGAAGAACGACACCTGGCGGAACGCCACACTCCTGACGGCCGGTGAGTTCTCCGGCGACCAGAAATGGGACCTCATGGTGCGCTGGGTCGACGGCGAGCTCGACGACTACGCCGGTACGACGACCTCGGGACTCGGCGGCGAGCATCGGATCCTGGACCCCAACGGGCTCTGGAAGCACGACGCGGCCATGACGACCGGCGACTTCACCGGCAACGGCCGCACCGACGACCTCGTCATCCGCTGGTCGGACGGCGAGACCACCATGTACACCGACACCCTCGCCGACCAGCTGGGAGCCGAACACACGCTCGTCGCCCCGACCTCCTGAGCAACTCACCGGTGACATCAGCACGAAGCCCCGGGCCAACACGCCCGGGGCTTCGTGCTGCCGCGCACCTTGGAGGTCGACCCTGCCCCGAGGCCGGAGCGGACGCCGAACGCTGGGGGCGCCGTCCGCTAGCCCATCGTCTTCGCGCCGTCCAGGGATTCGCGGACGATGTCGGCGTGGCCCGCGTGCTGCGTGGTTTCGGCGATGATGTGCAGCAGCACCCGGCGGGCCGACCAGCGTCCGCCCGGTTCCGACCACGGGGCCTCCGGGAGCGGTCGTGTGGCGTCCAGGTCGGGCAGGGTCGCGACCAACTCGTCGGTCCGGACGGCTGCTTCGGCGTAGTCGGCCAGCACGCCGGCAAGCGTCTCGCCGGGCAGCATCCGGAATTCGTCGGCCCGTCGGGCCCAGTCGGCCTCGGTCATCCTGGTGAAGTCGGGCATCGCCGACGGGCCGTCCAGGATGAACCGCACCCAGTTCCGCTCGACCGCGGTGACGTGCTTGATCAGGCCGCCCAGACACAGCTCGCCCGCGGTGGTCCGCTGCCCGGCCTGCTCGTCGGTGAGGTCGCGGGTGGTGAAACGCAGGAAGCCCCGGTGCTTGGCCAGCACCTCCAGCAGGTCGGCCCGCTCGCCGGTGACACTCGGCCCGTCGGCCGGGTCGTGGGTCGTCGGTTCGCCGGCCGTGACGGTCTCGCTCATGGTCGCTGCCCTCCGTGGTTCGTGCTCCGCCGGACAGGAACGACGCTAGACGCCATCTAGGACAGATCCTGACCTAGGGGCCAAGGGTGCGGAGGAGGCCGATCCCCGTGGTTCGAACCATGTGCGTGACCGTCGGAGCCGTGCCGTCGCGGGCCTCTCGGCCGACGACCGGCGCCCGGTCTCGAATGGTGGGGCGACGCGGGCAGGCTTAACGTCGATGGAGTGAGCATCCACGTTCACCGCCGACCCGCGATGCAGGGCCCTCCCCGATGACGGCCGATCACGTGACATCCCCGGAGTCTGCCGATTCCCCGCAGCGGGGACGAGGCAGTGGTATTGCGCTCCTCGTCATCGCCTCGTGCCAGTTGATGGTGGTCCTCGACATCACCATCGTGAACATCGCGCTGCCGCACATCCAGACCTCGCTCGGCTTCTCGACCGAGAACCTGTCCTGGGTGATCAACGCCTACACGCTGACCTTCGGAGGTCTGCTGCTGCTCGGCGGACGGTCCGGGGACATCCTCGGCAGACGCCGGATGTTCATCTTCGGCGTGCTGCTCTTCGTGTTCGCCTCGCTGCTCGGCGGACTCTCCCAGGAATCCTGGCAGTTGCTCGCCGCGCGCTCGCTCCAGGGCGTCGGCGGGGCCATCGCCTCACCCACGGCCCTGTCGCTGATCACCACCACGTTCCGCGAAGGACCCGAGCGCAACAGGGCGTTCGGGGTGTTCGCGGCCGTCTCCGCGGGCGGCAGCGCCATCGGTCTGCTCGCCGGCGGTGTGCTCGTCGAATGGCTCGACTGGCGCTGGGTCTTCTTCGTGAACGTCCCCATCGGCCTGCTGATCGTGCTCGCGACCCCGCGCTACATCAAGGAGTCCGAACGCCATCCGGGCCACTTCGACCTCGTCGGCGCCCTCACCTCCACGCTCGGCATGGTGCTGCTGGTCTACGGCTTCATCCGGGCCTCGGAGAAGGGCTGGAGCAACCCCCTCACCCTGGCGTCCTTCGGCGCCGCGCTGGTGTTCCTGATCGCCTTCATCGCGGTCGAGCGCCGGTCGAGACAGCCCATCACGCCCCTGTGGATGTTCCGCGACCGCAACCGCTCGGGCGTCTACGCGATGATGCTGAGCCTGTCCGCCGCCATCTTCGGGATGTTCTTCTTCCTGACGCTGTTCGTGCAGAACATCCTCGGGTTCAGCCCGCTGAAGGCGGGGTTCGCCTTCCTCCCGGTCAGCGTGATCATCGCGATCGGCGCGGGCGTCGCCTCGAACCTGCTGCCCAAGTTCGGGCCCAAGCCCTTCATGGCGGTGGGCGCGATCCTGGCCGCGCTGGGCCTCGGCTGGCTGACGCTCACCGACGTCAACAGCACCTATCTCGGCAGCATCCTCGGACCCACCCTGGTCTTCGGCTTCGGCATGGGCCTCCAGTTCGTGTCGCTGACGCTGATGGCGGTGTCCGGAGTGCAGCCCAAGGACACGGGCGCCGCCTCCGGCATCCTCAACGCCACCCAGCAGGTCGGCGGGTCACTCGGCCTGTCCGTGCTGGTCACGGTGTTCGGCACGGCGAGCCGCAACGAGGCCACGAACCAGGTCGCGAACTTCCTGTCGACCGCGACCCCGGCGCAGAAGCTCCAGTTCCGCAGGACGGGACAGCTGCCGGCGCCCTGGAGCGGGCAGGTGCTGACGTCCGGCATCACGGGGGCGTTCGTCGCCGCCGCGATCTTCGCGGTCGTCGCCGCCCTGGTGGCGCTGATCGTCATCCAGGTGCGCCCCTCCGACCTGGAGCGGCTCCAGGGAGGCGCCGCCGCCATGACACCCGTGGACGGGGCGGGCGCGTCGGCCGGTGCGACCCCGAGGGGCGAGCCGGACACCGGGGACGGCCCCTCCGGTCCAGGCTGACGTGCCCTGGGCCGAGGCCATCGCCCCGTCGCCCCGCCCCGGGCCGACACCATCGCCCCCTGCCGCTCGGGCCTGCTTCCGCCTCAGGGCAGGGGCTGTTCGGCCCAGATGACCTTGCCCTCGGGCGTGTAGCGGGTTCCCCAGCGCTCCGTGAGCTGGGCGACCAGGAACAGCCCGCGTCCGCCCTCGTCCGTCGTCGCCGCGTACCGCAGATGCGGTGAGGTGCTGCTGCCGTCGAACACCTCGCAGATCAGCGTGCGGTCCAGCAGCAGACGGACCCCGATGGGCCCGTTGCCGTAGCGGATCGCGTTCGTCACCAGCTCGCTGAGGATCAGCTCGGTGGTGAACGTCAGCTCCTGGAGCCCCCAGCGCTCCAGCTGCCTGCTGGCCGAGGCGCGTGCCTCGCCCACGGCGGCCGGTTCGGACGGCACCTCCCACGAGACGATCCGGTCCGTGGGGAGGGCGTGGGTGCGCGCCACGATCAGGGCGATGTCGTCGCTCGGCCTGGCCGGGAGCAGTGCGCTCAGCACGGCCTGGCAGGTCTCCTCCGGCGAGCGGTCGGCCCCGGCCAGCGCCGTGCGCAGCAGTTCGAGCCCGACGTCGATGTCCCGTTCCCGGTCCTCGACCAGGCCGTCCGTGTACAGGACCAGCCGGCTGCCCTCCTCCAGCTCCAGCTCGGCCGTCTCGAACGGCAGACCGCCCAGGCCGAGCGGCGGACCGGCCGGGACCTCGGGGAACTCGACGCTGCCGTCCGGACGGATCACCGCGGGCGGCGGATGACCCGCGCGGGCGACGGTGCAGCGCCGGGTCGTCGGGTCGTAGACGGCGTACACGCAGGTGGCGCCGGTGACGACGGCCGCGCTGTCCTCCGGGATCTCGTCCTGGTCGATCCGGCCGACCAGCTCGTCCAGCAGTCCGAGGAGTTCGTCGGGCGGCAGATCGAGCGCGGAGAAGTTGTGGACCGCCGTACGCAGCCGGCCCATGGTCGCCGCGGCCAGCAGCCCATGGCCGACGACGTCGCCGACGACGACCGCGACCCGCGCGCCGGACAGCGGCAGCACGTCGAACCAGTCGCCGCCGACCCCGGCCTGCGCCGGCAGATAGCGGTAGGCGAGGTCGAGGGCGCTCTGGTCGGGCAGGGTGCGCGGCAGCAGGCTGCGCTGAAGGGTCACGGCCATCGTGTGCTCGCGCGTGTAGCGGCGCGCGTTGTCGATGGAGACCGCCGCACGGGCGACCAGCTCCTCGGCGAGGGCGAGCTCGTCCACGTCGAAGGGGTCGGGCTTCTCGGAGCGCCAGAAGTTGACCACGCCCATGACCAGGGGGCCGACGCGCAGGGGGACGGTGATCAGGGAGTGGATCCCGTAGTCGACGACCTGCGCCGTGCGCTTGGGATCCTGGGCCAGCCAGCCCGGGGCGCCGCTCAGGTCGGGCTCGACCACGGCCTCCCCGGTGCGCAGACTGTGGGCCTGGGGCGAGGACGGCACGAAGCCGATGTGCTCGCCGACCGGGTAGAGCGGCGCGTCCTCGCGGATGCCGCCGGAGGCGGTGCGGCGCAGCCCGGTGCCGGCGTCCGGCTCCTGCCCGTTCAGGACGGCGTCGGCCAGGTCCACGGTGACGAAGTCGGCGAAGCGGGGGACGGCGACCGACGTCAGTTCCTCGGCCGTCCGGGTGACGTCCAGGCTCGTGCCGATGCGTACACCGGCGTCGTAGAGGAGTTTGAGCCGTTCGCGGGCGATCTCCGCCCGGCCCGAGAGCGCCCGCAGCTCCGTGGAGTCACGGAGCGTGGCGACGCTGCCGGCCGGGCCGCCGCGCAGATGCGTGGGCCGCTGGTTGACGGCCAGGAGCTGGTCCCCGACGAGGTGCACCTCGTCGGTGGCCACCCGCCCGGAGGCCAGCAGCTCGGCGGTGCCGGCGTCCAGGCCGAGTCGCTGGACGTGCTGTCCCTCGGCGTCCGGGGGCAGGTCCAGCAGCCGGCTGGCCTCGTCGTTGGCGAGCAGCAGCTGTCCCTCCGCGCCGACGATGATCACTCCTTCCCGGACGGAGTGCAGCACGGCGTCGTGGTGCTCGTACATCCGGGTCATCTCGTACGGGCCGAGGCCGTGGGTCTGGCGCAGCAGGCGCCTGCTGACCAGCGCGGTGCTCGCGGTCGCGAGGGCCAGGGCGACGGCGGCGGCGCCGAGCAGGAGCGGCAGCTGGTGGTCGGCGGCACCGCCCACGTTGTCCGTGGTGATCCCGGCCGAGACCATGCCGACCACCTTGCCGTCGGGCGCCTCGACGGGGACCGTGGCCTGCACCAGCGGGCCGAGCGTTCCGTCGACCTGCTCGACGACGGTGTGGCCGGCCAGCACCGGTGCGGTGGTGCCGATGAACTTCTTGCCGATCCGGTCGGGCTTGGGATGCGTGTAACGGATCGCGTGGGTGTTCAGTACGACGATGAAGTCCACGTCCGACGCCTTGCGGGCGGCCTCCGCGCTGGGCTGGAGCAGGGCCGTGGGGTCGGGGGCGCTCAGCGCCGCGCGGGTGCCCGGCGCGTTGGCGAAGGTCTCGGCGACGGCGAGTGAGCGGTTGCGGGCCTCCTGGGTGCTGTCGTGGCGCACCTGGAGCACCAGTGCCACCACCGCTGCGACGACCAGGAGCAGCACGATGACCACTTGCAGGACGAAGACCTGTCCGGCGACGCTGCGCCCGCCGAGGGCGTAACGCAGCCCGTCGGACGGGCCGTGCCCGTGCTTGCCGTCGTGCGGCCCGCGTTCGCGGTGCGCTGTACTGGGGCGGCGGGGCGACTGAGCCCGGGTTCGACCCAATAGTCCGACCATGAGCTATGTCTACACTGCCCGGCGCCCCGTGGCGAGGGGCGTCACGCACGGTGACCGGCCGCGGTCCCGGTGACAGGGGTGGCGGGCGGGGCGGCCGGGCGCGGGCAAGGCGGTCCCCGGGTGCCTGGACGCATGATGGAGACGTAGTCCTTCTCGTATCGCTTTGTCCTTTTGTCCTTGCATCCGATTTGTCGCTTCGGCGCGGAGGCCCTGAATGAAGACCGTGGACCGCTACCGGCTGACCTTCACCCACCCCGGACCCGACGCGCGCATGGTGACGGACGAGGTGGTCGTCGAGCGCACGAGTGCCAAGGGGCCGGGCGGCCACCCGGTGTACAGCGATGCCACCGGCATCCTCCGCGCCGAGATCAGCCCGTCGGGCGAGGTCCGCATGCTGGCCAGCGGCGCCTATCAGTCGCCGATCAACCCGGCCGTCGAACCGCTCTCCTGACCGTCCGCGCGGCGGTCCGGGACCACGGTCGCGCCGCCCGCCGGCCGTGCGCTCCCGGCGGGCGGCAGCTCCCGCTCGAAGCGCAGGGCCGGGCGCCCGTTCAGCTCGGTGTCGCCGACGACGAGGAACCCGTTGCGGGCGAGCACCGTCCGGGAGCCGGCGTTGTCGGTGGTCGCGGCGGCCCGCAGCGCGTTCAGCCCGTACGCGCTCGCGGCCAGCGCGCACAGTTCCCGTACGGCGGCCGTGGCCAGCCCCTGCCCCGCGGCCCGCTCGGCGACGCGGTAGCCGAGCACGGCCGAACCGTCCGCCACGTCGAACAGGTTGAAGCGGGCCAGCACCGCGCCCGCGCCGTCCACGACGACATGGAGATGGGCCTGGCGCGCGGCCTGTTCGGCCAGGATCTCGCGCAGGAAGGCGTCGAACCGTTCGAAGAAGACGTCGCCGCGGTCGGGGATCGACGCGGCGAAGTAGGCGCGGTTCTCCCGCTCGAAGGCGAGCAGGGCGGGTGCGTGGTCGAGGCGGAGCCGTTCCATCCTGGGCATCACGTCATGCTAGGTATCCGCGCGGTCCCGGGCACCCGGATTTCCCGTGCGCCCTGGACCCCACCGCCGGGCCGGGTCCGGGCCCTAGGGCTCCTCGCCCTCCGGGTCGATGTGCGGGAGGATCCTGTCCAGCCAGCGCGGGGTCCACCACGCGCGGGCGCCGAGCAGCGTCATGACCGCCGGGACCATCAGGAGCCGTACGACCGTCGCGTCGATCAGCACGCTGACGGCGAGTCCGAGGCCGAGCATCTTGACCACGATGTTGTCGCTCAGGATGAACGCGGCGAAGACGCTCATCATGATCAGGGCGGCGCAGGTGATGACCCGGGCGGTGATCTCCAGCGCGTGCGCGACGCTGTCCTTCGCGTCCCCGGTGCGCAGCCAGAACTCGTGCACGCGGGAGAGCAGGAAGATCTCGTAGTCCATGCTGAGCCCGAAGATGATCGCGAACATCATCATCGGCACGTAGCTCTCGATGGGCACCTTGCCCGAGACCCCGAGCGCCGGCCCGCCCCAGCCCCACTGGAAGACGGCGACGACGACACCGTAGGACGCGGCGATGGAGAGCACGTTGAGGATCGCCGCCTTCAGGGCGACGAGCAGCCCGCGGAAGACGATCAGGATGATGATGAAGGCGAGCGCCACCACCACGAGGATGATGAGCGGCAGCCGGCTCGCGACGATGTTGCGGAAGTCGACCTGGGCCGCGGTCGTCCCCGTGACGTAGCCCTTGGCGTCGTACCCGGACACGGCCTTCGGCAGGGTGTCGTCCACCAGACGGTTCGTCAGGGCCGTGGTGTCCTTGTTCTGCGGGGACACCTTGGAGTAGACGGTGCCCACCAGCACGTCCCCGTCCTTGGTGGCTGTCAGCGGGGTGACCGCGGCCGCCCCCGACACGCCGCTGACCGTCTTCTGGGCCTGCGAGGCCAGCGCGGACCGCTTGTCGGACGGCACGTTCGTCTGGTCGATGACCACGGTCAGCGGGCCGTTGGAGCCGGGACCGAAGGAGTCCGACATGATGTCGAACGCCCGCCGGTCGGTGAAGGACGTGGGGTCGGCGCCGTCACCGATGTGCCCGAGCTGGATGGTGAACACGGGGATGGCCAGCACGAGCACCGTGAACAGGCCGCCGGCCAGGTACCGCCAGGGGCGCCGCTCGACGCGCTGCGCGTAGCGGTGCCAGGTGCCGGTGACGGGCGCGCCGGGCTCGGCGTTGGTCTCCGCGATCGGCGTGCGCACGTGATACCGGTCGATGCGCTTGCCGATGAGACCGAGCAGAGCGGGTACGAGGGTCAGCGCGCCGGCCACCGCCGAGACCACCGTGACGGCCGCCGCGAGGCCGAGCTTGCTGATGAACGAGACGCCGGAGACCGACAGTCCGGCCAGGGCGATGATGACGGTGCAGCCCGAGACCAGGACCGCGCGCCCGCTGGTCGTGGTGGCGCGGCCCGCCGCCCGCACCGGATCGGCGCCGTTGATGAGGTTCTGTCGGTGACGGGTGAGCAGGAACAGGGCGTAGTCGATGCCGACGCCGAGTCCGATCATGGTGGCGAGCGTCGGTGAGACGGTCGCGAAGTCGGTCGCGGCGGCCAGCAGGCCGAGGATGGCGAGGCCGCCCACCACGCTGACCAGGGCGGTCACCAGCGGCAGCACCGCGCCGATGACACTGCCGAACCCGACGAGCAGGACGACGATCGCCACCGCGAACCCGATCAGTTCGCTGATCTTGTCGTTCGGCGCGGGCCGGGCCAGCTCGCCCAGGGGGCCGCCGTACTCGACGTCGACTCCCGCGGACCGCAGCGGCTGGACGGCGCTGTCCACCCCGTTGAGGTACTCGTCGCCGAGCGTCGAGGGCTGCACGTCGAAGCGGACCGTGATGTAGCCGGTCTTCCCGTCGCTGGAGAGGGGGCCGACGTTCGGCTGCTGGGACTGTCCCGAGGGCGGCGTGGACCCGGGCGGCGGCAGCGGGTTCTGGGCCGACAGGACGTGCGGCAGCTTCTCCAGGGAGCTGACGGTCTGGCTCATCTGGGAACTCAGGTCGGTCAGCGGCTTCTGCGTGTCCCGCATCACGACCTGGCTGCTGTAGCCGCCCGCGGCCGGATCGTGTGCCTTGAGGACGTCGAGGCCCTCGGTGGACTGCACTCCCGGGAGCTGGAAGTTGTCCGAGTACTGTCCGCCGAACGAGTGGTTCAGCCCCTGGAGCACGCCGAGCGCGACGAGCCACGCCACGATGACGATCACGAAATGGCGGGCGCACCACTCGCCCAGCCGCTGAAGCACTCCGGGCCTGGTGCGCCCGCTGGCTGAAGGGGCTTGTGTCGCCGACATGCGCAGCTCCTGCTCCGGGACGACTCCTCCGACTCCGTCATTAAACGACGCGACGATCACCACGGCCCGCCGAGATCACGACGGCGGAGGCGCCCGCTTCCCGTCCGCCTACACCGACCGCACGCCCGCTTCCGATCCGGGCCGCCCACCGGACTGCCGCTTGCGGTAAGCGCGCGCCTGCGGGCCGCCGGTAGCTGGCCGCGCAGTTCCCCGCGCCCCTGAACGGCCGCCCTGGCGGGCGCCCGCCAGGGCGCTCGTCCAGGGGCGCGAGGAACTGCGCGAGCAACCACGATGCACCCGTCCGCCCGGGAACAAGGCCCACCCCTACGGCGAAACCGGCTCGGCACGCGAGCGCCGGCTCAGGGGTGCGGGGAACTGCGCGAGCAACCACGACGTACCCGTCCGCCCGGGAACAAGGCCCACCCCCGCGGCGAAGACGGCTCGGTACCCGCGGCCCGGCGGCCTCAACGCACGGCGACTTCACGCCGGTTCCGGGCGCCAGGGGTTTCGTGGCGGGGGCGTAGGGATAACCCTCGATCGTCACCAAGCCCATGTCATGGCTAGGTCAAAAGTGCCATCCTCTTCCACACCTGTCGGACAGGTCGTCCATGGCCTGCCCACAGCCGCGTTCCCGCGCGCCCTGGCTCAGCTCTTCCCGGGCAGCACATCCCGTCTGCCCGGTCTGTCACCGGCCGCCGACCGCGGCCGAAGCAGTAGGAGTACGAGTGAGACGTTTCCCCCGTCAGGCGACCGCGGCCGGAGCCATGGTGGCCACCGCCGCGTTCCTGGCCGTCGGCATACAGACGGTCCCGGCAGTCGCCAAGCCGGCCCCCCACACAACTCCCCTGCGCACCGGGGGACTTGAGGCGAAGCTCACCCCGGCCCAGCACGCGGCGCTGCTGACGAAGGCGTCGAAGCAGACCGCCGCGACCGCAGGAACCCTGGGCCTCGGCTCCAAGGAGAAGCTGGTCGTCAAGGATGTCGTCAAGGACAACGACGGCACCGTGCACACCCGTTACGAGCGCACGTACGCCGGACTCCCGGTCCTCGGCGGCGACATCGTGGTCCACACCCCGCCCGCCTCGCAGGCCACCGGCACGGTGAGCACGACCTTCAACAACAAGCACGCCATCAAGGTCGCGAGCACCACCGCCACCGTCACCAAGGCCGCCGCGGGAGCCCAGGCCCTCAAGACGGCCAAGTCGCTCAAGGCGGAGAAGCCCTCCACCCAGAGCGCCCGCAAGGTCATCTGGGCCGGCACCGGCACCCCCCGGCTCGCCTGGGAGACCGTGATCAGCGGGTTCCAGGACGACGGCACGCCGAGCAGGCTGCACGTGGTCACCGACGCCACGACCGGCAAGGAACTCACCCGGTACGAGGGCATCGAGACCGGCACCGGCAACACCCAGTACAGCGGCTCGGTCACGCTGAACACCACGCTGTCGGGATCGACGTACCAGCTCACGGACTCGACGCGCGGCGGGCACAAGACCTACTCGCTGAACAACGGCACCTCCGGCACCGGCACGCTGATGACGGACGCCGACGACGTCTGGGGCACCGGCTCGGGTTCCAACACCCAGACCGCCGGCGCCGACGCGGCCTACGGCGCCCAGATGACCTGGGACTTCTACAAGAACACCTTCGGGCGCAGCGGCATCAAGAACGACGGCGTCGCCGCCTACTCGCGCGTCCACTACAGCACGGCGTACGTCAACGCCTTCTGGGACGACAGCTGCTTCTGCATGACCTACGGCGACGGCACCAGCAGCACCCACGCGCTGACCTCGCTGGACGTCGCGGGCCACGAGATGAGCCACGGCGTCACCTCCAACACCGCGGGCCTGAACTACACCGGTGAGTCCGGCGGCCTCAACGAGGCCACCTCCGACATCTTCGGCACCGGTGTCGAGTTCTACGCCAACAACTCGACCGACGTGGGCGACTACCTCATCGGCGAGAAGATCAACATCAACGGCGACGGCACCCCGCTGCGCTACATGGACAAGCCCAGCAAGGACGGGAGTTCGGCGGACAGCTGGTACTCCGGCGTCGGCAACCTGGACGTCCACTACTCCTCGGGCCCGGCGAACCACATGTTCTACCTGCTCTCCGAGGGCAGCGGCACCAAGACCATCAACGGTGTCACGTACAACAGCACGACCTCCGACGGTGTCGCCGTCGCGGGCATCGGCCGCGCCGCCGCCCTGCAGATCTGGTACAAGGCGCTGACGACGTACATGACGTCCAGCACCAACTACGCGGGCGCCCGTACCGCCGCGCTGAACGCCGCGACCGCCCTGTACGGCGCGAACTCCACGCAGTACGCGGGTGTGGCGAACGCCTTCGCGGGCATCGCCGTCGGCAGCCACGTCACCCCGCCGAGCAGCGGTGTGACCGTCACCAACCCGGGCAGCCAGTCCTCGACCGTCGGCACCGCGGTGAGCCTCCAGGTCTCGGCCAGCAGCACCAACAGCGGCGCCCTGACGTACTCCGCGAGCGGACTGCCCACCGGCCTGTCGATCAACAGCTCCACCGGCGCGATCACCGGTACCCCGACCACGGCCGGGACGTACAGCACCACGGTGACCGTCACCGACAGCACCGGAGCCACCGGCACCGCGTCGTTCACCTGGCCCGTCAGCACCTCCGGTGGCGGCGGCACCTGCACCTCGGCGCAGCTGCTCGGGAACCCCGGATTCGAGTCCGGCAACACCACGTGGACCGCGAGCAGCGGTGTCATCACCACCGACACGGGTGAGGCGGCCCACGGCGGCTCGTACAAGGCCTGGCTGGACGGCTACGGCTCCACGCACACCGACACGCTCTCGCAGTCGGTGACCATCCCCGCCGGCTGCAAGGCCTCGTTCACCTTCTACCTGCACGTCGACAGCGCGGAGACCACCACCAGCACGCAGTACGACAAGCTGACGGTCACCGCCGGTTCGACCACGCTGGCGACCTACTCGAACCTCAACAAGGCCACCGGCTACACGCAGAAGACGTTCGACCTGTCCTCCTTCGCCGGCTCCACCGTGAGCCTGAAGTTCAGCGGCGTCGAGGACTCCTCGCTCCAGACCAGCTTCGTCGTGGACGACACCGCCGTGACGACCAGCTGACCGCTCATCGCACCAGCGACGTCCCGCACGCCTCCCGGGCGTGCGGGACGTCCGCGTCGCAGGACCGGTCAGAGAGTGCGCGACAGCAGATCGAGCAGCGCCTCCCAGTGCCGCTCGTCGCCCTCCTTCTGGTACGAGGCGGTGTCGGCCTGGGTGTACCCGTGCGGCGCCTCCGGGTAGACCTCGCAGCGGTGCCGGACACCGGCGGCGGTCAGTGCCGCCTCCAGCCTCTCGATCTGCTCCCCGGGCAGCGACGGGTCGTTGTCGGCGTGGCCGAAGTACAGCTCGGCGCGGACGTGTTCGGCGACCAGGTGCGGGCTGTCCGGGTCCTCGGTGGCGAGCCGTCCTCCGTGGAAGCCGGCCGCGGCGGCGACCCGCTCCGGGAAGGCACCGGCGGTGCGCAGCGCCAGCCGGGCGCCCATGCAGTAGCCGGTGACCGCGACGGGCCCGTCGGCCACCAGCGGGCTGTCCTTGAACCACCCCAGGTAGGCGCCCGCGTCGCCGTCCGACAGTTCCGGCGTCAGCGACTGCATGACCGGGCCGATCCGGGTCCAGAGGTCGGGGAGCGCCTCGGGGCCGATGAACTCGGGCAGATCGAAGACGGGGGCCCGTCCGTGCCGGTAGAACACGTTGGGCACCAGGACCGTGTAACCCGCGGCGGCCAGCCGGTCCGCCATCGACCGCAGGTGCGGGCGCAGACCGTAGGCGTCCTGGTAGAGCAGGACGCCCGGGTGGGGGAGTCCGTCCGCGGGACGGGCGAGGTAGGCATCGGCGGTGCCGTCCTCGGTCGGGATGTCCACTGCTGTTCCCTGTACGGAGGTCATGGGGGCTGCCTCTCAGCGCGGTCGACGGCGAGCAACTCGACGGCCCGGCGGTGCGGGCCGTCGATCATGCTGCCACGCGCCGGTCCGGCCGCCGCAGCCGGTGTCACTCGAACCGAGTGACGTCACCGGCCCCCTGCCGTACGATCTCCGCCTCGCCGCCGGAGAAGTCGATGACGGTCGTCGGCTCGGTGCCGCAGTCGCCGGAGTCGATGACGGCGTCCACCACGTGGTCGAGGAGGTCCTTGATCTCCCAGCCCTGGGTCAGCGGCTTGTCCTCGTCGGGCAGCAGCAGGGTGCTCGACAGCAGCGGCTCGCCCAGTTCGGCGAGGATCGCCTGCGCGACGACGTGGTCGGGAATCCGCACCCCGACGGTCTTCTTCTTCGGGTGCAGCAGCCTGCGCGGAGCCTCCTTCGTCGCCGGCAGGACGAAGGTGTAACTGCCGGGTGTCGCCGCCTTGACCGAGCGGAAGACCGCGTTGTCGATCCGTACGAAGTGCCCCAGCTGGGCGAAGTCCTCGCACATCAGCGTGAAGTGGTGACGCTCGTCGAGCTGGCGGATCGAGCGGATGCGGTCGATGCCCTCCCGGTTGCCGAGCGCGCAGCCGAGTGCGAAGCAGGAGTCCGTCGGGTAGACGATCAGCCCGCCGGCCCGGACGATCTCCACCACCTGGCCGATGATGCGCCGCTGCGGGTTCTCCGGGTGAACGTCGAAGTACTTGGCCATGGTTCGAGCCTAAGGGGTGTCCCCGGCGGGGGCCGCCGGGCCGCACCCGGCGCCGCCTCGCGGCGGCCGCGCGAGGCTCGGCGGCGCCGTCGTCCGCACGGCGACGGGGCCCGCGGGCGCGCGCCGGAATTCTCCCGGTCACGGCTATAGGAACCTGGAGGCCGTCTCGCTACCCTCCGCCGCATGATTTCCACGGTGGTCTGGGGTACCGGCAACGTCGGCCGCGCGGCCATCCGCGCCGTCGAGGCCCACCCGAAACTCGAACTCGTGGCCGTCCTCGTCCACGACCCCGCCAAGGTGGGCCGTGACGCGGGCGAGCTTGCCGGCCTCGGACACGGCCTCGGTGTCGCGGCGAGCGACGACATCGGGGCGGTCCTGGCCTCGGGACCGGGAGCGGTGGTCTACGCGGCCACCGGCGACATCCGTCCCGACGAGGCGCTCGACGACATCGGCAGGGCGGTCCGGGCCGGCGCGGTGGTCGTCACGCCCGCCCTGTATCCGCTCTACGACCAGCGCAACGCCCCGCCGGAGTTCCGGGACCCCGTGCTCGCGGCCGTCGCCGACGGCGGCGGCTCCCTGTTCGTCTCCGGGGTGGATCCCGGCTGGGGCAACGACGTCCTGCCGTTGCTGGTCAGCGGTCTGGGCAGCACCGTGGACGCCATCCGCTGCCAGGAGATCTTCGACTACTCGACGTACGAACAGGAGGAGTCCGTACGGTACCTGGTCGGGATGGGGCAGCCGATGGACTACGAGCCGCTGATGCTCGCCCCGTCGATCCCGACCATGGTGTGGGGCGGCCAGATACGGCTCATGGCGCGGGCCCTGGACGTCGAACTCGACGACATCCGCGAGACGTTGGAGCGGCGCCCGCTGAACGACACCGTGCACACCCGGACGATGGGCACGTTCGAGGCCGGTACCCAGGGCGCCGTCCGCTTCGAGGTGCAGGGGATCGTCGGGGGAGAGCCCCGGATCGTCATCGAGCACATCACCCGTATCCACGCCTCCTGCGCACCGGACTGGCCGTCGCCTCCGGACGGCGACGGCGCCCACCGGGTGATCGTCGAGGGGCGCCCGCGCATCGAGGTCACCGTCACGGCCACCGACGAGGGCGAGAACCGCTCCGCCGGGGGGAACGCCACCGCGGTCGGCCGTCTGGTCGGCGCCATCGACTGGCTGGTGGAAGCGGAACCAGGGCTCTACGACGCACTCGACGTCCCGCTGCGTCCCGCGGCCGGCCGACTCGGAAGGAAGTGACCCATGACCCTGCGCATCGACATCCCCGAGGGACAGGAACCGATCGGATACGTCTGGGGCGAGCTGGTGCCCGGCATCGGCATGGCCGCGGCGAACTTCTCCCTGTCGGTGTACGAGCACACGACGCTCGGCCTGCGCGAGTTCGAGGCCGCCCGGCTGCGCATCGCCCAGATCAACGGATGCCTGTTCTGTCTCGACTGGCGCACGGAGCGGGACGGCGACAAGGTCGAGGAGGGCTTCGCGGAGGCGGTGACCCAGTGGCGTACCACCGACGCGTTCGACGACCGGACACGGCTGGCCGCCGAGTACGCCGAGCGGTACGCACTGGATCACCACGGCCTCGACGAGGAGTTCTGGACCCGGATGACGGCGCTGTACAGCCAGCGGGAGATCGTGGAGCTGACCATGAGCGTCGGCTCCTGGCTGGCGTTCGGCAGGCTCAACCACGTACTGGGCCTGGACGCCGTGTGCGTGCTGCCGGCCCATTGAGCGGGTCCGGCCCCGGGCCGTGTCCGGACTAGAGGTCCACGGCGATGATGTTCTCGATGTTCCGTTCGGCGAGGGCGGTGATGGTGACGAAGGGATTGACGCTGGTGTTGCCGGGGATCAGCGCGCCGTCGATGACGTACAGGCCCGAATAGCCCTGGAGGCGGCCGTAGTTGTCGGTGGCCTTGTTCAGCACGGCGCCGCCGAGCGGGTGGTAGGTGAGATGGTCGCCCCAGATCTTGTACACGCCGAACAGATCGGTCCGGTAGATCGTCCCCTCCTTCGCGTTGATCTTGTCGAAGATCGTCTTCGCCATGTCGATGGCGGGCTGCTTCCAGGCGGTCTGCCAGTTGAGGTCGACGGAGCCGGTGGAGGCGTTCCAGGTGAACCGGGCGCGGTTCGGGTTCTTGGTGATGGACAGGTAGAACGAGGCCCAGGTCTCGATGCCGGTGGGCAGCGGGGCGACCTCGGCGAACGCGCCGCCCGCCGTCCAGTTGTCGATGCCTCCGCAGGGGATGCTGGCCTGGAGCGAGCCGGTCGGATCCCAGATCTGGTTCGCCCGGCCGCACATGACGTTGCCGTTGTCGCCCCAGCCCTGGCCGATCTCGCCGTTGAGCGCGGGCAGGGCGCCGGTGGCCTTCAGCTTGACCAGGAGTTTGCTGGTGCCGACGCTCCCGGCGGCGAAGAACACCCGGTCCGCGGTCACGGTCTTGGTGGCCGTGGTGTCACCGTTGGTGTTGATCTGGTCGATCAGGACCGTGTAGCCGCCGCCGGCCGCGGGCGCGACCGACGTGACCTTGTGCAGCGGTGAGACGGTGACCCGGCCGGTGGCCGCGGCCTGGGCGAGATAGGTCTTCTGGAGCGACTTCTTGCCGTAGTTGTTGCCGTAGAGGATCTCCCCGGCGAGGGCCGACTTGGGGACGGTGCCCGCCGCCTCCTGCTTCATGTAGTCCCAGTCGTACACGTCGGGCACGAAGACGAACGGGAAGCCGGAGCGCTGGGCCTGCTTACGGCCGACCCGCGCGTACTGGTAGCAGTCGGTGGTGTCGAACCACGCCGGGTCGATCAGGCCCGTGCCGAGCGTGGCGTTGGCGCGCGGGTAGTAGGTCGCGTACATCTCGTCGGCGTTCACCGACGGGAGGATGGCGCCGAAGTTCTCCCGCTTCGGGGTGACCGCCATGCCTCCGTTGACCAGGGAGCCGCCGCCGACGCCGCGGCCCTGGTACACGATGATCTGGCCCATCTCCTCGGCGTCCAGGACTCCGGTGTAGCGGGGGATGTCCTTGTCGATCGGGAAGCCGAGAAAGTTGCTCAGGGGCTGCTTGGTCCTGGTCCGCAGCCAGTACGAACGCTGGTCCGGGCTGGTCGTGTTGGCGAAGATCTTGCCGTCCGAACCCGGTGTGTCCCAGGCCATGCCCATCTCGACCATCTGCACGTCGACGCCCGCCTGGGCGAGCCGCAGCGCGGCGACGGACCCGCCGTACCCGGTGCCGATCACCAGGACGGGGACATGTGCTCCGGAAGGGATAGATGTGGCCGTCGCGGTGATCCCGGCGGGGGCCGCCACAGCGCGGCCGGCCAGACTGACCGCTCCAAGAATAGAACCTGTTCCAGCTATGAATCGTCGGCGCGAGACACCTCTGGAATCCTTTTCGTGCTGGTTGATGTCACCCACGTGACACTCCTCACTCTAGATGAGTGGGAACAGGTTCTACTGTTACCGGCTTGTCAAGTCACTACATACCGGTTGGTAACTTCTGTCCGATCTCAGGGTGATCGGCACGCTCTGGCCGACTTGCCCTTGACTTCACAAGACCCTCGCGCGACATTCCTGACGCCGCATCAGAACGCGTACGGCGGGGGCCGGAGGGTTCCCGGAGCAACGGAACGCCTCCCCTTCCCCCGCCCCGCTGGAGCGCCCTGCCATGTCCCCGAGCGCCGACCCCCTCGGACCCGACGACCCCACCCCCGCCACCGGCCCCTCACGCCGCAGCGTGCTGGGCACGGCCACCGGCGCCGCGCTCGCCCTCGCCGCGGGCGCCACCGGGACGGCCGGCTCCGCGGCGGCGGCCGACCTGCCCCTGCTCGGCACGTACGACGTCGTGGTCGTCGGCTCGGGAGCCGCGGGGATGACCGCGGCGCTCACCGCCGCGCACCAGGGACTGAGCTGCGTCGTCCTGGAGAAGGCGCCCACCTTCGGAGGCTCCGCCGCCCGTTCGGGCGCGGGCGTCTGGATCCCCTGCAACCCGGTGATCCTCGCCGCGGGGGTCCCCGACACCCCGGCGAAGGCCGCCGCCTACCTCGCCGCCGTCGTCGGGCCGGACGTCCCGGCCGACCGGCAGCAGGCCTTCCTCCGCCAGGGACCGGCCATGATCTCCTTCGTCATGGCCAACAGCCCGCTGCGCTTCCGCTGGATGGAGGGCTACAGCGACTACTACCCGGAACTGCCCGGCGGCCTCCCCGGCGGACGCTCCATGGAACCCGACCAGCTCGACGGCACCATCCTGGGAGCCGAACTCGCCCGTCTGAACCCGCCGTACATGGCCGTCCCGGCCGGCATGGTCGTCTTCAGCGCCGACTACAAATGGCTCACCCTCGCCGCCGTGAACGCGAAGGGCGCGGCCGTCGCCACCGAGTGCCTGGCGCGCGGCACCAAGGCGGCGCTGCTCGGCCAGAAGCCCCTGACCATGGGCCAGTCGCTCGCCGCCGGGCTGCGCGCGGGCCTGCTCGCCGCCCAGGTCCCGGTGTGGCTGAACACCCCGCTGACCGACCTGTTCACGGAGAACGGCACGGTCACCGGCGCGGTCGTCACCCGGGACGGCGCCGCCGGCCTGGTCAGGGCCCGGCGCGGGGTGATCGTCGGCTCCGGCGGCTTCGAGCACAACGCGGCCCTGCGCGCCGAGTTCCAGCGGCAGCCCATCGGGACCGCCTGGACCGTGGGCGCCAAGGAGAACACCGGCGACGGCATCCAGGCGGGCCGCCGTGCCGGGGCGGCGCTCGACCTGATGGACGACGCCTGGTGGGGCCCGGCCGTCCCGCTGCCCGACGAGCCCTACTTCTGCCTCGCCGAACGCACCCTGCCCGGCGGCCTGCTGGTCAACGCCGCCGGCGCCCGCTTCGTCAACGAGGCCGGGCCCTACAGCGACGTCGTGCACACCATGTACGACCGTGACCCGAGCGCTCCCGACATCCCGGCGTGGCTGGTCGTCGACCAGAACTACCGCAACCGCTACCTGTTCAAGGACGTCGCGCCCACCCTCCCGTTCCCCGACTCCTGGTACACCTCGGGAGCCGCGTACAAGGAGTGGACCCTGGACGCCCTCGCCGGCCGGATCGGCGTCCCCGCCGTCGCCCTGCGCACCACCGTCAGCCGCTTCAACGGCCTGGCCCTCGGCGGCAAGGACACCGACTTCCACCGCGGCGACAGCGCCTACGACCACTACTACACGGACCCGGCGGTCCTCCCGGACTCCTGCCTAGCCCCGCTGTGGCTGCCCCCGTTCCACGCCTTCCGGATCGTCCCCGGCGACCTCGGCACCAAGGGCGGCCTGCGCACCGACGCCCGCGCCCGCGTCCTGCGCCCGGACGGCACGGTGATCCCCGGCCTGTACGCGGCGGGCAACGCCAGCGCGGCCGTGATGGGCCACAGCTACGCGGGGGCGGGCTCGACGATCGGTCCCGCGATGACGTTCGGGTACATCGCGGCCCTCGACCTCGCGACGGCCTGACGGAGGCCGCTCAGCCGCCGCTGCCGGCGTCCGGCCCCGCCTCCCCGCCTGCGCCCGCGCCCCGGCCGTCCGGGCCGTCCCCGTCGCCCCGGCGGTCACCGCCGTCCCGGTCCTCCCGGACCTGCGGTGACAGCACCAGGATCGAGACGTCGTCGTTGATCGAGGCGGAGAAGCGGACGAGGTCCTCCCACACACGGTCGATCAGCACGTCCGAGGACTCCCCGGCGAACACGGCCAGCCGGTCGGGCAGCGGATAGAAGGCGCCGCCGGCGTCCCGGCTCTCGCTCACCCCGTCGGACGCCACGAACAGCCGGTCGCCCGGTTCCAGTTCGACCGTGCGTCCCTTCGGCGGGGACAGCTCGAAGAACCCAAGTCCCAGCGGGGACCCCGGCTCGGTGTCGAGTTCGACGGCCTTCGTGCCGCGCAGGAGCAGCGGCGCGGGGTGCCCGCAGGACACCAGCCGCACCGTACCGCTGCCGGGCGCGAACTCCAGGAGCAGCGCGGTGGCGAACAGCTCGGCGTGATCGACCGAGGCGGAGTCGACCACCAGCCTGCGGTCCAGCCGGGCCGCCGCGTCCTCCAGATCCCGCTGGTCGAGCACCGTCTCCCGGAACGCCCCGAGCAGCGAGGCGACCGTCCCCACGGCGGACAGCCCGTGGCCCTGGACGTCGCCCATCAGGGCCCGGACCCCGAAGGGCCCGTCACGCACGTCGAAGAAGTCGCCGCCGACCAGCGTCTCCTGCTGCGCGGGCTGGTACAGCCCGATGCAGCGGACCGAGCCCACCCGGTCGGGCAGCGGGGGCAGCACGGCGAGCTGGGCGGCCTCGGCCACCGAGCGCACGGTCACCAGATGGGCGTCCCTGCGGCTGCGGACGAGGGCCACGAACACGCTGAGGACGGCGATGAAGCTGATGGTCAGCAGGTCCGCGTTGCCCGGATGGTTCAGCCCGAGCGCGGGGATGTTCAGCAGGACCACGACGACCACGCCGAACCCGGCCGTCGCCAGGGGACCGTAGGAGAGCACGGCCAGGGACGGGATGGCGCCCAGCAGGAAGCCGATGTCGAGCGGCTCGCTGCTCACGAGCTCGCCCACGCACACGCCCACCAGCAGGACGGGCGGGAGCAGCCGCACCCAGCGCGGAGGGGGCGAGCCGCGCAGCCACCCCAGGCGGTCGTCCCGCTGACCTGGCGCGGCCTTCGTGCCCATGGCACTCCTCCCTTCGCCACCACGCTCCTCCCTTCCCCGCCGTCGCGCACGTTGATCGGCCGCGGGACGGGGCGGGGCGGGCGCGGGCACGGCGAAGCCCCGTCATCACGGGGATGGGATGACGGGGCTCCACCGGTCGGGTGCCCCGTCGCCCGTGTTTCATCCCGCCCGCGTTTCGTCCCTCCGGTGTTCAAGGCCGCCGTCGTACCGTCCGGCCGGCGGTTCGTCCGGCCGGCGGTTCGCCCGCGGCCCGGGGAGGCCCGGACCCGCGTCCCGGGGCATGGTGGAGGGGTGACCGGACTGGCCGTGCTGTTCGCCCTCCTCGGGGCCGCGAGCAACGCGGCGGGCACCGCGTTCCAGCGCAAGGCGGCCCGCCGTCTCACCGAAGGCGGTGGCCTGCGGCTCATCGTCCGGCTGGCCCGCCAGCCCGCCTGGCTCATCGGGATCGGCGGAGTGATCGGCGCGGCGCTCTTCCAGGCCCTCGCGCTGGCGAACGGGCCGCTGTCGCTGGTGCAGCCCCTGTTCATCCTGGAGCTGCCCTTCGCCCTGATGATCGCCGTCCCGCTGCTGCACCGCCGTCTGTCGCGCGCTGCGTGGCAGGCCGTCGCCGGAGTCGTGGCCGGCCTCGGTCTTGTCCTGCTGTCGGCCGCTCCCTCGGGAGCACGGTCCGAGGCCCCCATGGAGCGCTGGATCCCGGCCCTGATCGTGTGCCTGGGGGCCGTGGCCGTCGCGGTCGCCGTGGCCCGCCCCGGGCGCCCCCCGCTCTTCCGTGCCGCGGTCCTCGGCGCGGCCTCGGCGATCAGCAACGCGCTGACGGCCGCCCTGCTCAAGTCGGCCGTGGGCACGCTCCAGAACGAGGGGTTCACCGCCTTCCTCGGCGTGTGGCAGACGTACGGATTCGCCCTGACCGGGATCGCCGCGGTCCTGCTGCTGGAGAACGCCCTCCAGGCCGGCCCGCTGGCCGCCTCGCAGCCCGCGCTGACCATCGGCGACGCCACCCTCAGCCTGGTGCTCGGCGTCACGCTGTTCGGCGAGACCGTCCGCACCGGCTGGTGGCTGCTCCCCGAGCTGGTCGGCGCCGGACTCGTCCTGTGGGGCGTCCTGCGGCTGACCCGGGTGGTGCCGCACCTCGCCGACATGGCCCACTGACGGCCGACGGACGACTGGCCGACACTCGCTCGATTGGTGACTGCCGGGACTGGACAGACCATGGTGGTGACGAGTCGGATCGAGAACGTTCGGGAACTGGTCGCGCGGACGCGGTACGTCGTGTTCGGCTTCGACGGTCCGATCTGTCAGCTGTTCTCCGGCCCCTCGGCGACGGCCGTCGCGCGAGCCCGCCAGGACCGGCTGACGGAGCAGGCCCTGCGCGCCCCGCTCACCGGGGCACAGCGCGGTCCCACGGATCCCGGCCCCGCCCTGGCCGGGGCGGCCGGCCGGCATCCCGGCGCCGAGGCCGCCGCCGGGTTCGAGGAGTGGCTCACCCGGGCCGAGCTGGAGGCGGTGCGCACCGCGATGCCGACCGCGTACGCGGACCCGCTGATCCACACCTGGGCGGCGGTCGGGGCGAGGCTCGCCGTGGCGACGGGCACCTCGGCCCGGGCCGTCACCGCGTACCTGGACGGGCGGGGGCTCACCGCCCGCTTCGGCCCGTACATATATGGCCGTACGACGGACCCGGGAACGCCCGTGCCCCGCGCGGCGGCCCTGGAGCGGACCCTGGATCTGGCCCTGGGCGCCATGGGCGCGGAACCGGACGCCTCGCTGATGATCGGGGCCACGCCCGCCGACCACACCGCCGCCCACCGCTCCGGGATCCGCTTCCTCGGATACGCCCGCCGTCCCGCCCGGGCCCGGGCCCTGGAGGAGGCGGGCGTCCCCGCGCGGTGCGTCACGGACTCCCTGGAGCCCCTGCTGCGTGCCCTGCGCGAACGCCCCTGAGCCGGCCGCTCCGCCATACGAGCGGAAAACCGGCCGGAAACCCGTGTGCATGCTTCCGTGAACCCGGGGCACCAGCATCCTGGGACAGCTCGGGAAGCTACCCCCCTGGCGAAACCCGAGCTGTACGGCCCCGCAGGCAGTCACTCCCCCCGGCTGCCCGCGGGGCCGCATCCGTTCCGCCCTACTCCACCCGGATCCCGACGATGCAGGTGTCGTCGTCGGTGTCGGACCTGCTGTAGGTCAGCAGCCGGTCGAGCTGGTGGTCCAGCGTCCCCGACGTCGTCCGGGCCGCGGTGAGCAGCTGGCGCAGCGACACCTCCATCGTGCGGTCACGCCGCTCGACCAGACCGTCGGTGTACATCAGCAGCGTGTCGGAGACCTCCAGCTGCACCTCGTCCTCCTCGAACACCGCCTCGGGGACGGCGCCGAGCAGGATGCCCTTGAGGAGCGGCAGCGGGGTGGAGTCCCCGTCCCGGACCAGGACCGGCGGCAGATGCCCGGCCCGCGCCCAGCGCAGCACCCGGCGGCGCGGATCGTAGATCCCGCAGACCGCGGTGGCGGTGATCCCGCCCGTCAGATGGTGCGCCACGATGTTCAGCCAGGTCAGCAGCTGCCCGGGCCCCGCGCCCGTCACGGCCAGTCCGCGCAGCGCGTTGCGCAGCACCACCATGCTGGTCGCCGCCTCGATCCCGTGACCCGCCACGTCGCCGACACACAGCAGCACCAGGCCCGACGACAGCACGACGGCGTCGTACCAGTCGCCCCCGACGAGCTGCTCGGTCTCCGCCGGCCGGTAGCGCACCGCCACGTCGAGGCCCGGGGCCCGCAGCGGCGCCTGCGCCGGCGGCATGATCGCGTGCTGGAGCTGGAGGGTGAGCCGGTTCCGCTCGTGCGCCTGCTGCTCGGTGTGCGCCAGCTGGTCGCGGGTGACGGCCAGCGCCACCTCGGTCCAGTGCTGAGCCGAGATGTCCTGATAGGCCCCGCGGACCGTGAGCAGCCGCTCGTCGGCGTCCAGCACCGGCTCGGCCACCACCCGGATGTGCCGGGTCACCCCGTCGGGACGCTGGAGCCGGAACGCGGCCGTGGCCGGCCGGCGATGGTGCAGCACGGTCCGCAGGAAGCGGCCGATGGTCACGGCGTCGTCCGGGTGGGCGTGCGCGGCCAGTTCCTCCAGCGGGACGGGAGCACCCGAGGGGGAGCGCCCGTACAGATCGAAGAGCGTCTCGTTCCAGATGGTCTCGCCGGTCAGCAGGTTCTCCTCGAACCCGCCGATCCTGCCGAGCCGCTGGGCGTGCTGGAGCAGACTCGCCAGCCGTGCCGTCTCGTCCTCTATGCGCCAGATGAGCAGCACGGTCCCGCCGTGCCGGCTGACGCTGATGTCGGCCACGGCCGACAGCCGCACCTGGTCGACCAGCGCCGTCAGGTCCATCCGCCGGGCCCGGAACGGCTCCCCGGTGGCGTAGACGCGCTCCACGCACGGGAACAGGCCGCTGTCCCCGGCGGCCAGCGGATAGGCCTCCAGCAGCAGCGCGCCCTGGACCGTTCCGCGTGGCCGGCCGGCCGGATCCTGGAAGCGCCCGTTCACATGGCGGATGCGGAAGTCGGCGAGCTGCCCCTGGGCGTCGAGCTGGGGCACCAGGACCAGGGCCGGATCGTGCAGCCCGTCCACCAGGCCGATCAGCTCGCACTCGTCCGCCGTGCCCCGTACGTCCGCGCAGTCGCCCGGCAGCGCGTGCGTCTCCAGCGTGTGCGAGCACAGCTCGGCCAGCGCCTCGACCTGACGGACCACCTGCGGTGACTGGGGGGCGAGGGCGGAGGGCCAGGCGATCTCCAGGACACCGTGGATCCGCCCCCCGGACCCGGCCGGTACCGCGACCCGGCCGCCGTCCGGATGCTCCGCGTGCCCGATGGACGGCAGCCCGGTGCCCGAAAGCGAGCCCGCCCAGTGCGCCGTACGGTCGGACAGCGCGCGGCGGGCCATCGTCGCCACGCCCGGCGGGACGTAACGCCAGCGCCGGGCCTCGGCCGCGGAGAACCCCGCGCTGCCCGCGAGGGAGAGCGAACCGTCCGCGTCCGCGGCCCAGATCGCCACCGCGACCGCGCCGAGCGGGGTCAGCGCGTGCTGGAGCAGGGAGTCGGCCACCGCCTGGGTGTCGCCGGCCGCCAGCGCGCCGCTCTCGGCCGCGCGCAGCCGCACGGCGGGAGCGTCGTCCCGCGGCGGACGCTCCGCCGTGGCGGAGAGGAGGGTGCTCGTCACCTCCGACAGCCGGTCGTGGGCCGCCTGGTTGATGATCTCGACAGCGAGCTGGAGCTGCGGCACCGTGGACTGCTCGGCCAGCTCGGTGAGCTGGCGGGCGGCCTGCGCCGGTCCGCAGCCCAGTCGCTCGACCAGGATGCCCTTGGCCAGCTCGATCAGGGCCCGCCCGTCCGCCTCGGCCTGCGCGGCCCGCACCTCGCGGCGCAGCCGCTCGACGGTGGCCGCGAGACGGCCCACCGGAGACGTCGGGGCCACGCCCGGGCGGTCGCCGGTCCGCCCGGCGCCGGTGACGCCGTCCGTGGAGCCGGGGACGTCCGGGCCGGTCGCGTCGGGAGTGTTCATCGTGCGGCCGCTCCTCGGCGGCGGCCCCGGGCAGGGCGGGGGAGGGGCGGATGCCCGGCCGGACGGCCGCGGCGGAGGGACCGGGGTCTCATGTCACTCCCCGAGCCAGCGTCGGACGCACGCGATCAGGTCGTCGGTGTCGACCGGCTTGGTGACGTGGTCGCTGGCACCCGACAGCAGGCTCTTCTCCCGGTCGCCGGGCATGGCCTTCGCGGTCACCGCGATGATCGGCAGGTCCGCGTACCGGGGCATCTTGCGGATCTCGGCGGTCGCGGTGTACCCGTCCATCTCGGGCATCATCACGTCCATCAGGATCAGCGCGACCTCGGGCCGGCTCAGCAGCGTCTCGATGCCCTTCCTGCCGTTCTCCGCGTGCAGCACCTGGAACCCGTGCAGCTCCAGGATCCCGCTCAGCGCGAAGAGGTTGCGGGCGTCGTCGTCGACGACGAGCACCGTACGGCCCTCGAAGGCGCTGTCGATCGGGCGGGCGGGCCTGCTCCTGGCCTCCTCGGCCCGGACCAGCGGCACCACGTCGCCCGGCTGGTCCGCGGACAGGTGCAGCGCGATCCGCTCGCGCAACTCGTCCAGACTGGACAGGAATTCCAGCGACCGGGCGCCCGAGCGGGTCTGGAGCGCCTGCTCCTGGGCCAGGTCGACACGGCTGCCGTTGTGGATGAGGACCGGCACCGTCGCGAGCGCCGAGTCGCCCTCCACCGCTTCGAGGAACCGGGCCGACTCGCCGTCGGGCATGCCGAGTTCCAGGACGACGCAGTGCCAGGGCTCCGCGGCCAGGGCACTCGCCGCCTCCTGTGCCCCGACGACGGTGACGACGTCGACGCTGTCCCGCGCGTCGCCCTCGTCACGGCTGCGGGCCACGTCCCCGACCGCGCTCTCGGCCACCAGCGTCAGCAGCCCCCGCGGCCGCTCCTCGACGACCAGCAGCCTCCTCCGCCGGCGGCGGGGCAGGCCGGTCTGACCGGCGCCGCCCTGCCGCGGCTCGGTGTGCGCCGCCGTGCCCTCGTCCGGCGCCGGCTCGGCGGCGCGGCCGCCGGCCAGCAGCTCCTCGAACTCGGGCCGGGCGACGGGGAGGAAGAGCGTGAACGTACTGCCCTGACCCGGGGTGCTGTCCACGGTGACCGCCCCGCCGAGGAGATGGGCGATCTCCCGGGTGATGGACAGCCCGAGCCCGGTGCCGCCGTACTTGCGGCTCGTGGTGCCGTCGGCCTGCTGGAAGGCCCCGAAGATCGTCTCCAGCTGCTGTTCCGGGATGCCGATACCGGTGTCCTTGACCCGGAAGGCCGCGACCGTGCCGCCGCGCCGGACACCCGCGGGGATCTCCTGGTCGGCCGCCGGTTCGATACGCAGCTCGACCCGGCCCCGCTCGGTGAACTTCACCGCGTTCGACAGCAGGTTGCGCAGCACCTGCCGCAGCCGGGAGTCGTCCGTGAGCAGGTCCACCGGGGCACCGGGAGCCGTGCTGACCGTGAACTCCAGGCTCTTCTGCGAGGTCATGGGACGGAAGGTGGCCTCGACGTACTCCAGCAGCTGCCGCAGCGGGACCCGTTCGGGGGTCACGTCCATCTTGCCGGCCTCGACCTTGGACAGATCGAGGATGTCGTTGATCAGCTGGAGCAGGTCGGAGCCCGCGGAGTGGATGATGCCCGCGTACTCGACCTGCTTCGCGGTGAGGTTGCGCGAGGGGTTCTGCGCGAGCAGCTGGGCCAGGATGAGCAGGCTGTTGAGCGGGGTCCGCAGTTCATGGCTCATGTTGGCCAGGAACTCGGACTTGTACTTGGACGCCAGCGACAACTGCTGCGCCCGCGCCTCCAGTTCCTGCCGGGCCTGCTCGATCTGGAGGTTCTTCGCCTCGATGTCACGGTTCTGGGTCGCGAGCAGGGACGCCTTGTCCTCCAGCTCGGCGTTGGAGCGCTGGAGTTCGTCCTGCTGGACCTGCAACTCCTCCGAGCGTGCCTGGAGTTCGGCGGTCAGCCGCTGAGACTCGCCCAGCAGCTCGTCGGTACGGGCGTTGGCGACGATGGTGCTGACGTTGACGCCGATGGTCTCCATCAGCTGTTCAAGGAAGGTCCGGTGGCTCTGCTTGAACCGCGTCACGGAGGCGAGCTCGATGACGCCGAGCACCTGCTCCTCCACGACGATGGGCAGCACCACCAGGGCCGTGGGCGCGGTCCGTCCGAGTCCCGAGGAGATGGTGACGTAGCCGGGCGGCACCTCGTCCACGGTGATCGCCCGGCGGCTGCGGGCGGCCTGTCCGACGAGCGAGCGGCCCAGCGGGATGCGGGTGGGACGGCCGTCCTCGTCGGGATAGCCGTACGACCCGACCAGCCGCAGCTCCGTGCCCTTCGCGGTCTCCTCGGCGAGGTAGAAGGCACCGTACTGGGCGGCGACCAGCGGGGTGAGCTCGTCCATGATGAGGTCGGCCACCACGTCCAGGTCGCGGTACCCCTGCATCAGACCGGAGATCCGGGCCAGGTTGGTCTTGAGCCAGTCCTGCTCCTGGTTGGCGCGCGTGGTCTCGCGCAGCGACTCCACCATGGTGTTGATGTTGTCCTTCAGGTCGGCGACCTCGCCCGAGGCCTCGACCGTGATGGACCGGGTCAGGTCGCCCTCGGCCACGGCGCCGGTGACCTCGGCGATCGCGCGGACCTGGCGCGTGAGGTTGCCGGCCAGTTCGTTCACGTTCTCGGTCAGCCGCTTCCAGGTGCCCGAGACGCCCTCCACCTCGGCCTGGCCGCCGAGCCGGCCCTCGCTGCCGACCTCGCGGGCGACGCGGGTGACCTCGGCGGCGAAGGCGGAGAGCTGGTCGACCATGGTGTTGATGGTCGTCTTGAGTTCGAGGATCTCGCCGCGGGCGTCGACGTCGATCTTCTTGGACAGGTCGCCCCTGGCCACGGCCGTCGTCACCAGGGCGATGTTGCGGACCTGGCCGGTGAGGTTGTTGGCCATCGAGTTGACGTTGTCGGTGAGGTCCTTCCAGGTGCCCGCCACGTTGGGCACGTGCGCCTGGCCGCCGAGCCGTCCCTCGGTGCCGACCTCGCGGGCGACGCGGGTGACCTCGTCGGCGAACGCGGACAGCGTGTCGACCATGGTGTTGATGACGTCGGCCAGGGCCGCGACCTCGCCCTTCGCCTCCACGGTGATCTTCTGCGAGAGGTCGCCGCGGGCCACCGCGGTCGCCACCTGGGCGATGGAGCGGACCTGACCGGTCAGGTTCGACGCCATCACGTTGACGTTGTCGGTGAGGTCCTTCCAGGTGCCCGAGACACCCCGCACCGTGGCCTGCCCGCCGAGGTTGCCCGCGGTGCCGACCTCGCGGGCGACACGGGTGACCTCGTCGGCGAACGCCGAGAGCTGCTCGACCATCGTGTTGATGGTCTCCTTCAGCTCCAGGATCTCGCCCCGGGCGTCCACGGTGATCTTCTGCGAGAGGTCGCCCTTGGCCACGGCCGTGGCCACCTGGGCGATCGAGCGGACCTGGGCGGTGAGGTTGCCCGCCATGAAGTTCACCGAGTCGGTGAGGTCGCGCCAGGTGCCCTTGACGCCCTTCACGTCCGCCTGGCCGCCGAGTCGTCCGTCGGTGCCGACCTCGCGGGCGACGCGGGTGACCTCGTCGGCGAAGGCGGAGAGCTGGTCGACCATCGTGTTGATGGTGTTCTTCAGCTCCAGGATCTCGCCCCGGGCGTCGACGGTGATCTTCTGGGACAGATCGCCCTGGGCCACCGCCGTGGTCACCTGGGCCACGTTGCGGACCTGGGCGGTGAGGTTGCCCGCCATGAAGTTCACCGAGTCGGTGAGATCACGCCAGACGCCGCCGACCCCGGGAACCTGGGCCTGGCCGCCCAGGCGTCCGTCGGTGCCGACCTCGCGGGCGACGCGGGTGACCTCGTCGGCGAACGCGGACAGCTGGTCGACCATCGTGTTGACGGTCTCCTTCAGCTGGAGGATCTCGCCGCGCGCGGGCACGTCGATCTTCTGCGAGAGATCGCCCTTGGCGACCGCCGTGGCCACCTGCGCGATGTCACGGACCTGGGTGGTGAGATTTCCCGCCATGGCGTTGACGGAGTCGGTGAGGTCGGCCCAGGTGCCCGAGACGCCCGGCACCTCCGCCTGGCCGCCGAGCGTGCCCTCCGTGCCCACCTCGCGGGCCACCCGGGTCACCTCGGAGGTGAACACCGACAGCTGGTCGACCATGCCGTTGAAGACCGTGGCGATGTCGCCCAGCAGACCGCCGGCCTCGTCGGGGAGCCGGGTGCCGAAGTCGCCGTCGCGGACGGCGGTGAGGCCGGCCAGCAGCTGCCGCAACTCCTGCTCGCCCGGGGTCCGTACGGACGTCCCGCTCGCTGCCCTGCTCATGGCCACCCTCGTTCCGCTCCCCTGGAGTCCCGTGACACGGAACTCGGAACCGCGCCGGGCCCACGGACGGTCCCCCGCCTGCCCGTGGGATTCCCGCAGATCACGGGTCATCCCGTCATGAAAATACGCCGCAGGCTAACCCAGACAAGCAGGACGGAACAAAGTGCGGGAAGGAATTCTCCGGCGGCCGGAAAATGTGGCCGGAGACAGGAATGACCCGGAGTGAAGTGGATACACAGGACCCTCTCGGTCCGGGCCGCACCGGCCCCGTACGCGAAATCCCGTCGGCCCCCACCCGGAGCGGAGTCCGGGGCGGGCCGACGGGTTAGGCGCGGGGCGGTGACGTGGGGGGGCGCGGGGGGTCAGGCGACCCCGGGATCGAGCAGCCCGGCGCGCCGCCGCATGATGA
>NZ_JBHXDQ010000053.1:0-67513 GCF_042725875.1 Streptomyces sp. NPDC127038 | reverse complement strand
GCCACCGAGGCGAGCACCCGGCCCTGGTCGGAGAGGAGCAGCCGGCCCTCTCCCAGGTAGGCGTTCCACTGGACCTTGACGGTGTCGGCGACGTTCAGGCGTTCCCACGGCCGGTCCGCGACGTACAGCAGGAGGTGCGCGCAGGCGTCGCCTGCGAGGTCGGTCAGCCGCAGCTCCGTGCCCCGGGCCAGCACCTTGTGCGTGTAGTTCCCGCCCGCCACGGTCTCGGCCCAGACGAGCGGGCCCGCTCCGGGCGGAGGGTCCTGCCAGTCGGCCGCGGGGACCACGGGCATGGCCTCGGCGCGGGTTCCCTGCTGGGCGCGGGCGTGTTCGCGTGCTCCGTGGGTGGTCGCTGTCGCCATCGCGGGCCTCCGGCTCCTGGGTCATTTCTGTCGCGCGACAGAAATTAGGCGCGGGGTGGGTCGCCGCCGTGTCCCGGGTGTTGCCGCCCGGTTACCTGTCCCTCACGCGGGGCGCGCCGCGGGCGAAGCGGCACAGGGGTTCCCCGGCCCGGGGCGGCCTGGGTCCGCCGGCTCCGCCAGGTCCGCACAGGTCCACCGGGGTCCGCCCAGGACCGCTCGCGGCCGCTCGGGTCCGCCGAGTCCACTCGGGTCCGCCAGGCTCCGTCAGCTCCGTCAGGTCCGTCAGGTCCGTCAGGTCCGCCGGGTCCTCCTGGGGCCGACCGGGCGGGTGCCGGTCCCGCCGTGTGCGTGTCCGCCGTGCGGGACGCCGTGACCCGTCCGGGTGCCTCGCGTGTGCGAGGATCGAACGCATGGGAACGGGTGGCGGGCGGCGGGTCGGCAGGCCCCGGGCCGCGCAGCGGCCGGACAGCGGGATGGCGCCGCGCGCCGAACTGCTGGACGCGGCGGCCGAGTTGTTCACGACCCGGGGATACGCGGCCACCACCACCCGTGCCGTCGCCGAACGGGCGGGCATGCGGCAGGCGTCCATGTACCACTACGTCACCGGCAAGGAGGAGCTGCTCGCGGAGCTCCTGGAGTCCACCGTCACCCCCTCGCTGGCCTACGCGCGCGAACTCCTCGCCGACGACACGGTTCCCGCGGAGCGGCGGCTGTGGCAGCTGTGCCGCACCGACGTCGAGGTGCTCTGCGGAGGACCGCACAACCTCGGCGTCCTGTACCTGCTGCCCGAGGTCCGCACCGAGCGCTTCGCCGGCTTCCACGCCGTACGGGCCGAACTCAAGGACACCTACCGTCAGTTGCTCGCCGCCACGGCGGCCGGGGGAGCGCTCGCCAAGAGCGAGCTCGATCTGCGCACGGATCTGCTGTTCGGGCTGATCGAGGGTGTCATCCTCGTGCACCGCTCCGACCCGCAGCGCCCCGTGTCGGCCTTCGCCGAGGCCGCGGCGGACGCGGCCCTGCGCGTCGCAGGGGTCTGACCCGCCGGCCGCGGGCTTTCGCGCACCCGTACGCCATCACGCACCGTGTGCGAACGAGGGCACAGCGTGTAAATGAGGCTGAGGGTACTCCAGTCTTATGGGCGGTTTCAGGTGCTTGCGGAATATGACACAGCGTTGATCCGGTCGGACTAAGCTCGCCCGCAGCGCACCGAGTTGAGACGTAATCGTGCGCTTGTTCCCAAAAGTTCCGAAGATCTGGTTTGACCCATGCCGATCTGTGCCGTTTCCCCCACAAAATTCCCCCACCCCCAGTCGACTTGTCTCAGAGGGCATACATGGTGAGTGTTCAATCGCCTCCCGGTGACAGTGAACTTCCCTACGCGCGTGTGCTGTTGCTGCCCGCCGTCCTGATGGCGGTGGTGACCGGCGCCGCCGTCGCCGTCGTGACGGAGCCTGCCCGGGGCGCGGTCGCCCTGTGCGGCGGGTTCGCCACGCTGCTGGTCATCGCGATCGGCGGCGAAGCCGTCCGCCGCGGTCGCGTCATCCGCGAACTGCGGGCCGACTCCGCGCGCCGCACCGCCTCCCTGGAGCAGCGCGTCGCCGGGCACGACCAGGAGATCGTGCGCTTCACCCGCGAGGTCCTGCCGTACGCGATCGACCGGCTGCACGAGGGCGGCTCCCCCTCGGAAGTGGTCCGCACCCTGGGCCGCGACGACCCGGACTTCCAGGAGATCGCCGCGTCGCAGAAGGACCTGCTGAAGAAGCTGCTCAAGATCATCGACACCGAGGAGTCGATGCGCGACGCGGCCCAGCGTTCCTTCGTCAACATCGCCCGGCGCGTCCAGGCCATCGTCCACCAGCAGAACAACGAACTCCGCGAGATGGAGGAGGACCACGGGCGCAACCCCGAGGTCTTCGACGACCTGCTGCGCATCGACCACGGCACCGCGCTGATCGGCCGGCTCGCCGACTCCATCGCCGTGCTCGGCGGCGGCCGTCCGGGACGTCAGTGGCCCGAACCCGTACCGCTGTTCAGCGTGCTGCGCGGCGCGATGTCCCGCATCCTGGAGTACCGGCGCATCGAACTGCACAACATCGTCGACATCGCCGTCAACGGCGTCTCCGTGGAACCGCTCATCCACGCCCTGGCCGAGCTCATGGACAACGCCACCCGGTACTCGCCCCCGCACACCAAGGTGCACGTCACCGCGATCGAGGTGCAGACCGGCATCGCCATCGAGATCGAGGACGGCGGCGTCAGCCTCAGCGACGAGGCCCGCGGCAAGATCGAGGAGCTGCTGCGGCTGGCCGCCGCCGGTGTCGACCCGAACACCATGGGCCAGGCACCCCGGCTCGGGATGGCCGTCGTCGGACGACTCGCCGAGATGTACAACATGAAGATCTCGCTGCGGCAGTCCGCGTACGGCGGTGTCCGCGCCGTCCTCGTCGCACCGCACGACATGCTCACCACCGACTTCGCCCCCGGTCTCGCGCACGGCGTCGGGGCCAGCTCCGTGGCCGGCATCGACAACGGCGGTGTCGAGGGCCCCGCGCGCAAGCCCAAGAAGCGCAAGCCCACCACAGGGCCCCGCATCCCCTCGTCGGGCGGCGATCCCCGCGAGGACGACGTCCCGGTCGTCACGGAATGGACGCCCGGCGGCCTGCCCCAGCGCCGCAGCCGGATGAAGGTACCGCTCAGCCGGCGGTACGCCGAGGCCCGCGCCGAACAGGAGGCGGCCGAGGCCGGCACCGCCTCCCTCTGGCACCAGGAGCCCGAGCCGCAGGAGAAGGAGCCCGAACCGGGGCTGTGGGTCGAGGCGTTCATGAACGGACTCAAGGGCGACCCCGACCCGACCGCATTCAGCACGGACAACCAGCCGGCCCCTGCCGACGCCGACGACGAGGGGGACCTCAAGTGATCCAGCAGCGAGCCAACTTCGACTGGATGCTCAAGGAACTCGCCGACGGGGTACCGGGCATCCAGCAGATCGTGGTGCTCTCCGCCGACGGACTGCGCATCGCCCGCTACGGCGGCGACCCCGACGCGGCCGACCGGGTCGCCGCGGCCTGCGCCGGCCTCCAGAGCCTGGCGGGAGCCGTCGCGGGCGAGATCCCCAAGAGCGACGGCCGGATGCGCATGGTCATCATCGAGATCAACGGCGGCTACTTCTATCTGATGTCGGCGGGCCCCAACGCCTACCTCGCCGTGCTCGCCAACCAGACCGCGGAACCCGGGCTGATGAGCAACCGCATGCGCGACCTCGTCGTACGGATCGGCGCCCATCTCACCAGTCCGCCCCGCCGCAACGGGCAGACCGTATGAGTCCTCCGCAACGCCGCAGGCGCCAGCCGAGGGAGCGGCCCCCGGAACCTCCCGCGCCGCCGTCCCCCCTCGCGGCCCCGCCGGGCCCCGAGGGGGAGGACGGCGAGGGCAGGCCGAAGAACCCGGAGCGCCTGTACGTGCTGACCGGCGGCGCGGACGGAGGCGACCGGGCCGAGGTCGACCTCGTCACGCTGGTCGTGGCCCGAGACGTCACTCCGCCGCCCGCCACGCAGCCGGAACAATCGGCGCTGCTGCGGCTGTGCAGGACCCCCTTGTCCGTGGCCGAGATCTCGGCCTATCTCCATCTGCCGTTCAGCGTGGTGACCGTCCTGCTCACCGAGCTGCTGGCGGCCGAACTGGTACAGGCGCGCGCCCCGATCGTCCGTCAGGCGCTCCCCGACCGTTCCCTCCTCGAAGCGGTGATGCATGGACTTCAAAAGCTCTGACACCATCACGGGCCCTCGTGCCGAGGACCACCTCCCGCACACCGCCCAGGCGGCCGTGAAGATCGTGATCGTGGGCGGTTTCGGCGTCGGCAAGACGACCATGGTGGGCGCCGTCAGCGAGATCAAGCCGCTGACGACCGAGGAGACCATGACCCAGGCCGGCATCGGGATCGACGACAACTACGGCTCCGAGTCCAAGACCGCCACCACGGTGGCCATGGACTTCGGCCGGATCTCCATCACGGACCAGCTGGTGCTCTACCTCTTCGGCACACCGGGCCAGGAGCGTTTCTGGTTCCTGTGGAACGGACTGTTCGAGGGCGCGCTCGGCGCGGTCGTCCTGATCGACACCCGCCGCCTGGAAGTGAGCTTCGACGTGATCGGACGCCTGGAGGAGCGCGGTGTCCCGTTCGTCGTCGCGATAAACGACTTCCCCGACGCGCCGCGCTACCCGGTCGAGGATCTGCGGGCCGCGCTCGACCTCGCCGAGGAGATCCCGATCGTGCAGTGCGACGCCCGCCGCAGGGCGTCGAGCCGCGACACGTTGATGACCCTGATGCGGTTCCTGCATTCCCTGGCGATGACGTCGGCGCACGGCTGAACACCGTACGGTGAGGACAGCATCCGTACGCCAACTACCCACCCATAGAACGTAATTGAGCTTCGGAGCGATCATTGTGACGACCGAATCCCATTCCCCCACCGGTACGGAAGAACCCGCTTTCGGCCCCCCGCCGGGCTGCCCCGCGCACACCATGGGACCCGGCGTCGGCCCGGGCGGACTCCGTCGCCTGTACGGTCCCGAGGCGGAGGACCTGGGCGCGCTCTACGAGAAGCTGCGGGCCGAACACGGCTCCGTCGCACCCGTGCTGCTGCACAACGACGTACCGATCTGGGTGGTCCTCGGCCATGCCGAGAACCTGCACATGGTCAGCACTCCCTCCCACTACGCGCGCGACAGCCGGCTGTGGACCGCCGTCCAGGACGGCACGGCCGGGGCCGACCATCCGCTCGCCCCCCACATCGCCTGGCAGCCCATCTGCTCGCACGCCGAGGGCGACGAGCACCTCAGGCTGCGCGGCGCGGTCACCGGCGCCATGTCCACCATCGACTTCCGCAGCCTGCGGCGCTACATCAACCGCGCGACCCAGCGGCTGGTCAACGCGTTCTGCCCGCTCGGCACGGCCGACCTGGTCGGGCAGTTCGCCGAGCACCTGCCGATGTCCGTGCTCTGCGAGATCATCGGCATGCCCGAGGACTACAACGACCGCATGGTGCAGGCCACCCGCGACCTCCTCAAGGGCACCGACACCGCGATCGCCAGCAACGAGTACGTCATGAGCGTGCTGACCCAGCACACCCTGAGGCGCCGGGCCGAGCCCGAGGACGACTTCACCAGCCATCTCATCAACCACCCGGCCCGGCTCACCGACGACGAGGTGGCCCAGCACCTGCGGCTCGTCCTGCTCGCCGCCTACGAGGCCACCGCCAACCTCATCGCCAACGTGCTGCGCATGCTGCTCACCGACCCGCGGTTCCGCGCCCAGCTCAACGGCGGGCAGATGACCGTGCCCGAGGCGGTCGAGCAGTCCCTGTGGAACGAGCCGCCGTTCAGCGCCGTCCTCGGCTACTTCGCCAAGCAGGAGACGGAACTGGGCGGCCGGCGCATCCGTAAGGGCGACGGACTGCTGTTCGGGATCGCGCCCGGCAACGTCGACCCCCGCATCCGCCCCGACCTGGCCGCGAGCATGCAGGGCAACCGCTCCCACCTCGCCTTCGGCGGCGGCCCGCACGAGTGCCCGGGGCAGGACATCGGCCGTGCCATCGCCGACGTCGGCGTCGACGCCCTGCTGCTGCGGCTGCCGGACGTCGAACTCGACTGCGACGAGAGCGATCTGCGCTGGCGCAGCACCATGTCTTCGCGCCACCTCGTCGATCTGCCCGTGCGGTTCGAGCCCAAGCCGACGCAGGACGTCAGCCAGCGGCCTTCCGTGCGCGCGCGGCCCGCCCAGCGGACCCCCTGGCAGGTGACCACCGAGGGCACGGCACCGGCGCCCGCGCCGGCCGCCCCCATGACCGCCCCGGCCGCCGCCCCCGAACCCGTGCCAGAGCGCCGGCCGGGCGCCTGGCAGCGCCTGCTGCGCTGGTGGCGCGGCTACTGACCGCCCGCGCCCGGGACCGACCAGGCGTCGTACGAGGTCCACGCCTCCAGCGTCCGCCCGCTGACGAACCGGTGCGCCAGGCCGGTCACCGGATCGGTGAACTCCAGCGTCCGCGCCAGCAGTTGCAGCGGACGCCGGAAGTCACCGGCCGGGACAGGCCCGGTCACCACCGGATAGAGCGGGTCGCCGAGGATGGGCACGCCCAGCGCGCTCATATGGACCCGGAGCTGATGGGTCTGCCCGGTCCTGGGAGTGAGCCGGTAGCGGCCCAGCCCGTCCCGGCGCTCGGCCAGTTCCACCCCGGTGACCGCGTTCGGCTCGCCCTCGACCTCCCGGGCGGCCATCACCCCGCGCTCCTTGAGGATGCGGCTGCTCACCGTGCGCGGCAGGGACAGACCCGCCTCGTACGGCGCCACCGCCTCGTACTCCTTGCCGATCAGCCGGTCACGGAACAGCGACTGGTACGCGCCGCGTTCCCCGGGCCGTACGGTGAACAGCACCAGCCCGGCGGTCAGCCGGTCGAGCCGGTGCGCGGCGCCCAGGTCCGGCAGGCCGAGGTCCCGGCGCAGCCGCGCGAGGGCCGTCTCGGCGACATGGCTGCCGCGCGGGGTGGTGGCCAGGAAGTGCGGTTTGTCGGCGACGACGATGTGGTCGTCCCGGTACACCACGTCGAGCGCGAACGGCACCGGCTCCTCGTCGGGCAGTTCGCGGTGGAACCACAGGAACATCCCCGGCGCGTAGGCGGCTTCGGCGGTCAGGGGCCGGCCGTCCTCGCGGACGATCAGCCCCTCGCCGATCATCGTGTCGATGACTCCGTCGCCCGCCGCGAGCCGGTCCACCAGATAGGCCCGGGCGGTGGCCCAGCTCCCCTCGCGCGGCAGCCTGATGCGTACGGGGTCGACCCCGTGGCGCTGCGGGAGGGGAGCGGGCGGGATCCGGGGCTTGCGTCTCACGCGCTCAAGCGTACGAGGCCCCGGCCGCCTCGGACGCCCGTCCCCGCGCGGCCCGGGCCGTGAACACCCGGTACCCCGCGCCCGCCACCAGCGTCGCGGCCAGGAACAGCAGGGTGAACCAGCGGAAGTACCAGTGCCCGCCCGCCGGGTCGTACACCGCGGCCCGCGGCCAGGCCAGGTTGACCGTCATGAACAGGCCGTAGACGAGGGCCAGCGCGTTGACGGGGACGCCCCAGCGGCCCAGCGAGAAGAGCGGGGCGCCGCTCTCGTCGGTGCCCTCCGCGGTGAACCGCCCGCGCAGCCGGCGCACCAGCAGCGGCCCGGTGACCATCGCGTAGGCGAGGTACAGCATCACGATGCAGGTGGTCCCGATCGCCAGGAACGCGTCCGGGGAGGCGAAGTTCAGCAGCAGCAGGGCCGCCGAGAGGACGCCGACGACCAGCGCGGGAGCACCCGGCATACCGGTCCTCGGGTCGACCTTCGCGAGCCGCCCGGAGAACGGGAGCCGGTTGTCGCGGGCCATCGAGAAGAGCATGCGGCTCGCGGCGGTCTGGATGGCCAGGGTCGCCACCGCGATGGCCACCACCACGTCGGCGAGCAGCGCCCGGCCCACCCCGTCGCCGAGGCTGCTGGTCAGGACGTAGCTGAGCCCGTCGACGCCCAGCCGGCCGTCGGTCAGGCTGGGGGCGGCGAGCAGTCCGCCGAGCACGATCAGCCCGCCGAGCAGGCCCGCCGCGCCGAGCGCGGTGAGGATCGTCCGGGGCGCGGTGCGCCGCGGGTGACGGGTCTCCTCGCTCATCTCCCCGGCGCTGTCGAAGCCGATCATCACGTACGCGGCCATGAACGAGCCCACCATCAGCGCCCCGAACAGGCCGGTGCCGCCGCCTCCCGCGGTGTGGAAGGTGATGCCGGGGGAGCGCCGGGAGTGGGTGAACAGCAGGACGGCGATCAGGACGGCGCCGATGATCTCGGCGGTGACGCCGATCCGGTTGACCGCGGACATCACGCGGTTGTCGAGGACGTTGACCACGGTGGTCAGGACGAGCAGGACCACGCCGAGGACGGCCGCGTTGGCCGCTCCGTCGGGGCTCGTCGGGGCCGGGTCGTCGCCGATCAGCTGGAAGCCGGGCCAGATCGCCGGGAGCACCATCTGGAGGGCGAGCGCGGCCGCGGCGACCACCACGATCTGTCCGATCACCATGATCCAGCCGGCGAACCAGCCGAAGGCGGGGGTCGACAGCCGTGAGGACCACTGGTAGATCGCGCCGGAGATCGGATAGCGCGCGGCGAGCTCCGCGAAGCACGCGGCGACCGCGAGCTGGCCGGCGAACACGGCCGGCCAGGTCCAGAAGAAGACCGGGCCGCCGAACGCGTACCCGAAGGCGAAGAACTGGAAGACGGTGGTGAGGACGGAGATGAAGGAGAACCCGGCGGCGAACGAGGCGTACCTGCCGAGGCTGCGGTGCAGCTCCTGGCGGTAGCCGAACTCGGTCAGGGACCGGTCGTCGGGGGAGGCGGGCGGATCGGGGCGTACGTCGGAGGGGGCGGTGGTGGTCACGGCGGCACCTGCCTTCGGCGCGGAGGGCGAGCTGGATTCCTGTCGGGTGACAGAAATTAGGGAGACCCTGTTTCGCCCGCGTGACGCGGCCGTATCGGCGACGGGCCCAATTCCTCACGCCCCCGCCGCCCGTCCACCGTTCGCCCCTTCCCGTGCCCGGCGCCCCCTCTGCCGCTCCGTTCCGCGCGGCCCGGCAAACGCGATACATCGTGTGCATTGACGCTCGTGTCGACACGCGATATGTTCGGCTACGGATATTCGGAGACGAGTCGAGAGAGGTGACGTCGATGAAGCGGCGCAAGCTGAGCAACCCGCTGGCGCTCGCCGTCATGACGACGCTCTGGCAGAAGCCGATGCATCCGTACGAGATCGCCCAGACGCTGCGCCGCCAGGGCAAGGACGCCAGTACGAAGATCAACTACGGGTCCCTGTACACGGTCGTGCAGAACCTGGAGAAGCACGGCTTCGTCGAGGTCACCGACGTCGAGCGGCAGGGCAACCGTCCGGAGCGCACGATCTACGGCATCACCGAGGCCGGGCGCGAGGAGATGACCGAATGGCTCTCCGACCTGATGGCCGTCCCCGCGCGGGAGTACCCGATCTTCGAGACCGCGCTGTCGCTGATGGGGGTCCTGCCTCCGGACGAGGTCGCGCGGCTCCTCGCGGAGCGGCTCAACTCCCTTGAGGTGCAGGCCGCGAGCGTCCGCGGCGGCCTGACGAAGCTGTACGAGACGCTGCCCCGGCTCTTCCTCGTGGAGACCGAGTACCAGCTGCACATGATCGAGGCGCAGGCGGCCTGGGTCCGGGGGTTTCTCGCGGAACTCAGGGACGGCTCGCTGCCCGGCGTCGAGGCGTGGCGGACCTTCCACGAGACGGGGGAGATCCCGCCCGAGTTCCAGGAACTGGAGGAGCGCGCCTTCGAGAAGTGACCCGAGGAAGAACAGACCCCGGCAGGACTGTTGGAGCAGTCCCGCCAGGGTCTCGAACCCCGAACCGAACCCGCCGTGCGGCGGTTCCAGGCCATCGAGGTGCGGCACACCCAGGATAGCCCGGCGCTCCTCACGCGGATCGGATCGGCAGTCACCCGAGATCACCCGGCCCCGGCCGGGCGGCTCGGCCACCCGGGACCGCCCGGCTTCACGCCGGACGGCCCGGCCGTCACCCGAGACCACTCGGGAATCCGAGATCACCCGGCCCCGGGCCGGGAATCCGCTCACTTGGGAGAGCAGTCGTCATGACTGGTACGCGTGCGCCCGCGGTCGAGGCGCGTCAGCTGATCAAGACCTACTCCGGTGACGTCACCGCGCTCAGCGGCATGGACCTCACCGTCGAACCCGGCACCGTCTTCGGCCTCCTCGGACCGAACGGCGCCGGCAAGTCCACCACCGTCAAGATCCTCACCACCCTGGCCCGCCCCGACTCGGGCACCGCCACCGTCGCGGGCCACGACGTGCTGCGCCATCCGGACCGGGTGCGGCGGGCGATCGGCGTGGTCGCCCAGAACTCGGGCGCGGACCCGGGCGCGACCGGCCGGGAGAACCTCCGGCTCCAGGGCAGGCTCTACGGACTCCGGGGCACGGACCTGGACCGCCGGGTCGACGGACTCCTGGAGCGGTTCGCCCTGACCGAGGCCGCGCGGCGCCCGGTCAAGGGGTACTCCGGCGGGATGCGGCGCCGCCTGGACGTGGCACTGGGGCTGGTCCACCGCCCCGAGGTGCTCTTCCTCGACGAACCCACCACCGGACTCGACCCCGAGGCGCGCACCGCGATGTGGGACGAGATCGCGCGGCTGGCCGGCGACGAGGGACTGACGATCCTGCTCACCACGCACTATCTGGAGGAGGCCGACCGGCTCGCCGAGCGCATCGCCATCGTCGACCGCGGACGGGTCGTCGTCGAGGGGACCCCGGACGACCTCAAGGGCGAACTCCGCGGCGACGCCGTCCACGTGGAACTGGCGACAGCGGTCGGCGAGGCCGGCCGCACGCTGCTGGAGGGCGCCCTCCGGGGGCTGCCCGGCGTGCATCAGGTGCTGCTCGACGGACGCAGGATCAGTGTCCGCGCCGACGACGGAGGGGCCACCGTGCCCCTGCTGCTCGGGGCGCTGGCGCGGGCCGGGGCCGAGGTCGTGTCCGCGACCGTGGCCCGTCCCTCGCTCGACGACGTCTATCTCCGCTACGCGGGCCGCCGTTACTCGGAGGCCGGGTCGGACGACGCCGGTTCCCTCGTCCTCGCCGGAGGTGCCCGATGAGCACGGCCGTGGCCCAGACCTGGTACATGACCCAACGTCAGCTGATGGTGTTCGCCCGCCAGCCCGCCTACGCGATCATCACCCTCATCCAGCCGGTGATCTGGCTGTTCCTGTTCGGCAGCCTCTTCAAGAACGTCGTCGAGCTCGGCGGCTTCGGCACCACCTCGTACCTCGACTACCTGGTGCCGGGGGTGGTCGTGATGAGCGCCCTCAGCTCCAACATGTGGGCCGGCATGGGCACGTTGGAGGAGATCCAGCGGGGCACCCTCAACCGCTTCCTCACCACTCCCGCCAGCCGGGCCGCGCTGATGAACGGCAACGTCGTCAACAACGGCCTGATCACCGCACTCCAGTCCGTCGTCATCGTCCTGCTCGGGCTGGCCGGCGGCGCCGACTGCCCCGGCGGTGTGGGCGGTGTGGCGGTCCTGGTCCTCGCCTCGGTGCTGCTCGGCACGGTGTTCGGGGCGTTGTCCAACGCGCTGGGGATGCTGGTGCGGGAACGGGAGTCGATCATCGGGATCAACACCTTCCTGCTGCTGCCCCTGACCTTCCTGTCCAGCGCCTTCATGGCACCCTCCCGGATGCCGGACTGGATCCGGCACATCGCCGACTTCAACCCGCTCGACTGGGCGATGGTCGCGGGCCGTTCGGCGATGTCCGCGCACCCCGACTGGGGCGACGTGCTCGGCCGGACGGGCGCGCTGCTCGCGCTCGCGGTGGCGGCGGTCTGGCTGTCGATCCGCACGTTCCGGTCCTACCAGCGCTCGGTGTAGCCCACCGGGCGGCCGCGCGGTCGTGGCGGACGGTGCCCTCCGGTCGTACCGGGCTGGTAGGTACCGTCGGGGGGACGGCGTCCGCGCGGGCGGAAGGAGGCGGGCCCGTGTCGTGCGGGCCCGCCTCCTGACGGGGTACGGGTGGGAGGTCCGGGCGTCAGGCCGGGACTTCCTGCTCCGCCTCCACCTGGGCGTTCCACTCGCGCTTGGCGGCCTGCCAGCCGTCCTCGTTGTGGCCGAGGCGCCAGTAGCCGGAGATGGACAGGTCCTCCCGCGGAATCTGGCGCTCGACCCGCAGCAGCGCCCGCAGCTCCTTCACGAAGCCCGCCTCGCCGTGCACGAACGCGTGCACCCGGCCCTCGGGGAACTCCAGGGCCCGTACGGCCTCGACCAGGGCGGCGCCGACGGGCCGGTCACCGCGGTGCAGCCAGACGATCTCCGCGTCGGAGTCGATCTTCTGCTCCTCCTCGGGTCCGGAGACCTCGACGAAGGCGCGGACCGTGGCGGCGTCGGGCAGCGACTCCAGCGCGGCCGCGATGGCGGGCAGCGCGCTCTCGTCACCGGCGAGCAGATGCCAGTCGGCCTCCGTGTCGGGGGCGTACGCGCCACCGGGGCCCATGAACCGCACGACCTCGCCCGGCCGGGCGCGGAGGGCCCACGGCCCGGCGAGCCCCTCGTCCCCGTGCACCACGAAGTCCAGGGTCAGCTCGCGCGTCTCGGCGTCCCAGGCGCGCACCGTGTACGTCCGCGTCACCGGCCACTGCTCGCGCGGGAACTCCTCGCGGACGCGCTCCAGGTCGAAGGGCTCGGGATAGGTGACACCCGGCGGCCCGAACAGCAGCTTCACATAGTGGTCGGTTCTGCCGCTCGTGGCGAAGTCCGCGAGGCTGTCGCCCCCCAGCACCACACGCTGCATGTGAGGGGTCAGCCGCTCGGTCCGCACGACCGTCGCGGAGTGGGGCTTCCGGGGCTTGCGTTCCGGGCGCTCTGCCATGACTGCCTCCTGTTCACATGGTTAGGCTTACCTAAGTTAGCACCTCTTTGTGTGTGGCAACCATGCACGAACCGGTATCGGTTGCGCCAGAAGTGTTCAGCTATGCCGACAGTGTGGTGAGCAGACGGTTCAGCGAGCCGCCCAGACCCCAGCGCGCGGCCAGCTCGTCCAGCGCGGCGGGATGACGCGGGGCGTGCGGCAGGGCCGTGTCCACCTCGGGGAGCGGCACGTCCCCCGCCACCTTGACGACCGTCGGCGCCACGGCGATGTACGGGCGGGACTCGTCCAGTCTCTTGCGCTGCGAGGGGGTCAGCTTCGCCCCGGGGTCCTCGACCGCGGCCATGATCCCGGCCAGGTCGCCGAACTCGGCCAGCAGCTTGGCGGCGGTCTTCTCCCCGATGCCGGGCACCCCGGGCAGCCCGTCGCTCGGGTCGCCGCGCAGCAGCGCCAGATCCGCGTACCCCGGGCCGTCGACGCCGTACTTCTCGCGCAGCCAGGCCTCGTCGGTCAACTGGAGCGTGCCGACGCCCTTGAGGGGATACAGCACGCGTACCCCCCGCTCGTCGTCCACGAGTTGATACAGGTCGCGGTCGCCCGTGACGATGTCGACCGGGCCGCTCGCCCGCCCGGTGAACGTGCCGATCACGTCGTCCGCCTCGTACCCGGCGACCCCCACGCGCGCGATGCCCAGCGCGTCCAGGACCTCCTCGATGACGGGCACCTGGGGGGAGAGCGTGTCCGGCACCTCCTCCTCGTCCGGGCCGGTCTCGGTCAGCGCCGCGACCCGGTGCGCCTTGTACGACGGGATCAGGTCGACCCGCCACTGCGGGCGCCAGTCCGCGTCCATGCAGGCCACCAGATCGTCCGGACGGTGGTCCTTGACCAGGCGGTCGATGAACTCCAGCAGTCCGCGCACCGCGTTCACCGGAGTGCCGTCCGGGGCCTTCACGGATTCCGGCACACCGAAATAGGCGCGGAAGTACAGCGAGGCGGTGTCGAGGAGCATGAGTCGTCGCGTCTGAGCTGTCACGCTCCGCATCATGCCGTACGCCACTGACAGTGACCTGGACCACTCCCGTGTTTGCTCCGTGTGAGCGGGGGCAGGCGCGGCCTCTGAACGAACTCGGTTGCGTATTGAACGTATTCAACCGTCACCGGCAGCCGGGACCACCTGAACCGCCAGTCCCCTGCCCCGACGAGAGGCACCTGTGTCATCCAGGCTTGAGGCCGACCATCTCTACAAGGTGTTCGGAAGACGATCGGAAGAGGCCGTGGAGCGGCTCCGTCAGGGGGCCGACCGTGAGGAACTGCGCGCCGACGGCACCACCGCCGCCGTGATCGACGCGTCCTTCACGGTGGAGCCAGGGCAGATCTTCGTCGTCATGGGCCTGTCCGGATCCGGCAAGTCCACGCTGCTGCGCATGCTCAACGGACTGCTCGAACCCACCGCGGGACACGTGCGCTTCGACGGCCAGGACCTCACCGCGCTCAGCGCCCGCGAACTGCGCGAGGTCCGCTCCCGCAAGATCAGCATGGTCTTCCAGCACTTCGCGCTGTTCCCGCACCGCAGCGTGCTGGAGAACGCCGGCTACGGCCTCGAGGTCCAGGGCGTGCCCGCCGCCGAACGCCGGGAACGGGCGGCCACCGCCCTGGAACTGGCCGGACTCGCCGGCTGGGAGAAGTCCTGGCCCGACGAGCTCTCCGGCGGCATGCAGCAGCGGGTGGGCCTCGCCCGCGCGCTCGCCACCGACGCCGATCTGCTGCTCATGGACGAGTCGTTCAGCGCGCTCGACCCGCTGATCCGCCGTGACATGCAGGACCAGCTGATCGAGCTCCAGAAGAAGCTCGAGAAGACCATCGTCTTCATCACGCACGACCTCAACGAGGCCATGCGCCTCGGCGACCGCGTCGCCGTCATGCGCGACGGCCGCATCGTGCAGACCGGCACCGCCGAGGACATCCTCGTCCGGCCCGCCGACGACTACGTCGCCTCCTTCACCCAGGACGTCGACCGCTCGCGGGTGCTGACCGCCGGTGCCGTCATGGACACGGACGTGCGCGGCGACGAGGCCGACTGCGCCTGCGAGAAGGCCAGGCCCGACACCCCCTTCGTGGACCTCTGCGCGCTCAGCGCCCGCCTCCCGCACCCGGTGGCCGTCCTGGACCGCGGGCACGCGCTGGTCGGTGTCGTCCGGCGGCAGCGGCTCCTCGGCTTCCTCGGCGACGAGTCGGCCACCCCCGGCAACTGTCCCGGCGGACGGGACAAGGGGGTGCGGGCCCATGCCTAGGATCCCCTTCGGCGACTGGGTCAACAGCGCCGTCGACTGGCTGCTGAACCACATGGCGTGGCTCTTCGACTTCCTCAAGACCGTCTTCTCCGGCACCTTCGACGGCATCGACGCGGTCCTCCAGGCACCCCAGCCGCTGCTCCTCGCCGGCATCTTCGCCGTCGTCGCCTTCTGGCTGCGCGGCACCTCCGCCGGTCTCCTCACCTTCGCGGGATTCGCCTTCATCGACTCCCTCGAACTGTGGGAGGACGCGATGACGACGCTGTCCCTGGTCCTCGTCGCGACCTTGATCGCCCTGGTCGTGTCCGTGCCCGTGGGCATCTGGGCGGCCCGCTCCGACCGGGTCAGCGGCATCGTCCGGCCGGTCCTCGACTTCATGCAGACGCTGCCCGCGATGATCTACCTCATCCCGGCGATCCTGTTCTTCGGCACCGGCGCCCCCGCGGGCATCGTCGCCACCCTGATCTTCGCGCTGGCCCCCGGCGTCCGCATGACCGAACTGGGCATCCGCCAGGTCGACGAGGAACTGGTCGAGGCCGCGGACGCGTTCGGCACCACCCCGCGCGCCACCCTGCTGCGCATCCAGCTGCCGCTCGCCCTGCCCACCGTCATGGCCGGCGTCAACCAGGTCATCATGCTGGGCCTGTCCATGGCCGCCATCGCCGGCATGGTCGGCACCGGCGGTCTCGGCGGCGACGTCAACGAGGCCATCGGCCAGCTGAACGTGGGCCTCGGCTCCGAAGCCGGCGTCGCCATCGTCATCCTCGCGATCTACCTCGACCGCATGACCGGCGCGCTCGGCACCCAGGTGTCCCCGCTCGGCCGCCGCGCCGCCGCCCGCGCACGCGCCGCACAGGGGCTGCGGATCTGGTCGTACCGGCCCCGTCCCGCGGTCGCCCTGGTGGGGGTCGTCGTCCTCGCCCTGGTCGCGGGCGGCATGGGCCTGTTCGGCGGCGCGGGCACGACCGCCACCGCGGCCGACGGCCAGGACGTCGGACAGGGCAAGAAGATCACCATCGGCTACATCCCCTGGGACGAGGGCGTCGCCTCCACCTTCCTCTGGAAGGAGATCCTGGAACAGCGCGGCTACCAGGTGGACGTCAGGCAGTTCGACGCCGGCCCGCTCTACACCTCGCTCGCCCAGGGGGACGTCGACTTCGAGACCGACTCCTGGCTGCCGACCACGCACGCCGAGTACTGGAAGAAGTACGGCAAGCAGCTCGACGACCTGGGTTCCTGGTACGGCCCGACGTCCCTGGAGCTCTCCGTGCCCGCGTACATGAAGGGCATCGACTCCCTGGACGACCTCAAGGGGCAGTCCGCGAAGTTCGGCGGCCGGATCACCGGCATCGAGCCCAGCGCCGGAATGATGGGCCTGCTCAAGAGCAAGGTGCTCAAGGCGTACGGGCTCGACAAGGAGTACAAGGTCGTCGACAGCTCCACGCCCGCGATGCTGGCCGAGCTGAAGCGCGCGTACGCCAGGAAGCAGCCGATCGTCGCCACCCTCTGGTCGCCGCACTGGGCGTACAGCGAGTACAAGCTGAAGAAGCTCAAGGACCCCAAGGGCGCCTGGGGCAAGGGCGACGGGGTGCACACGCTGTCCCGCAAGGGCTTCGCGAAGGACGACCCGGTCGTCGGCAAGTGGCTGAAGGACTTCCGGATGTCCGAGAAGCAGCTCACCGGTCTCGAGGCCGAGATCAACAAGGCGGGCAAGGGCAGGCAGCAGGACGCCGTGCGCGCCTGGCTGAAGAAGAACCCCTCGGTCGTCAACGACCTGGCCCCCGTCAAGGGTTCCGCCGCCGCGCCCGCCGAGGCGAAGCGCCCCCTCGACGTCGCCTGGTTCCCCTGGGACGAGGACGTCGCCGTCACCTACCTCTGGAAGAACGTGCTCGCCCGGCGCGGCTACACGGTTAACCTCAAGCAGATGGACGTCGGTCCCGTCTACACGGGTCTGGCCTCGGGCGACCTCGACCTCAACTTCGACGCCTGGCTGCCGCACGCCCAGTCCAACTACTGGGACCAGCACAAGAACGACCTGCGCGACCTCGGCTCCTGGTACAGCCCGACCTCACTGGAGGTCGCGGTCCCCTCGTACGTGAAGGGAGTCACGTCCCTCGCCGACCTCAAGGGCAGATCGAAGACCTTCGGCGGGAAGATCATCGGCATCGAGCCGGGCACCGGTGAGATGAACCTCCTCAAGAAGAAGGTCCTTCCCGGCTACGGCCTGGACAAGGAGTACAAGGTCGTCGACGGCTCCACGCCCGCGATGCTCGCCGAACTGAAGCGCGCGTACGCCAAGAAGGAGCCGGTCGCGGTCGTCCTGTGGTCGCCGCACTGGGCGTACAGCCAGTACAAGCTCACCAAGCTCGCCGACGACAGGAAGCTGTTCGGCGAGGGCGACACGATCCGGACCGTCGCCGGCAAGGAGTTCCCCGGCCGGTACCCGAAGCTCACCGAGTGGATCAGGAACTTCAGGATGAGCGAGTCCGAACTCGGCGGCCTGGAGAGCGAGATCAGGCAGCGCGGCCAGGGGCACGAGGAGGAGGCCGTCGCCGCGTGGCTCAAGGAGCACCCGGACGTCGCGCGGCGGATGACTCCGCAGTAGGCGACGCGGACCGTCCTCGCGCGGACCGCGGACCGCGGACCGCGGACGCGGAACGCAGAGCAGCGCAGAGCCCGGTAAGCGGTAAGCAGTACGCGGTAGGCGGTTCACCCCGAGGGGTGGTCCTCGTCGGCAGGGTCCAGGTGACCCGGACGGGGGCCACCCCTCGCCGCGTCCCCGGACCCCGCGCACCTGTCCGCACACGCGGGCGAGGGCGCCCGTGGCCGCGTACTGGCGTACGGGAGAGTTCAGGACAACCGTGCCGCGTCGGGCGAGCGCGCCCGCCCGAGGCGTTCCCGGGGGCGGCCCGCGCGGCCCGGCGCACATCAGCCCCGTGTGCGCGGGAAATCCCGGACGCGGCCACCGCCGTGCGCCCCGCCGTGACGCGATGCGCCAACTGCGCACCGGACAGGCCGACTTCGGGCCACCGGCGTTCCGACGGCGGGCCCGGGCGGGCCTCCCGCCCCCGTGATCGGCCCTTTCGCCCCGGTACGAGGGGGCGGCGGCGCCGGGCGCGCGAGGGCTCGCGCGGTGGCGCGAACTGTAACCCTCACACTCCCTCGAAGTGACAGCGATGTGACGGCTCCATGAAACGGTTTGCCGAACATGCGTAGGGTGCAAACAACTCAACAGAACCAGCGGGCCGGAAGACCGGGCGGTTCGCGGACCCGACGACGCGAGGGAGGGAGCCGGAGCGATGGGCGACCACAAAGAACAACCCCTTCGGGTGGGCGCGGCCGTACGGCGACAGCGCCGGGCGCTGCGCCTCACCCTCGCCGTCGTGGCCGAACGCAGCGGCCTGTCGGTGCCCTTTCTCAGCCAGGTCGAGAACGAGCGGGCCCGGCCCAGCAGGAGCTCCCTGGAGCGGGTCGCCGAGGCCCTCGGCACCACGGCCGCCGACCTGCTCGCCGCCGCCGACCCGGCGTGCAGCGTCGACGTCGTGCGCGCCGACGCCGGAGCCGAGTTCCCCCCCGAGGCCCAGGCACGCCCCCTGGTGCGCGGCCATCACCAGCTGCACGCCACCGAGTTCACCGGCGACCACGAAGAGGCCCGCGAACTCCAGCACCGCAACGACAAGTTGATGTACGTCGCCGACGGAGGCGTCGAGGTCGAGGCGGAGGGCCGCGCCCATCGCCTCGGACGCGGCGACACGCTCTATCTGACCGGCGGCGTCCGGCACCGCTGGCGCGCCACCGTCCCGGACACCCGGGTCGTGGTGGTCGAGGTCGCCGACCACATCGACGCGGTGGAGGACCCCCACACCTTCGGCAAGCGCTGAGGGACCCCGCACGAGCGGGCGGCCGGCCCCCGCGTGCGCGAGGATGGCGGTCACGGGAACGGTGTCGGAGAGGCGGGCGGCTGTGCGGGTCGTGTCCTTGGTGCCCTCGCTCACGGAGGCCGTGGCGGTGACCCTGCCCGCCGTCCTGGTCGGCGCGACCGACTGGTGCAGTCACCCGGCGGACCTGGACGTCACCCGGATCGGCGGCACGAAGAACCCCGACGTCGAGGCCGTCGTACGGCTCGCGCCCGATCTCGTCGTCGCCAACGAGGAGGAGAACCGGGAGGCCGATCTGGCCGCCCTGCGCGCGGCCGGGATCGAGGTGCTGGTCACCGAGGTCCGGGACGTGCCGGGGGCCCTGCGCGAACTGGACCGGGTGCTCGCCGCCTGCGGCGCGTCCGGCCGTCCGCGCTGGCTGGACGAGGCGGAGGCCGCCTGGGCCGGGCCCGCCGCCCCGGACCGCCGCAGGACGGCGATCGTGCCCGTCTGGCGGCGGCCCTGGATGGTGCTGGGCCGGGACACCTTCGCGGGGGACGTCCTGGCGCGCCTCGGCGTCGACAACGCGTACGCCCGCCACCAGGACCGCTACCCCCGCGTGCCCCTGGCCGAGCTGAACGCGGCGGGCGCGGACCTGGTGGTGCTCCCCGACGAGCCGTACCGCTTCACCGCCGAAGACGGCCCGGAGGCCTTCCCCGGACTGCCCAGCGCCCTGGTCGACGGCCGCCTGCTGACCTGGTACGGCCCGTCGCTCGCCGAGGCCAGGACCCGGCTCGACGCCGCCCTGCGGGCGGACGGCCGCTGACCGGGCGGCCCGAGAACCGCGGTCGCCCGGTCGTCCGGGGCCGCCCCGGGAGTTCCGGGTCCGGGGTCCGGTCAGGCGCCGGGACCCGCGGACGCCAGCAGCTCCCTGAGTTCGTCCATCGCCTCCCGGAGCCGGTCGGCGAACGTCCGCATCTGTGCCGCGACCGGCTTCGGCGTGCTCAGGTAGAGGTTGAAGCGCTCCGGCAGAAGCACGTAGGCGATGCCGATGCACTGGCTGCTGGTCGACCCGAAACCGAAGAACTGGATGTTGACGGACGGCGCCGAGCTCGTGCTCAGATAGTCGTCCCGCATGGTCGTCCAGCCCGGCGTCCGGTACAGCGCGGGCTGCTCGGTCACCCCGAGCTCGGCCCCCCGCCGGCGCTGGATCAGCTCCAGCTCCCACAGGTGCTGCTCCGGCGCCTGTCCGGCCTGGCACGCCCGCGCCCGCTCCACATGGGCCTCGGTGGCCGCCCGGAACGCGGCGCGCCGGGAGTCCGCGTCCGCCGCCGGGTCCTCCATCGCCGCGACGAACGCCACCATCTCGGGGGTCACGACACGCATCGCCTCGGTCCGCCCGTGCCGGTACTGCCGGGTGGCGATCGACTCGTACGTGGCGCCCAGGTGTCCCTTGGCGCGCTGGTGGGCGAGCTGGTAGGCGGCCTGCACCAACGCGTCGGGCGACACCCCCAGCGCCTTGGCCGCGCCGCTGCCGAAGTCCGTGAAGGACAGCGTGCTGGTCGCGGTGTTCTCCCCGTAATCGGCGAACGCCCCGGCCGCGGAGCGCGCCCGCTCCCGCAGCGCGTCGTCCAGTTCGAACACGATCGGCTCCAGCGCCGGCAGCCCCTGGGAGCGGGCTCCCGACCGCCGGGAGTGCTCCTCGGGCGGGGTGCCGAGGAGGGCGTCGGTGAACCCGAGGATCGTCGTCCCGTCCAGCTCGCAGTGCTCGACGTTGATGCCGGCCCGGCCGTCGGCGAAGACGACGAAGGTCACGGCCTTGTCGAACCAGCGGTTGCCGCGGTCCCCGTACAGCAGCTGGTCACAGGCGTCCTGGACGTCCGCGGGGGCGAAGTCCTCCAGGGCCACGCAGAACAGCGCCGTCTCGACGGCGTCGAGGGCGTCGGCGTTGCCGGGGTGGCAGGCCAGCAGGGACTCCCGGGCGGCCGCCCACTCGGCCCGGGCCATGGTGGTGAGGTGGCCCACCGGGACGTCCGCGCCGTCCGGGGCGGCCTTCATCACGGCGCGCAGCCCCGCCTCGATGTCGTCCAGGCTGTGCGGGACACCGTCGGGACCCAGCACGTCCAGCCGGAACATGCCGCCCCGGAAGAACACCACGATGTGCCGGGCCTCGGACGGTCCGGGCCAGGCCTCGGTGTAGGGGGCGCGGACGGTGTCCTGCGGCACGCCGGGGATGCGCGTGGTGGAGAACAGGAACCCGTTCTGCACCGTCGACTGAGGGGCCCCGCGCTGCACCGCGGGCTCGATCAGCCCCTGGTCGAGCCGCCGCTTGTGGTCGAGGGCGCCGGCCACCAGCCCGGCCGCCCGCTCCACCTGCGCCTGGTCGGAGTCCTGGAACAGGAAGAAGAAGTTGGCGTTGAGGGCGATCCTGTCCCGGCGGCCCAGGTACCGGTAGGGCCAGAAGACGTCGAGCCAGCTGTGCACGCCCTCGGTGGCGTCGTACTCCTCCAGCGCGGCGTGCAGCATCCGGCCGGGGCCGCCGGGCCGGAGGAAGGCGGCGACCTCCGCCTCGGTCGCCGACCGCTCGTCGTCGGTCAGCAGCGGCCCGCACCAGGCGAGGAACCTCTCGCAGCTGGCCTCCAGGGTGGGCAGCGGCACGCGCGGCAGGCTGTCCTCCCGGCCGGCGTACGGGTTGCCTGGATCGTCCTGACTGGTTTTCAACTCTGTTCTCGATTCGGATCGTTGGTGCCCGTGATGTCGTACGGCCGGGAAAGGTAGAGCTGTGCGTACAGCCAGCCTTCCGTCTCCAGGCCCTGTGGATCCACCCCCGCGGCCGACATCCCGTCGAGGACGAGCGCCTGTTCCTGCGGGGAGGCGAACCGCCGCTGCCGGAACACCTCGTCGACGCGGACGGTCCGGTAGCCCAGGGCGGCCAGCGCCCGCTCGACGGGGTCGAAGGGGAACATCCGCAGCACGAAGTGCGCCATCCACGGCCGGTGGACGCCCTGGGCCCGGACGACTCGCGTGAGCGTCCGTTCGGTGACGTAGCCGACGCAGCCCGTCGAGATCACCAGGTCCGTGCCCGAGAGCTGGGCGCGCTGCCGTGGGGTGGGTTCGTGCGCCTCCAGGTCGGCGTGCACCACGTCGTCGAGGAACCCGGCCTCATGGGCGTACGACAGCGCGCTGCCGGAGGTGTCGAGGCCGACGAAGCGGATCGCCTGCGGGGGGCGGCGCGAGCGGGCCAGCTCCCGGTCGCGGGTCAGCAGGGCCTCGCGGTCGGCACCCGCGTGCTCCTCGTCGCCGTAGCGCGCGTACAGCTCGTCCATGGTCGCGTCGTACTTCAGCAGGGCGGCGTTGATCCCGTACGAGCAGCCGATGTCCAGCACCTGCGGCACCGCGACCCGCCGGGACTCGCGGTACTCCGTGATGAATTTGGTGAACCAGGGCTTGGCCTGCTGGGGAACGCCGTAGTCGAGCGGGCGCAGCACCCGGAAATAGGTGCGCGGATCGGGCTGGTCGTAGATGTGGTCGAGTGTGACTTTTCCGGTCACGTCGAAACGCAAGGGGCTGACTCCTCCGGGGGATCGCTCGGGGGGAAACGGCCTGCGGCGGCTCCGCGTACCCGCTGGGGCCTGTCGGACGGGTCCTAGTCCAGGAGCCGGTCGCCGCGGACCGCCCGGCCCTCGGCCGCCAGATGCTCGGGCAGCACCCGGCCGAAGAGCTGCCGGGTCCGCTCCACGCTCCCGATGACGCCGGGGCGCTCGCTGTAGGCGAAGATCGCGGAATGGCGCTCGGTCCCGCCGCGCACGGGGCTCACCCGGTGCAGCGAGTAGCGCCCCTTGAACAGTTGCAGGTCGCCCGGTTGCAGGGGCAGGCGCCGGGTCAGCCGCTCGCCCCGGCCGTCCAGCACGTCGCGGACGTCGTCGAAGTTCTCGTCCCGCGCGGTCCGGATGTTCGGGCAGTACTCGAAGACGCCGCCGTCCTCGGCCTGCTGGGTGAGCATGCTCACGGTGAACTCGTTGGTGTCGAAGTGCCAGGGGTGCTCCAGGCCCGGCGCGACGACGTTGAGGACGAGACCGGAGAGCGGGTCCGCCAGCTCGTGCAGCACGGGCAGTTCGAAGCAGCGGGCGACGAAGTCCCGGAACAGGGTGTCGGAGTAGAGGCGGCTGATGAGGGAGTCCGCGGGGATGCGGTCCCGCGCGACGAACGCGTTGCCCCGCTCGAAGGTCCTGCGGCCCGGATGGTCCTGCGGCAGCGCCGAGTCGACCGCGATGTTGTAGACGTTCACCGTCTCGACGTCGTGGTGCGCCCGGGGGGCCATGGCCGAGCACTCCCGCCGCAGCGCGTCGCGCAGGGACGGGCGGACGAAGTCCGGCAGTACGGTGCAGCCGAGGGCCGACAGGTCACGCCGGGCGCGGGACACCACGGCCCGGCCCAGGGCACCCTCGGGTTCCGCCAGCGGATAGCGGGCCGTGTCGACGACCTGATCAAGCGTCAGGGCTTCCAAAGAGCGCATCCGATCCTCTCCACATGCGGGCCACCCCTCTCGGCTCTTCACCAACTGGGCCGGTAGGAAAGGCACTTGAAGTTCCCACAGTGGCGCCGCGCTGTCTGTGACACGTCACACTGCCCAACTGTGTGCTCCGGCATGCGTCCGCGGTCTCGACACGGGGCCGGTCGCCGTGCACGTGCCGCGGGGGCCTGGCGCCGTTCCGCCGGTGCGCGGCGGGGCGTGATCGCCGGCGTTGACCTCGTCAACGCGGCCCGTGCACACTCGGCGGGCCCGCGACGGTCGCCGGCGTGCGAGGCGGTCCCGCGATGTCCGCAGAGCGCCGCCACCGCGAGACCCTCACCGCGATCGCCCGCAATCACTCCTGAAGGAGACCGACCGTATGGAGTTCGACTTTTCCGGCCCGGTGATCGAATGGCGCGGACCGGCGCCGTACCACTTCGTCCGCCTGCCGGACGAGGAGTCGGCCGAGATCCGCGAGGTGGCCGCGATGGCCACCTACGGCTGGGGCGTGATCCCGGTCGAGGCCCGGATCGGTGAGGCCGTCTTCCGGACGTCGCTCTTCCCCCGGGACGGCGGCTATCTGCTGCCGCTCAAGGCGGCCGTACGCAAGCAGACCGGCCTCTCGGCCGGAGACGACGTGACGGTGAGGATAACGGTCCGCCTCCACGAACCCCGGCCGCACTAGGTGCTCCGGGGGTCGTGGTGGGCGGTCGGCACGCCGGCCGGCGCCGGGCCACCGCGCCGGTGTCAGCGGGGTGCCGCGAGCAGCTTTCCGGTGGCCAGGCCGTGGGCCGTGCGGACCGCGGCCACCGACCAGGCGGCCACCAGCAGGACGTACAGGGCCACGGCCAGCACCTGGAAGGCGGCCAGGCCCGTGTGCCGGGCCAGGCCCTCCGCGCCGGTCACGCAGGTGCCCACCGGGAAGGTGAACGCCCACCAGGTCATCGCGAAGCCCATGCCCTGGCGGCGGGCCCGTACGGTCAGGGTGACGGCCAGCGCCAGCCACAGCAGCGCGAAGCCCAGCACCGGGACGCCGTAGAGGACGGCGAGGAGCGCGAAACCCTGGTCGTAGGGGGCGGGCACGACACCGGGGGCCGCGTCCGCGAACTTGCCCACCGCGGTCGTCGACTGGCCCAGCGGGCCGAGCACCAGGAACAGCGTCGGGGTGAGCGCGAGCGGCAGCGGACCCGTGGTGACGAGCCGCGCGAAGATCATCGGCAGCATCACGAAGGTGGCCACCAGACTGATCCCGAACATCGCGACACAGGCGAGGAGCAGGGTCTCCCGGGGCTGTCCGGCCGGAAGGTGCGGAACGAGCAGGGGGCCGACCGCGGCCGACACCATCGGGGCGACGATGGGCAGCAGCCACACGGGGGAGGCCTGACCGGGTTCGATGCGATGGCGTACGACCATCAGATACGGGACGGCCACGGCGGCGGCCAGCCCGATGACCGTCCCGGCGGTGAACAGGACGCCGTCCACGGCGATCGCGGCCGGGGTGCCGATCCAGTCCCGGCCGACCAGGAGGGTGCCGCCGCCCACGGCGAGCAGGGCCATCGACAGACAGCCGTAGAACGGGGCCATGGCCGGGTCGAGCAGATGGGCGCGGGCCTGGTCGCGGTGGTACGTCCAGTGCAGGGCGCGGGCGGCCAGCAGCGCCACCAGCAGGGTGAGGGAGAGGGCCCACACGACGGCGCAGGCGGTGCGCAGGCCCGGGACGTCCACGGGGAGTCCGGCTCCCGCCGTCGCCACGATCGCCGTGCCCATCACGGAGGCGTACCAGTTCGGGCCGAGATGACGGACCGCGGTGACGACGCGGTTTCCCGGGACACGGGGGGTCTTCGTGCCGGGGACGGTTCCCGCCTGATGGGCGGACAAGGGCTGGGCTGCGGTGACCATGACACCACGGTCGCGCCGTGACGATCTCCCCACCAGGGAGTGCGCGCCTATGACGGCATAAGCTGGGTTTATGAGCTGCGGGGCTGAGGATCGTCATGGGTAGCGGTGCCGAGGACCGGCCCGGTGGGGGGATCGCGCACCGGGTGCCCGACCTCGGCGCGCTGGAACTGCTGCTGGCCGTGGCCCGCCTGGGCAGTCTCGGGCGGGCCGCGCGGGAGCTGGGGATCACCCAGCCGGCCGCCAGCAGCCGTATCCGTTCGATGGAGCGGCTGCTCGGCGTGGCCCTCGTCGACCGCTCGCCGCGCGGGTCCCGGCTCACCCGCGAGGGCGCGCTCGTCACGGACTGGGCCCGCCGGGTGGTGGACGCGGCCGAGGCGTTCGACGCCGGGGCGCAGGCGCTGCGCGACCGGCGCGACTCCCGGCTGCGGGTCGCCGCGAGCATGACCATCGCCGAGTATCTGCTGCCCGGCTGGCTGATCGCGCTGCGCGCGCAGCGTCCCGACACGGCCGTGTCGCTGCTCGCCGGGAACTCCGCCGCCGTCGCCGAGCGGCTCCTGTCCGGCGAGGCGGACCTCGGGTTCGTCGAGGGGCTCTCGGTGCCGTCCGGTCTCGACGCCACCGTCATCGCGCACGACCGGCTGATCGTGGTGACGGCGCCCGGGCATCCCTGGGCGCGGCGGCGGGCGCCGCTCGCGGCGGCGGAGCTCGCCGCCACGCCGCTCATCCTGCGCGAGGAGGGGTCGGGTACGCGTCAGGTCCTCGACTCCGCGCTGGGCGGGCTGGCCCGGCCGTTGATCGAGCTGTCCTCGACGACGGCGGTCAAGGCCTCCGCCGTCAACGGGGCGGGGCCCGCCGTGCTGAGTGAACTGGCCCTCGGGGAGGAGTTGTCGGCCCACCGGCTGGTGGGCATTCCGCTCGCCGACGTCCGGCTCACCCGTGCGCTGCGGGCCGTCTGGCCGACGGGGCACCGGCCCACGGGCCCGGCCCGGGACCTGCTGTCCCTGACGCGGGGGGCGTAGCGGACGGGCTTCCTTCGCCCCCTCCGCCCCTACCCTCCCCCCTGGTCGAGCGAAGCCAAGACCTTGGGGGAAGGTAGAGGCGGAGAGGGCGAAGAACCTCCGTGCGGATCCTGACCGGTCAGGTCGCCGCTGTGATCAGGCCCCGCATGACCCGCAGATCGTCCCCCATCTCCGGGTGCCACTGGACTCCCAGGACCCAGGCGGAGCCGGGCAGCTCGACCGCCTCCACCGTGCCGTCGGCCGCGTGCGCGCAGACCAGGAGGCCCTCCCCGAGCCGGTCCACCGCCTGGTGGTGGTACGTCGGCACGGCGCACACCTCCGGCACGAGACCGGCGTACCGCGTCCCCGGAACGGGCGTCACCTCGTGGTGGCCGACGACGCCGATGTCCTTCACATGGCCGTCGAGGTGCTGGACGAGCGTGCCGCCCAGGGCCACGTTCAGGAGCTGATGGCCGCGGCAGATGCCGAGCAGCGGGGTGCCGGAGTCCAACGCGGCCCGGATCAGGGCCAGTTCCCAGGCGTCACGTTCATGGGCGGGCGGGCCCGTACGCGGGGAGCGCTCGGCGCCGTACCGCCCAGGGTCGACATCGGGACCGCCCGCGACCACGACCGCGTCGAGCCGGGCGACGGCCGCGGCCGCCAGGTCCGGATCGTCGGGCGGCAGCATCACGGCGAGCCCGCCCGCCCGCTGCACGAGCCGGGGATAACCGGCCGGCAGCAGCGCGGCATCCAGCTCCCACACGCCCCAGCGCGCCCCGGCCTCCAGATACGTACTCACACCGACCAGCGGCCTGCCCACGTGCTGCTCCCTTCCACGGCCTCAATGGAAAGGTCTCATACCTTTGCGGGACGGCGGAGCGGAACACGGAGGCTCCACCCGTCACGCCGGGCTCACGCCAGGAACCCCCGCAGCAGCGCCGCCGTGCCCGCGCAGTGCTCCCGCATGATCTCGCGCGCCCCGTCCGCGTCCCCGTCGAGCACCGCCTCGACCAGGGCGGTGTGCTGACGCTGCGAATGCTCCAGGTTGCGGACGAGGAGCGGGATGCAGTCGAGCAGCTCGTTCACGCCGGCGCGGACGGCCGCGTACCGCGCGGTGAGCGACGGGGAGCCGCACAGCTCCGCGAGGGTGAGGTGGAGCATGGTGTCCAGCCGCCGGTAGTCCGCCAGCGGAGCGTCGTTCGTCCGCTCCAGCGCGGCGCGCAGCCGGGCCCCCTGCTCCGCGTCGAGCCCGTGCGCCGCGCACAGCCCCGCCGCGCCGACCTCCAGGACCTCGCGGAAGCGCAGCACGTCCTCGATGTCGACCGCGGCGACCCGGCGCCGCAGCTCGTGCTCGCCCGGGGTGTCGGTGCGCGCCAGCACGAACGTTCCGCCGTAGCGCCCGCGCCGCGACTCGACCAGGCCCTGGTCCTGGAGCACCTTGAGGACCTCGCGCAGGGTCACCCGGCTGATCCCGAGCCGTTCCGCCAACTCCCTTTCCGCGGGCAGCCGTTCACCGCCCGGGACCAGACCGAGCCGGACGATCTGGAGGATCTGCTCCAGCGCCTCCTCGAAGCCGTTGCCCGCCCGCACCGGCCGCAGGACCGGCGTCAGCCGGTCGTCCGTCCCCCGGCCGGATTCCGCCCGCGTCATCAGGTCGCGCCCCCTTCCCAAGCAATGGTTCTCCGCAATACCTTATGGCCCTCGGCTGACCCAAGGAGGCTTTTCCGGTGGCAGACCGCACACCCCCGCTCACCGTCGAGGAACTGCGCGCCCTCGTCGGAGCCGGTGACATCGACACGGTCGTCCTGGCCTTCCCCGACATGCAGGGGCGGCTCCAGGGCAAGCGGTTCGCCGCGGCCTTCTTCCTCGACGAGGTCCTGGAACACGGCACGGAGGGCTGCAACTACCTCCTCGCCGTCGACGCCGACATGAACACCGTCGACGGCTACGCCATGTCGTCCTGGGACCGGGGCTACGGCGACTTCGCCCTGCACCCCGACCTCGCCACCCTGCGGCGCGTCCCCTGGAACGAGGGCACCGCGATGCTCATCGCCGACCTCGCCTGGAACGACGGCTCCCCGGTGGTGGCCGCGCCCCGCCAGATCCTGCGCCGCCAGCTGGAGCGTCTCGCCGAACTCGGCTACACCGCCCAGGTCGGCACCGAGCTGGAGTTCATCGTCTTCAAGGACACCTACGAGCAGGCCTGGGACACCGGCTACCGGGGACTCACCCCGGCCAACCAGTACAACATCGACTACTCCGTCCTCGGCACCGGACGCGTGGAGCCCCTGCTGCGCCGCATCCGCAACGAGATGCAGGCCGCGGGCCTCACCGTCGAGTCCGCCAAGGGGGAGTGCAACCCCGGCCAGCACGAGATCGCCTTCAAGTACGACGAGGCCCTCGTCACCTGCGACCAGCACGCGATCTACAAGACCGGCGCCAAGGAGATCGCCTCCCAGGAGGGCGTCTCCCTCACCTTCATGGCCAAGTACAACGAGCGCGAGGGCAACTCCTGCCACATCCACCTCTCGCTCGCCGACGCCGACGGCACCAACGCGATGGCCGGCCCCGCCGGGGACCCGGACGGCATGTCGGAGGTGATGCGCCACTTCCTCGCCGGACAGCTGGCCGCGCTGCGCGACTTCTCCCTGCTGTACGCGCCCAACATCAACTCGTACAAGCGGTTCCAGCCCGGCTCCTTCGCCCCCACCGCCGTCGCCTGGGGCCACGACAACCGCACCTGCGCGCTCCGCGTCGTCGGCCACGGCCGCTCCACGCGCTTCGAGAACCGGCTGCCCGGGGGCGACGTCAATCCGCACCTGGCCGTCGCCGGACTGGTGGCGGCCGGCCTGTACGGCATCGAGCGGAAGCTGGAACTGCCCGAGGCGTGCCAGGGCAACGCCTACACCGCCGCGTACGAACATGTCCCCACCACCCTGCGCGAGGCCGCCGAGCTCTGGGAGAACAGCCCGATCGCCCGGACCGCCTTCGGTGACGAGGTGGTCGAGCACTACCGCAACATGGCGCGCGTCGAACTGGAGGCCTTCGACGCCGCGGTGACCGACTGGGAGCTGCGCCGCTCCTTCGAACGCATGTGAGGACCCCCTTGCCGCACCCGCCCGCATCGCAGCAACCCGCATCGCATCAGGACGCGCCGCGCCCGTCCTATCCGTACACCTCACCCCCGTACGGCCATGAACTCCAGGTCCTGGACCCGGCCACCGGGGACGTCCTCACGACCGTCCCGGCCGCGACGGAGAAGGACGTGGACGACGCCGTCGTACGGGCCGCCCGGGCGCAGACCCGCTGGGCCGCCCTCGCACCCGCCGACCGGGCCAGGCTGCTGCGCCGCTTCGCCGCCGAAGTCGACGCCCACGTCGAGGAACTGGCCCGCCTGGAGGTCCGCGAGGCCGGGCACACCCTGGGCAACGCCCGCTGGGAGGCGGGCAACGTCCGCGACCTCCTGGACTACGCGGCCGGGGGAGTGGAGCGGTTGACGGGACGTCAGATTCCCGTCCCGGGCGGCCTCGACATCACCCTCCTCGAACCCCTCGGCGTCGTCGGCGTCATCGCCCCCTGGAACTTCCCGATGCCCATCGCCGCCTGGGGCACCGCACCCGCCCTCGCCGCGGGCAACGCCGTCGTCCTCAAACCCGCCGAGACGACCCCGCTCACGGCCCTGCGACTGGCCGAACTCGCCCTGGAGGCAGGCCTTCCCGAGCACCTCTTCCAGGTGCTGCCCGGCGCCGGACCCGTCGCGGGCGACGCCCTCGTCCGGCACCCCGGCGTCGCGAAGATCGTGTTCACCGGGTCCACGGCCGTCGGCAAACAGGTGCTGGCCAAGGGCTCCGCCCTCCTCAAGCGCGTCACCCTCGAACTCGGCGGCAAGAGCCCCAACATCGTCTTCGCCGACGCCGACATCGAGGCCGCCGCCGCGGCCGCCCCCATGTCCTTCCTCGACAACTCCGGCCAGGACTGCTGCGCCCGCACCCGCATCCTCGTCCAGCGCTCCGTCCACGACCGCTTCCTCGAACTCCTCGCCCCGGCCGTGGAGTCGGTCGTCGTCGGCGACCCCTCCGACGAGCGGACCCAGATGGGCCCGCTGATCTCCGCGGCCCAGCTGGAACGCGTACGGTCCTACGTCGACGACGACGCGCCCGGCATCCGGGGCAAGGCACCGGAGGGCCCCGGCTTCTGGTTCGCGCCCACCGTCCTCACCGGCGTCGACCCCGGTGCCCGCGTGGCCGTCGAGGAGGTCTTCGGCCCCGTCGCCGTCGTGCTGCCCTTCGAGGACGAGGCCGACGCCGTCCGGCTCGCCAACGCCACCGACTACGGCCTGTCCGGCTCCATCTGGACCCGCGACGTCGGCCGCGCCCTGCGCGTCTCCCAAGCGGTCCGCGCCGGGAACCTGTCCGTCAACTCCCACTCCAGCGTCCGCTACTGGACCCCCTTCGGCGGCTTCAAGCAGTCGGGGATCGGCCGTGAACTCGGCCCGGACGCCCTCACCGCCTTCACCGAGACCAAGAACGTCTTCATCAGCACGGAGGGTCCCGCACAGTGACTTCAGACACCCCCGAGACCAGCTGCCGCCGCCTGGTGGGTCGCACCGCCGTCATCACCGGTGCCGCCAGCGGCATCGGCCTCGCCACCGCGCGCCGGCTCGCCTCCGAGGGCGCCCACGTCGTCTGCGGCGACATCGACGAGCAGCACGGGAAGGCCGTGGCCGAGGAGGTCGGCGGAACCTTCGTCAAGGTCGACGTGACCGACCCGGACCAGGTCGAGAACCTGTTCAAAACGGCGTACGAGACGTACGGCTCGGTCGACATCGCCTTCAACAACGCGGGCATCTCACCGCCCGACGACGACTCCATCCTGGACACGGGCCTCGACGCCTGGAAGCGCGTCCAGGAGGTCAACCTCACCTCCGTGTACCTCTGTTGCAAGGCGGCCATCCCCTACATGCGGCGCCAGGGCCGCGGCTCCATCATCAACACCGCCTCCTTCGTGGCCCGGATGGGCGCGGCGACCTCCCAGATCTCGTACACGGCCTCCAAGGGCGGTGTCCTGGCCATGTCCCGTGAACTGGGCGTCCAGTTCGCCCGGGAGGGCATCCGGGTCAACGCCCTGTGCCCCGGACCGGTCAACACCCCGCTGCTCCAGGAGCTGTTCGCCAAGGACCCCGAGCGGGCTTCGCGCCGGCTGGTGCACATCCCGGTCGGGCGGTTCGCCGAGGCGGACGAGATCGCCGCGGCCGTGGCGTTCCTCGCCAGCGACGACTCCTCCTTCGTGAACGCCACCGACTTCCTGGTCGACGGCGGCATCTCGGGCGCCTACGTCACTCCGCTGTAGTCCGGCCGCAGGCACGGTCCGCGGGGCGCGGGAGGACACGCGCCACCCCGCCCGGCGGACCGTCCCCCGGCAAGTCCCCCTGCCCGAACAGGCCCTAGAGTGCCGGGATGAGCGTGACACCTCCACCCGGGTGGTACCGCGACCCGTCGTACCCGCTCGTCGAGCGCTGGTGGGACGGAGCCGCGTGGACCGACCACCGGCGTCAGCCCGACGTCCCCCAACAGCCCCTGATACCGACCCCGTCGGCCGGCGGCTCCGGATCCGGCCGGGCCAGGACCGTCGCGCTCGTGACGGCCGCCGTCGTCCTGGTGGCCGCGATCGTCACCGGCGCGGTGCTGCTGAGCCACGACGAAGGCGGCGGGGGCGAGGCCGCGGCGCGGACCACACCCCCGGCGTCCTCTCCCGCCGGGACCGAGGACCCCTCGCCGTCACCGACCGGCCCCTCGCCCTCGGCCGGTGACCCGTCCGTCGTCGTGGACGAACTGAACGGCATCACCTTCCCGGTCCTCGACGGCTGGACGAAACCGCGCTACGCCGCCGACGACGACATGGTGCTGTCGACCCCGAGAACCTACGACTGCCCGGGCGACCCGGGTCTGTGCCGGCACGGCTGGGTCGACTCGCGCACGGCGACCGCCACCGACGTGACCTCGCCGAAGGCCCTCGCAGAGGGGGACATCGAGGACGCCGCCGACAGCGCGTTCGGCCACGACCTGGTCGGCAGCCGCCCCTTCCGGGGCATCGCCTCGCACCGGCTGGTGAAGTCCGGCTCGGTCGCCGTCGCAGGGCGCGCCGGGTACCTCGTGCGCTGGAAGGTCAGGACCGGTGTGGGACCCGGCGGTTACGTGGAGTCCCTGGCCTTCCCGTCCAGTGTGGGCTCGCAGTCCCTGGTCGTCGTCCGCTTCGCCGTCGACGCCGGTCCCGACGGGCCGCCGCTGTCCGACCTGGACCGCATCACCGCCGGCATCCGTTCCGTGGGACAGAAGGACGCCGGCGGCGGGGTGGGAAGCAGCATCGGCCCGACCGGCTGATCCCCCGGGCCACCGGTCAGAGGAAGGTGTGGCCCTCTCCCCGATAGGTCGGGACCGAGGCGGTCACGGTGTCGCCCTCCACGAGGTGCAGCGTGTCGAACCGCTCGCACAGCTCACCGGCCTTCGCGTGCCGGAACCACACCTTGTCACCGATGAGCAGATCGTCCGCCGGGGACCCGAGCAGCGGGGTCTGCACCTCGCCGGGTCCCTCCTGCGGGTCGTACGACAGCCCCTCCGGCAGGTACGGGACCGGCAGCCGGTCGGCGCCCGCCGCCCCGGACGCGGGATAGCCGCCGCCCAGCACGGTCACCACACCCACGCCCGGACGGCGCACCACGGGCTGGGCGAACAGCGCCGCCGGACGCCCGGTGAAGGACGTGTAGTTGTCGAAGAGCCTCGGCACGTAGAGCCCCGACCCGGCCGCGATCTCGGTGACCGCGTCCTCCGCCGCCGTGTGCTGCACGCTTCCGGTGCCGCCGCCGTTGACGAATTCCAGGTCCGGCTCCACCGCGCGGACCGCCCGGACGACCTCCGCGCGCCGCTCGGCGAGCTCCTTGCGGGCGGTCGCCTGCATCAGCCGCACGGCGCGCGAGCGCAGCGGCCGCCCCGAGATCGCGTCACCGACTCCGGCGATGTGCCCCTCGTACGCCATGATCCCCACCAGCTTGAACCCCGGGGCGCGCTTCACGGCGCGGGCGAGGTCCGCGACCTGCGCGGGGGAGTGCAGCGGCGAACGCAGCGCGCCGACCCGGACCCGGCCGCCGAACAGCTTCAGCGAGGTGTCCAGCTCCAGGCAGACCCGTACGACCTCGGTGCCGCCGTCGCGGGCCTCGTCGATGAGGCGAAGCTGTGCCGGGTCGTCGATCATGACGGTCACCGCGGCGGCGAGCTTGGGGTCGGAGGTCAGCTCGGCGTAGCCCTTGCGGTCGGCCGACGGATAGGCGAGCAGGACGTCGTCGAAACCGGACCTGGCCAGCCACAGGGACTCGGCGAGGGTGAACGACATGAGCCCCGCGAAGCCGTCCCGGGCCAGGACGCGTTCCAGGAGGGTGCGGCAGCGGACGGACTTGCTGGCGACACGGATCGGCTTGCCGCCGGCCCGGCGGACCAGATCGTCCGCGTTCGCGTCGAAGGCCTCCAGATCGACGATGGCGACGGGGGCGTCGAGGTGAGCGGTGGCCCGGTCGTAGCGGGCCCTGTCGGCGGCACGGGCAGTCATGAGCGAAGACTGCCAGACTCCATTACCGCAGGGTAGGGGGACGTTCCGGGCAGATGCCGCGGGGCCTCGGACTGGTTCCCGTCCGGCGCCCGTCAACCCGTAGAGTGACGCGGACGCGGGGAGGGACGTCCTCGCTCCGGCGGACTCCGCCCGGGGTGACGGTCCACCGGTGCGGGTACGTGTGCCCGTGGTGAGCCTCTCGCGCACACACGAACGGCTCGCCGGGTTGCGGGGCGTCCGACAGCCCGGTACGAGGAAACGGGGGGTGCATGAGTACGGAAGCGCGGCGTGCCTCGAATCCCCGGCGCCCCTCCGCTCCGGACTCCCAGGAGTCCGCGAACCCCCCGGCCGGCGAGGTCCCGCCGAGGCCGGTGCGGGCGCCCGGGCCGGATCTGTCGGGCGGCGAGGACTGGTCTGCCGAGGACCCGACACCGCTCCCGCCGGAGCCCGCCCCTGACAGTCCCGCACCGCCATCACCGTCCGGCCGCTCAGCACCACCACCAGCCTTCGGAAACCCGGCGTCGCCTTCCGGGCGTTCCGGGTCGGCTTCGGTGTTCGGGGAGGCCGGGCCCGCTTCCGGGTCCGGAGGGTCCGCGTCCGCGTCGGGTTCCGGGCGTTCCGGGTCGGCTTCGGTGTTCGGGGAGGCCGGGCCTGCTTCCGGGCTCGAAGGATCCGCCTTCCCGTCGGGTTCCGGGCGGTCCGCGTCCGCCTCCGTGTTCGGCGAGGCCCCGTCCGGCTCCGTTCCGCCGCGTCCCGCGAGCCCGCCTCGGGGGACGGTCCCGTCGGTGCCGCACCAGCCCGCCGCGCCGTCGGCACCGGACCGGTCCGGCACGTCCGCTTCCGTGACGGCCGACGGGCCGGGTCCCGCCGCGTCCGGCCGGGCGGAATCGGCCGCGCCGGGTACGAAGACACCCACCTCGCTCGTCCGGCCGAGGGCCGGCGCGACCGGCGCGTCCGCCGCGTCCGGGGCCGCCACCGCCCGTACGCCCGGAGCCCCCGCATCGGGGCCGACCGGCGCCACGGGTTCACCGGGTCGGGCCCCGTCCCGCACGCCGGGGTTCACCGGCACCGGTGTCCCCGGAGCAGCCGCCCCTGCCGCGCCGGAGTCCGTCTCGCCCGGCCGCCCCTGGTCCACGCCTTCCGGCACACCTGACGCCGACGCACCCCGGTCCGCGGAGCCCGGCTCGTCCCCGTCGGTGCCCGGCACCCCGAGCCGTCCGGCGCCGTCCGGTGCCGCGCGCCCCGCGTCCGAAGCCGTTCCGCCGGCCCCGTCCGCGGAGCCCTCGCGGCGCTCCGCGGGCAACGGCCCCGCGCAGGGTCCCGGCGAGTCCGGATCGGCGCCGAAGGCCCCGCACCCGCGCTCCGAAGGCGGGACCGGGCCGGTGACCCCGCCACCCCCCGCGGCCTCCGCACGCTTCCCGGACACCCCACCCACCTCCACCGCCCCGGCACGTCCCGACGCGACCCGGTACGACGGGGGACCGTCCCGTTCCGACGGGACCCCGCACTCCGCAGGACCGTCCCGCCCCGCCGGGACCCAGCGTCCCGCGCCACGCCCCGCCCGGCTGTCGCACCCCGCCGCACCGCAGCGTCCGTCCGAGCCTCCGCGTCCCTCCACGGCGCCACGGAACCCCGAGCCCGCACCGCCCGCGGACCCCTCGCGGCCCACCGACCCCGCACGGTCCACCGGCCCCTCGCGCCCCACCGGATCCGCACACCCCACAGGGCTTCAGCGGCCTCCCGGCGCCCCGGCCTCCCCGTTCCCTCCGTCCTCCGCGGTTCCCTCCCGGCCGTCCGAGCCCCCGCGGACCTCCGGGCCGGAACCGGTCTCCGGGGAGTCGTTCACCGAGTCGGCGCGGGACGGGCTGCCGTCCGCCGCCTCCCCGGAGGCACCCCCGTTCATCCCGGCCCCGGCGCCCTTCCCGGCTCCCGGCCCCGCCGCCCCCGCGCGTCCCTACGTGTCGTTCGCGGAGCCCGAGATCCACGGTGGGGACACCGGACGGACGGCCCCGTTCCGGGGATGGACCCGCGCCCGTGCCGTGACCGCGGCGGTGTGCGTCGTCCTCGGGCTCGGGCTCATCGGCGGTGCGGTGACCGGGAGTTGGCTCACCGGGGACACCACGGACGGACCCGGTTCGCCCGGAGCCTTCGCCACGGCCGGAGAGCTCTGGCACAGCGTGCCCGTCGACCGGCTGTTCCCGCCGACCGTGCACGGCGACGGAGCCGGCCCCGGCGGTTCCGACCGCACCTGGACCCGGATCGCCGTCGCCCCCGACACCGGCTGCAAGGACGCCTTCGACCCCCTGCTGCGCCAGGCCCTCGCCCCCGTCGGCTGTCTGCGACTGCTGCGCGCCACCTACGTGGACGCGACCCGCAGTCACGTCACGACCGTCGGCCTGCTGTTCACCAAGGCGGACGCGGCGGGCATGACCTCCCTGAAGGCCCGCTTCGCGAAGGAGGGCCTGGACCGGCGCACCGACCTGCTGCCCCTGCCGTACGCGGCCAAGGGCACCGACGCCGCCGGCTTCGGCAAGGCGCAGCGCGCCTCCTGGACCGAGTCCGTCCTCACCGACGCCCCCGTCGTCGTGTTCGCCGTCTCCGGGTTCGCCGACGGCCGTACGGTCGCGTCCCCGCAGCCCGCCGCCGACGCGATGAAGCCGGACTCGACCACGCCCGCGGCCCAGGCGGGCCTCGGCCACGAGGCGAAGGGCCTCGCCGACCGGGTCGAGCGCGGCCTGCGCAAGACCGTCACCTCGTCCACGGAGAAGCCGTCATGACCCGCGACGACGGCCCCGACGGCCGCATCAGGCAGCCCCACGACACCGCGACCGGAGAGACAGGGGCCCCCGGCCGCCGTGCCACGCGCCCGGCCCCGGGAACCCGCGGGACCCGGCTCTCGCGCAGGTCCGGTGCCCTCGCCGTCGCCCTCGCCGCCTCCCTGGCCCTGGTCCCCTCGACCGCCGCGCACGCCGACGGCATACGCGCCCAGCAGTGGGGCCTCGACGCGATGCACACGCAGCAGGCCTGGCGCACGACCAAGGGCAAGGGCATCACCGTCGCGGTCCTCGACACCGGCGTAGACGCCCTGCACCCGGACCTCAAGGGCAACGTGCTCGCCGAGAAGGACATGGTCGGTTTCGGCGCGCGCCGCGGTGACCGGTCCTGGGCCCGGCACGGCACCGCCATGGCCGGCATCATCGCCGGACACGGCCATGGGCCGGGCGACGCCGACGGGGTCATGGGAATCGCCCCCGAGGCGAAGATCCTGCCGGTCCGCGTCATCCTCGAGGACAAGGACCCGGCCCGCGCCAAGGCCCGCAACACCCGCGGCAACGCGCTCGCGGAGGGCATCCGCTGGGCCACCGACCACGGCGCCGACGTCATCAACCTCTCCCTCGGGGACGACTCCAGCTCCGCCCACCCCGAACCCGCCGAGGACGAGGCCGTCCAGTACGCGCTGAAGAAGGGCGTCGCCGTCGTCGCCTCGGCCGGCAACGGCGGGGAGAAGGGCGACCACATCTCGTACCCGGCCGCCTACCCGGGTGTGATCGCGGCGACCGCCGTCGACCGCTACGGGACCCACGCGTCCTTCTCCACCCGCCGCTGGTACGCCACCGTCAGCGCCCCCGGCGTCGACGTGGTCATCGCGGACCCGGACGACCGGTACTACGAGGGCTGGGGCACCAGCGCGGCGTCCGCCTTCGTCTCCGGGGCGGTCGCGCTCGTCAAGGCGGCCCACCCGGGCCTGTCCCCGGCGCAGATCAAGAAGCTGCTGGAGGACACCGCCCGCAACGTCCCCTCCGGGGGCCGCGACGACTCCCGCGGCTTCGGCTTCGTCGACCCCTCGGCGGCCATCAAGGCGGCGGCCCGGCTCAAGCCCGAGGGCCTCAAGCCGGCCGCGTACGGCGGCAAGTACTTCGGCACCGGCCCCGACACCCGTGACGACGGGGGCGGTTCGGCCGACTGGGCCGCTCCGCTCGCGGGCGCCCTGGGCCTGGCCCTGCTGGCCGGGGCGGTGTTCCTGTGGCGGGGCCGCAGACCCGCCAACCCCTTCGAACGGCGCTGAGAACCCGGGCCCTTCAGTCCGCCGCCGTGTCCCGGAACGCGGACACCGCGGCCTTGGACACCGCCTCCACCAGCGAAATGCCCTTCGCCTGCGTGGAGTTGCCGTTCGAGAGCGCGGCCACCAGGAACTCGTGGCCGTCCACCGAGATCCGCCCGATGCTGTTGACGTCCCACAGCCCGGTCGTGCTGCGCGCCAGCCACCCGTTCTTCAGCGCCCATCGAGAACCGTCGGCCGCGGCGGAGACTCCCCACTGCTGGTCGGTCTCGATCTCGCCCATGAGGCCCTGGAGATAGGACCGCGAACTCGCGCTGAGCTTCGAGTCCTTCCCGAACACCTGCCGGAGCAGGGTCAGTTGGTCGCTCGCGGTGGTCTGGGTGAGCCCCCACAGCTCGCCGTCGCCGCCCTGGGTGGACGTCAGTCCGAAGCGCTTGTTCGCGGCGTCCAGACCGTCGGCGCGCCCGATCGTCGCCCACAGCGCGGACGCCGACGCGTTGTCGCTGTTCTCGATCATCGCGGTGGCGTACGTCCGCTCCTGCGCGGTCAGACGCCGGTCCGCGTCCTGCGCCTGGAGCAGCAGCGCGGCCAGGATGTTCACCTTGACGATGCTCGCCGTGTCGAAGGCCGCGTCGCCGTGGGCGGCGCTCTCGCCGGAGTCGACGTCGAGGACGGCTACCGACGTCTTCGCCCCGGCCGCCACCGTCACCGACGTCAGGGCCTTGGCGAGCAGCGCGCCGCGGTCCACGGAGGGTTCCGCCACGGGTTCCACCGATGCCTCCTCGCTCCCGGCCGGCGACGAAGAGGGCGAGGCCGGCGCCGCCGACGATACGACGGCCGGGCCGTCGTGCGCCTGCGCCTTCATGTACACGGCCCCGGCGGCCGTGGCGCCGACGAGGACGACGGAGGCCACCGCGACGGACAGGAGCGGGGTGCGCCGGGCGGGCCGGGCGCGACGCCCGCGTGCTCTGTGACGGTCCATCCGGCGATGCTGGACGGCGGGGCTGTGCCCGCCGTTAGACGCTTGTTAGAGGTGTGTCAGGGATGGCTGAGAAACTCGTGAATCCCGTCGGCTCCGTGTTTCAGGGGCCGCACAAGCGCAGCAGCATCCCCCCGATAGGGTCGGGGACCGTGGCGAACAAGAACATTCCCGACTCCGGCTTCTCCGACGACGACGGCTCGGCCGATCCCCGGCTGAGCGCCGCGCTCGCGGCCTGGTCCGCCGACCGCTCCGCCGTACCGCCGGTCCTGGAGGCCCTCACGGGCGCCCGGCTGCTCGTGCCGGTCGTGGCGATCCTCGGTGAGGTCGAGGAGGACGAGAACGGGCTGCGCCGGGAGAAGACCAGCGACATGGCGGTGCCCACGCTCAAGGCCGGGGACCGTACGGCCCTGCCCGCCTTCACCTCCACGGATTCGCTGGCCCGCTGGGATCCCGAGGCCCGCCCCGTGGCCGTACGCCTGAACCAGGTGCTGGAGGCCGCGGCGCACGAGAAGGCCGACACGATCGTGGTGGACATGGCCGGGCCGGTGTCCTACGAACTGACCGGGGCCGCCCTGCTCGCGCTCGCCGAGGGGCGTACGACCACCGATCCGCTCGCGGACCCGGCCGTGATCGAGGCGGTACGGGCCGCGGTCGCCGCCGAGCCCCTGGTGGCCCGCGCCCATCTCGGCCCGGGTCCGGCGGACGGCACCCTGGCGCTGGTGCTCGACCCGTCGGCCGCCCCCGCCGAGACCGCCCGCGCGGTGGCCGAGCGGCTCGCGGCCGACGAAACGCTGAGGGCCCGCCTGGTGCGCGGCCTCGACCTGGCACTGCTGCCGGCCGGGGCGACACCTCCGGGCGAGCCCCTGTACGTACGCGGATAGGCACGTGGGCGGGTCCGTGTCCGTACGGCGCTCCGTACGGACACGGGTTCCGAGGATCAGCCGTAGACGGGGCCCGTGTACTTCTCGCCCGGACCCTGGCCCGGCTCGTCCGGGACGAGGGACGCCTCGCGGAAGGCGAGCTGGAGGGACTTCAGGCCGTCGCGCAGCGGTGCCGCGTGGAACGAGCTGATCTCGGTCGTGCTCGCGTCGAGCAGACCGGCGAGCGCGGTCACCAGCTTGCGGGCCTCGTCCAGGTCCTTGTGCTCGTCGCCCTCCTCGGTGAGACCGAGCTTCACGGCGGCGGCGCTCATCAGGTTCACGGCGACCGTCACGATGACCTCGACCGCGGGGACCTCGGCGATGTCGCGGGTCATGGTGTCGAAGTCGGGGTTCTGGGGAGGGGTGTCACTCATGCCCCACACGATAGGCCCCGGCGCGCGTGCCGCCGTCCACGGGAGCCCTCGGGCCCGCGGTGAGGTGCGTCTCCGCCCGGCGGGCGGCGGTGAGGAGGCCTCCGGTTAGCGCGTACCCGGCGGAACTGCTAACCTTGTGTAACGACCGGCCGGACACGATGTGCCCGGCCCACAAGTGGAGGCTCCGATCTCCCACCTGACCGTCCTCCGGGACGGCGGGTCATCCGGTCAGGCGGCCGCCATCGTTCCGTACGGACGATGGAGTCGCCCGATGTGCGCCCCGCGGTTGACCGCGGCGGTGCTCCGGTTGTTCATGGAGCCCCGCCTGTGTCCCGTCCGGGGCATTTTTCATGCCCCACGGCGGTTGGTCACCATGTCATCAGAGACATACGCGGCTGTCCGCCAGACCGCCGTGTGGTGCTACCGAGGAGGATCCATCAGCACCGAGCCCCGCATCAACGACCGGATTCGCGTTCCCGAAGTGCGTCTTGTCGGTCCCAGCGGCGAGCAGGTCGGGATTGTTCCGCTTGCCAAGGCCCTTGAGCTTGCTCAGGAGTACGACCTCGACCTGGTCGAGGTGGCGGCGAGTGCTCGCCCGCCCGTCTGCAAGCTCATGGACTACGGCAAGTTCAAGTACGAGTCGGCCATGAAGGCCCGTGAGGCGCGCAAGAACCAGGCGCACACGGTCATCAAGGAAATGAAGCTCCGGCCGAAGATCGACCCGCACGACTACGACACCAAAAAGGGTCACGTCGTCCGGTTCCTCAAGCAGGGCGACAAGGTCAAGATCACGATCATGTTCCGTGGTCGCGAGCAGTCCCGGCCGGAGCTCGGCTACCGACTGCTCCAGCGGCTCGCCACGGACGTCGAGGACCTCGGGTTCATCGAGTCGAACCCGAAGCAGGACGGCCGAAACATGATCATGGTTCTCGGTCCGCACAAGAAGAAGACCGAGGCGATGGCCGAGGCCCGTGAGGCTCAGGCGGCTCGCAAGGCGGAAGCGAAGGCCAACCCCGGTCGCTCGCAGAACGCTGCCGAAGAGGTCGCCGACGGTGGAGACACCGAGGGCGCGCCCGTGGAGGCGGAGTCCGTCGAGACCGTCGAGACCCCGGCCGAGGCGTCAGCCGAGGCCTGATCCCAGGGCCCCCGCCCCGGGATGTCAATCGATACATATGACGTTCCACCCGTGCCCGGTCCCGCGACCGGGCACCGGAACGCCACTGACGAGGAGAGAACGGCGCTATGCCGAAGAACAAGTCGCACAGCGGTGCCAGCAAGCGCTTCAAGATCACCGGCTCCGGCAAGGTGCTCCGTGAGCGCGCCGGCAAGCGCCACCTGCTCGAGCACAAGTCGTCCCGCGTGACGCGCCGTCTCACCGGCACCGCCGAGATGGCCCCGGGCGACGCCGCGAAGATCAAGAAGCTTCTCGGCAAGTGACGTACCGGCGCCCAGCGCCGTACGTCTGATCCGGGACCCAATCGAATTCGGGCCGTGTGAGTCCAACCACGGCCCCGCTACAAGGAGTTAAAAAGTGGCACGCGTCAAGCGGGCAGTCAACGCCCACAAGAAGCGCCGGGCGATCCTCGAGGCGGCCTCCGGCTACCGCGGTCAGCGTTCGCGCCTGTACCGCAAGGCCAAGGAGCAGGTCACCCACTCGCTGGTCTACAACTACAACGACCGCAAGAAGCGCAAGGGCGACTTCCGTCAGCTGTGGATCCAGCGCATCAACGCTGCGGCCCGCCAGAACGGCATGACGTACAACCGCCTCATCCAGGGTCTGAAGGCCGCCAACATCGAGGTGGACCGCAAGATCCTCGCGGAGCTGGCCGTCAACGACGCCAACGCGTTCGCCGCGCTCGTCGAGGTCGCGCAGAAGGCCCTGCCGTCGGACGTCAACGCGCCGAAGGCCGCGTGACGCTGCGCCGGCTTCAGCCGACGTGACTGAAGGACCCGCAGGTTTCGGCCTGCGGGTCCTTTGCTGCCAGCCCACGGGTCGCCGTCCGGGTGCGGGCCGCACGGGGCTGGTCGCGCAGTTCCCCGCGCCCCTGGGGGTCGGAGTCGCCCCCGTCATCATGTGATCCGCGCAGACATCGAAGGTGAACCAGAACATGGCCTCCGCCAGCCCCGAGCTGATCTCTCCGCGCTCGCCGCGTGTCCTGGCCGCCCGGCGGCTCGCCAGGCGCAACTTCCGGGGCAAGGAGCGGCTGTTCCTCGCCGAGGGGCCGCAGGCCGTGCGGGAGGCGGCGGCACACGGCGGCGACACGCTCGTCGAGCTGTTCGCCACCCCGGAGGCCGCCGAGCGGTACGCCGACCTCGTCGCGGAGGCCCGTACCGCCGGAGCCCGGGTCCACCTGGCCGACGAGCAGGTCATCGCGGACATCTCCACCACCGTGACCCCGCAGGGGATCGTCGGCGTGTGCCGGTTCATCGACACGGCCTTCGAGGAGATCCTCGCCGCCCGCCCGAAACTGGTCGCCGTGCTCGCCCACGTCCGCGACCCCGGGAACGCGGGCACCGTGCTGCGCTGCGCGGACGCCGCCGGCGCCGAGGCCGTCGTCCTCACCGACGCCTCCGTCGACCTCTACAACCCCAAGGCCGTCCGCGCCTCCGTCGGATCCCTGTTCCATCTGCCCGTCGCCGTCGGCGTGCCCGTCGAGCAGGCCGTGGCCGGACTCAAGGACGCCGGCGTGCGCATCCTCGCCGCCGACGGAGCGGGCGAGGACGACCTCGACGACGAACTCGACAAGGGCACCATGGGCGGCCCCACCGCCTGGGTCTTCGGCAACGAGGCCTGGGGGCTTCCGGAGGAGACCCGCGCGCTGGCCGACGCCGTCGTGCGCGTTCCGATCCACGGAAAGGCCGAGAGCCTGAACCTGGCCACGGCCGCGGCCGTATGTCTCTACGCGTCAGCCCGTGCACAGCGCGCCTCCACAGGGTGCCGCTCCGTCACCGGCAGCTAGTAGGGTGACGGGCCCGGGGGCCCTCTGTGCCGGACGAGAGGCGGGGTACGGGGATGAGTGTCGGCACGGGCGGTGCCCACAGCGCGCTGCGAGCGCGGGACGCGCGCGGCACGTCCGCGTCCGGGCCCGATGACACCGTCGCGACCGGCCCCGCGCTCGGCATAGACCCCGACGACCTGCCCGACGGGATCGTCGTCGCCGACGAACACGGCCGCGTCGTCTGCTTCAACGCCGCAGCGGCCCGGATCACCGCCGTACCGGCGGCCGAGGCACTCGGCCGCCGCCTCGAAGCGGCGCTGCCGCTGGAGGATCTCGAAGGCCGCCGCTGGTGGCAGCTGACCGACCCCTACGGCGGTCTCGCCATCCGCAACGGCCAGCCCGAGCGCAACCTGCTGCTCCCCGGCGGCCGGGAGATCCTCGTCTCCGCGCGCTATGTCCGCACCCACCCCACCGGCCCCGTCCGCCGGGTCGTGGTCTGTCTGCGCGACACCGAGGCCCGCCGCCGCACCGAGCGCAGCCACGCCGAGCTGATCGCCACGGTCGCCCACGAACTGCGCTCCCCGCTCACCTCGGTCAAGGGCTTCACCGCGACCCTGCTGGCCAAGTGGGAACGCTTCACCGACGACCAGAAGAAACTGATGCTGGAGACCGTCGACGCCGACGCCAACCGCGTCACCCGGCTCATCGCCGAGCTCCTCGACATCTCCCGCATCGACTCCGGGCGCCTCGAAGTGCGTCGCCAGCCCGTCGACATGGGAGCCGCCGTCGGCCGGCACATCCAGGCCTACGTCGCCTCCGGCCAGCCCGCCGACCGCTTCCTGCTGCGCATCGAGCAGCCCCTGCCCGCGCTCTGGGCCGACCCCGACAAGGTCGACCAGGTGCTCAGCAACCTGATCGAAAATGCGGTGCGCCACGGCGAGGGAACCGTCACCATCGACGTGGCACCGTCCACGTCCCCGCGCGAGCGGCCGGACGAGGAGGGCACGGCGAACGCCGTCACGTCGGTCACCGTGAGCGACGAGGGCACCGGAATCCCGGAGGAGTCCATGAACCGCGTCTTCACCCGCTTCTGGCGGGGCAGCAAGCGCGGCGGCACCGGGCTCGGGCTCTACATCGTCAAGGGCATCGTCGAGGCCCACGGCGGCACCATCACGGTCGGCCGCGCCCCCGGCGGGGGCGCCGAGTTCCGATTTACGCTGCCCGTGGGCACCCCGGCGTATCTCCTCTAGCGCCGCACCGGCCCCCACGGGCTCATCCGCACGGGACCACCGCCGGGACGCCCCGTCCTGGTCGGGCCCCCACCCCCGATAGACTCGGCCTTTGGCACCTTTGCGTCCACGCATCTGCGGACGATTCGTCTCCGAGTCGATGACGGGGACCCTCAGCCAGCCAACCGGAAGCACGGGAAGAGATGTCGGCACCTAATAAGTCGTACGACCCTGTAGAGGTCGAGGCCTTGAAACCGGAAGAGATCGAGCGCATGCGGGACGAGGCGCTCGCCGCCTTCGCCGCCGCCGGCGACCTCGACGCGCTCCAGGAGGCCAAGGTCGCCCACACCGGCGGCACCTCCCCGCTGGCCCTCGCCAACCGCGAGATCGGCGCGCTGCCCCCGCAGGCCAAGGCCGCGGCCGGCAAGCTCGTCGGCCAGGCACGGGGCGCCGTGAACAAGGCCCTCGCCGCCCGCCAGGGCGAACTGGAGGCCGAGCGGGACGCCCGCGTACTGGTCGAGGAGGCGGTCGACGTCACCCTGCCGTACGACCGTGTACCGGCCGGCGCCCGGCACCCGCTGACCACGATGATGGAGCGGGTCGCGGACGTCTTCGTGTCCATGGGATACGAGGTCGCCGAGGGCCCCGAGGTCGAGGCGGAGTGGTTCAACTTCGACGCCCTCAACTTCACGCCCGACCACCCGGCCCGGCAGATGCAGGACACCTTCTTCGTCCAGGGCCCCGAGGGCACCCACGGCGACGAGTCCGGTGTCGTGCTGCGCACCCACACCTCCCCGGTGCAGGCCCGCGCCCTGCTCGACCGGGAGCCGCCCGTCTACGTCGTGTGCCCCGGCCGCGTCTACCGCACGGACGAGCTCGACGCCACGCACACCCCGGTCTTCCACCAGATCGAGCTGCTGGCCGTCGACGAGGGCCTGACCATGGCCGACCTCAAGGGCACCCTGGACCACATGGTCCAGTCGCTCTTCGGCTCGGACATGAAGACCCGGCTGCGCCCGAACTACTTCCCCTTCACCGAGCCGTCCGCCGAGATGGACATGCTCTGCTACGTCTGCAAGGGCGAGTCCGTCGGCAACCCCGACCGCCCCTGCCGGACCTGCTCATCCGAGGGCTGGATCGAGCTCGGCGGCTGCGGCATGGTCAACCCGCGGGTGCTGGTCGCCTGCGGCGTCGACCCGGAGAAGTACAGCGGATTCGCCTTCGGGTTCGGCATCGAGCGGATGCTGATGTTCCGTCACAGCGTTGAAGACATGCGAGACATGGTCGAGGGTGACGTCCGGTTCACCCGGCCGTTCGGGATGGAGATCTGATGCGGGTCCCGCTTTCTTGGCTGCGGGAGTACGTCGACCTGCCGGCGACGGAGACCGGCCGCGACGTCCAGGCCAAGCTCATTTCGGCAGGCCTCGAGGTCGAGACCGTCGAGCAGCTCGGCGCCGGCCTCAAGGGCCCCCTGGTCGTCGGCCAGGTGCTCACCATCGAGGAACTGACGGAGTTCAAGAAGCCCATCCGCTTCTGCACCGTCGACGTCGGCACCGCCAACGGCACCGGTGAGCCCCAGGAGATCGTCTGCGGCGCCCGCAACTTCGCCGTCGGCGACAAGGTCGTCGTGGTCCTGCCCGGCGCCGTCCTGCCCGGCGACTTCGCGATCGCCGCGCGCAAGACGTACGGCAAGACCTCGCACGGCATGATCTGCTCCGGCGACGAGCTGGGCATGGGCGACGACGGCAGCGGCGGCATCATCGTGCTGCCGCCGGAGATGGAGCCCGGCACCGACGCGATCGAGCTGCTCCAGCTCGTCGACGAGGTCCTCGACATCGCCGTCACCCCCGACCGCGGGTACGCGCTGTCGATGCGCGGTGTGGCCCGCGAGGCCGCCATCGCCTACGGCCTGCCGCTGCGCGACCCCGCGCTGCTCGACGTACCGGCCCCGAACGCGTTCGGGCACCCGGTCCGGGTCGGTGACCCGATGGGCTGCGACCGCTTCACCGCGCGCACGGTGACCGGCCTCGACCCCGACGCCCAGTCCCCGATCTGGCTGCGCCGCCGGCTCCAGAAGGCCGGCATGCGTCCGGTCTCGCTCGCCGTCGACATCACCAACTACGTGATGCTTGAGCTCGGCCAGCCGCTGCACGCGTACGACCGCAGCCGCGTCGAGGGCACCATCGGCGTGCGCCGGGCCGAGCAGGGCGAGAAGCTCACCACCCTCGACGGCGTCAAGCGCACCCTCGACGCCGGCGACCTGGTGATCACCGACGACCGCGGCCCCATCGGCCTCGCGGGCGTCATGGGCGGCGCCCACACCGAGATCGACGACACCGAGGGCACCACCACCGAGGTCGTCATCGAGGCCGCGCACTTCGACCCGATCTCCATCGCGCGCACCGCCCGCCGGCACAAGCTGTCCTCCGAGGCGTCCAAGCGCTTCGAGCGCGGCGCCGACCCGGCGGCCACCTCGGCCGCGGCCCAGCGGACCGTCGACCTGCTCGTGCTCCTCGCGGGCGGCACCGCCGACGCCGGGGTCACCGAGGTGATCGCGCCGTCCGCGCCGCACACCATCACCATCCCGGCGAACCACCCGGACAAGGTGGCCGGTGTCGACTACGGCCGCGAGACCGTCGTCCGCCGCCTCCAGCAGGTCGGCTGCGACGTCTACGGCCAGGACGAGCTGATCGTCACCGTGCCGTCCTGGCGGCCCGACCTGACCGACCCGAACGACCTCGCCGAAGAGGTCATCCGGCTCGAGGGCTACGAGAACCTGCCCTCCACGCTGCCCAAGCCGCCGGCGGGCCTCGGCCTGACCGACCGGCAGCGGCTGCACCGCCGGGTCGGCCGCGCGCTGGCCGGCGCCGGTTACGTCGAGGCGCCGAACTACCCGTTCATCGGGGAGCACGTCTTCGACCAGTTCGGCCTCGCCGACGACGACCCGAAGCGCAGGGTCGTCAAGCTGGTCAACCCGCTCTCCGACGAGGAGCCCGCGCTCCGTACGACGCTGCTGCCGGGCCTGCTCCAGGCCCTGCGCCGCAACGACGGACGCGGCAGCCACGACCTGGCGCTCTTCGAGACCGGGCTGGTCTTCCACCCGCAGGAGGAACTGCGTGTCGCCGGGCGGCTGCCCGTGGACCGCCGTCCCACCGACGAGGAGATCGCGACCCTGGCCGCGGCGCTTCCCGTCCAGCCCCGGCACGCCGCCGTCGTCCTCGCGGGCGCCCGCGAGCAGGCCGGCTGGTGGGGCAAGGGCCGTCCGGCCGACTGGGCCGACGCGATCGAGGCCGCGCGGATCCTGGCCCGCGAGGCGGGGACCGAACTCCTCGTCCGCTCCGGCCAGTACGGTCCGTGGCACCCGGGTCGCTGCGCCGGGCTCGCGGTCCTCGTGGACGGCGTGGAGCAGGTCGTCGGGTACGCCGGTGAGCTGCACCCCGGTGTCCTGAAGACGCTGGGCCTGCCCGCGCGCACCTGTGCGATGGAGCTGGACCTGGACGCACTGGAGCGGGCGAGCTCGGGCCACCCCAAGGGCCCGAAGATCTCGACCTTCCCGGTCGCCACGCAGGACGTCGCGCTGGTCGTCGACAAGGGCGTCCCGCACACGGACGTCGAGGCGGCTCTGCACGAGGGCGCGGGTGAACTCCTGGAGTCCATCCGGCTGTTCGACGAGTACGAGAGCGAGCAGCTCGGCGCGGACAAGAAGTCCCTCGCCTACGCGCTGCGGTTCCGTGCCGCCGACCGCACGCTGACCGTCGACGAGGCCTCCGCGGCTCGCGACGCGGCGGTGGCGCTGGCCGCGGAGCGCACGGGCGCGGTGCTGCGCGGAGCCTAGGCTCCGCCTGGGCCACCCCGGGGAACCGAACGCCACCCGGCCCGGTTCCCCGGGGAAGCCCCGCACCTCCCCGCACCCGGCCCGGCCCCCAAGGCCGAGCCGACAACCGGGGCCGAGCCCCTGCCGGATGCAGGGTGCCGAGACCGAGCGTTGACGGGCGCCGGGCCCGAGCCCCTACCGGGTGTCGACGCCGAGCCCTGCCCGGTGCCGGACCCTGAGTCCCTGCCCGGTGCCGGACCCGCCCGGCCCCGCCCCTGCGTAGTCCCTCGGCCCTGGCCGCCCCGGGCCGCAGCGCTTCCCCTCGCTCCCGGTCGTACGGCCGCCCCGGGATGCAGCCCTCCGCCCGGCTCTCGGCCCTGCCGGATCCGGACGTTCCCCCCGGCTCCCGGGCCGCCCCGCACCTGCCTTGAACGCGGCCCTGGCCTGCCCCGTTTCGGGGGTTCCCGGCTTCTGCCTGCATAAATGCGGTCGTCCGAAGACACCTCACTCATTCGGGTGACATGTCCGGGCGATCCGGCCCACCCGGACCGGACGGTCGACAGAATTCGGAACGGTCTCTCCGAGGCCGTCTGCGCCGTCAGTGCCTATTGGGGGGCCAATCGGCATGATCCGAATCAAGGCTGGGGCTCCCCGCAGGGCGACGCTCCAGACGCATTCGCGGAACCCGGCCAGAGCGGTCTCCGGGCCGCGCAGCCGGAGCGACCGGCTGAGAGCCGGACTCCGGCGGGCCGTGCGCCGCCGCGGACCCCGCACCGGGGTCGCCCGTGAGGACCGCGGCCGCCGCACCCGCCGGGTCCTGCGCACCTCCGGCCGGCCACCGCTGCGCCGGGCGCTGAACCTCGGGCTGCCCGCGGTCTGGGGCGCGCTGGCGATCTCGTACAAGATGGCCTGTCCGCTCGCGCAGCAGCACGGACTCGGCGCCCGCATCGCCACGAGCGCCGTCTTCTTCGCGGTCGGGGCCGGTCTGATACTCCACGTCAGAAGAGTGCTGCTGCGCGAACTCCGGCAGATCCGCAGGGTCGCGGGGGCCGCGCAGAGCGTCCTGCTGCGCCCGCTGCCCCCGCGCATCGACGGGCTGGACATCGCCGCGGCCCAGCTCTCCGCGGACCATGGCGCGAGCATCGGCGGCGACCTGTACGAGGCGGTCGCCACCGAGCACGGCGTGCGGGTCGTGATGGGGGACGTCCGGGGGCACGGCCTGGGCGCCATCGGGACCGTCGCCGCCGTCCTCGGCAGCTTCCGCGAGGCCGCGCACGACGAACCCGAACTCGGCGGCGTCCTCAGAAGACTCGACCGGGCACTGGCCCGGCATCTGCGCGAGGGGGAACGGGCCGGACACTCCTGCGCCGGGTCCGACCCCGACGGCCACGCGGCCGAGGAGTTCGTCACGGTCCTGCTGCTGGAGATCCACCGGGACGGCGGGGTGCACGCCCTCAACTGCGGCCACCCCTGGCCGTATCTGCTGACCGCGGGCCGTGTCCGGCCCCTCGTGCGTGCCGAACCGCTGCCACCGCTCGGCCCGTTCCCGCTGCCGTCCCGCCTCCCGGCCGAGCCGTGCGGGCGGCTCAGGCCCGGCGAGGGGCTGTTCCTCCACACCGACGGCGCCGAGGACGCGCGGGACGCGCGCGGGCGGTTCTTCCCCCTGCTCCCGGCCCTCGCGGCTGCCGTCCGCGACGGACCCGTCGTACCGCAGGCCGTCCTGCGCGCGGTGTTCACCGGTCTGCTGCGCCACACCGGCGGCCGGCCCGACGACGACGTGGCCCTCCTGGTGCTGCACAACGACCGCCGGCCGCTCGCACTGCACCAGGGCCGGGTGACCCAGCACGTCCCCCGGTGAACGGCATGCGCTCCTCCACTCTCCGGCCGGGGCGACCGGCCACGGGACCCGCACCGGACGACCGGAGTCCCGCGGTCGCCCCGGCCGCGCCGGCTCTGCCGTCCGCCCGGCCACGGAGTGTCGGACAGACGGCCGGGCGGACGGCGCGGAGCGGGCCGCCGCACTGTACGAGGGGGAGCCGGCGGCCCGGCCGGCCTCTTGCGAGGCATTTCAGTCAACCGGTACGGAACTCTCCGCGACAGCGCGCGTACAGCGCGGATACGGGCATTCCCATCACACCCCGTGTGAAAGGGGACGCACTACTCTCTCTGGTGCGGTCGGGCGCGGCCCGCGCGACCGGTGCCGTCGGCAACGAGCCAATCGGGGGGCCTCCCATGCAGCCCAACACCCTGCTCGACGCGATCCTCGACGAGGCGGGCATCTCGCACGCCGGACTCGCCGCGCACGTCAACCAGGCGGGCAGGGCCCGCGGTCTGGCCCTGCGCTACGAACACACCGCCGTGGCACGCTGGTTGAAGGGCCAGCGGCCGCGCGGCCAGGTGCCCGACCTGATCTGCGAGGTGCTCGCGGTACGGCTGCACCGGCCCGTCACCCTCGACGACATCGGCCTCGGCGTGCCCGGCGAGCCCTCCACCCCGCACGCCGGCTCGCTCTCCGGCTTCGTCGAACGCGCCACCGCCCTGTGGCGCTCCGACGAACAGCAGCGCCCCCACATCCTCGGCGCCCCGGCCGTCACCGGGACCCCCGCCGTGATGCCCGTGTGGGAGTGGGAGAACCCGCCCGAGGACGTGGACGTCTCCCGCGGCGGCCGTCACCGGGTCAGCATGGCCGACATCGAGATGCTGCGCGCGGCCCGGGCCCACTACGAGCAGATGTACCGCAAGGCCGGCGGGATGGCGACCCGCACCAGGATCGTCGGCTTCCTCAACTCCGAGACCGCGCCCCTGCTGCGCGGCAGCTACACCGACGCCACCGGCCGCCAACTCCACCGTGCGACGGGCGGGTTGGTGGCCATCGCGGGTATCTGCGCCTACGACTCCGACGCGCACGGACTCGCCCAGCGCTACTTCCATCAGGCGCTGCGCCTGGCAAAGGCCAGCAATGACAGGGGACTTGGCGCGTACGTCATAGCTCTGCTGGTCAATCAGTCGCTGTTCATGCGCGAGTACCGGCAGGCGGTCGCCTTCGCCGAGGCCGCGCTGCGCGCCGCGGGACGCCAGATCACCCCCGCGCTCGCCTCCGACCTGTACGCCATGCAGGCCAAGGCGTACGCACACCTCGGCGACGGCAGCAGCGCCCTGTCCTGCATACGGCGTGCCGAGCAGGCCGCCGAGCGCATCCGGCGCGGTTACGAGCCGGACGAGACGGGCTATGTCCAGCCGGGACTGGTCAACGTACAGGTGGCGGAGGCACTGCTCAGCCTCGGCGACCTGGTGGCCGCCGCGGAGCACGCCACGGCCGCGGTCGACACTCCGGCGCACGACCGGGGGCGGGTGCACCGGCTGGCCATGCTCAGCCAGATCGAACTGCGCCAGGGGAACGCCGACAAGGCGGTGGCGACGGCCGTGCGGATGGCGGAACAGGCCCGGGGGATGGAGTCCCAGCGGCTGCGCGACAGACTCCGCGCGGTACGCGAACACCTGGTGCGCAGCGGCTGCGCGGGCACGACCGAGGCCGCCGAACTCATCGACGGCGCACTGCGCGTACCGCTGTAGGGAGCGGCCGGACGAGCCGTCCACCCGCACGGTCCGGGCGTCGGGGTCCGCGCCGCGCCGGGACGCGGGGCACCGCCCCGCCCGGCTGGCGTCCACCGCCGCCGTGCTGCGCCCCGACCCCAGTGAGCCCTGCTGTCCGGACGCCGCTGCTGCGATATTGCCATCACTCGGCGGAAGGTGGCAGAACCGTGCAGTGGACGAAACAGAACGAACAAACTGTGTATGAAAACCGCTGGTTCAGCGTCAATCTCGCGGATGTGGAGCTGCCGGACGGACGGCATCTCGATCACTTCCTCATACGGCTGCGGCCCGTCGCCGTGGCCACGGTCGTCAACGAGGCCAACGAGGTGCTGCTCCTGTGGCGGCACCGCTTCATCACCGACAGCTGGGGGTGGGAACTCCCGGCCGGTGTGGTGGAGGACGGCGAGGACATCGCCGTGGCGGCGGCCCGCGAACTGGAGGAGGAGACCGGCTGGCGGCCGGGACCCCTCAGGCATCTGATGAGTGTCGAGCCCTCCAACGGGCTCACCGACGCCCGGCATCACATCTACTGGGCGGACGAGGGCGCGTACATCGGACACCCCGTGGACGACTTCGAGTCCGACCGCCGGGAATGGGTACCCCTGAAGCTCGTTCCCGACATGGTCGCCCGTGGTGAGGTCCCGGCCGCCAACATGGCGGCCGCACTGCTCCTGCTGCACCACCTCAGGCTCGGTCAGGACACCCTGCCCTGACCGCCCCCCCCGGGCACCCCGGCTAGTGGCCGAGGGCCTGCCAGACCGCCACGGCCAGTGCGCCCACGGCCGCGACGGCGGCGACGGTGGGCAGGGGCCAGCGGGTGTGTTCGAGGGCGACGATCCGTGTACTGAGGTCGTCGAGGTCCTTGGCCGTCTGGTCGTCGCGCTGGGTGAGCAGCGCCAGTCCGCCCTCGATGCGGGTGAACCCCACTTCGAGCGACCGGCGTAACTCCGCGATCTCCTTCGGTGCCGCGGGATGCTCGGGGTCGGCGGTCACGAGTCCGCTCCTTTCCGTGGTCGGCACATCCCTGTGTCCGGGTACGGAAAGTCAACTCGCCTGGTGGGTGCGTGGGGAGCGTGTGCGCCGGGCATATGCGGGCCCGGCGCGCACACGGCGTGTGAACACCGCGGGCCCCGCACCGGGAAAGGTGCCGGGCCCGCGGTGACTCCGCACGGCGGAGCGGGAGTTCAGCCGGTGCGATCAGCCGTAGGTGTAGAACCCCGAGCCGGACTTGCGGCCCAGGCGGCCGGCGTCGACCATGCGCTGGAGCAGCGGGGGAGCGGCGTACAGCGGCTCCTTGTACTCCTCGTACATCGAGTACGCGACCGAGGCCACCGTGTCGAGACCGATCAGGTCCGACAGCTTGAGCGGGCCCATCGGGTGGGCGCAGCCCATCTCCATGCCGTTGTCGATGTCCTCGCGGCTCGCGATGCCCGACTCGAACATCCGGATCGCGGACAGCAGATACGGGATCAGCAGCGCGTTGACGACGAAGCCCGAGCGGTCCTGGGCGCGGATCGCGTGCTTGCCGAGCGCCTTCTCGGCGAACAGCTGGGCGCGCCCGATGGTGCCCTCGGAGGTGGTCAGCGCCGGGATCAGCTCGACGAGCTGCTGCACCGGGGCCGGGTTGAAGAAGTGGATGCCGATGACCTGGTCGGGACGCGAGGTCGCGACGGCCAGCTTCACCAGCGGGATCGAGGAGGTGTTGGAGGCCAGGATCGCGTCCGGCCGGGTCACCACCTGGTCGAGCACCTGGAAGATCTCGGTCTTCACCTGCTCGTTCTCGACGACGGCCTCGATCACCAGATCACGGTCGGCGAACTCGCCGAGGTCCGTGGTGAAGCTCAGCCGGTCCTGGGTGGCCTTGAGCTCGTCCGCGGAGATCTTTCCGCGTTCGGCCGCCTTGGACAGGGAGGAGAACAGCCGGGTACGGCCGATCTCCAGGGCTTCTCCGGTGGTCTCGGCGACCTTGACGTCGAGACCGGAGCGGGCGCACACCTCGGCGATGCCCGCTCCCATCTGGCCGCAGCCCACCACTCCGACGCGTTCGATGTCGGTCACATCGTCCCCTTCGCTGATCCGCACGGCCCGGCAGGTCGTCCGTTGTTCGGTCCCTGCTCCGAACGTGCACGTTACTCCCAAGTATCGATGATCGATCGTCGGGGTGGTGCATGCTGGGTCCCCATACGTTCCGTAATCGGATGGATTCGTCATGTGAGGGGTGCGCATATGGGGCGACTGCCACGCCGGGCGTTCACGGCGGCCGCGCTCGCGACCCTCTCGGGTCTCGGTACGGCGGGGGACGCCGCCGCCGAGGGCGCGGCCCCGCGCGCCATGCGGGGCCTGTGGCTCGCGACCGCCTCCAACCGCGACTGGCCCTCCCGCACCGGCCTGAGCGCCGCCCGCCAGCGCGCCGAACTGCTCGGCCTGCTCGACACGGCCGTGCGCCTGCGCCTCAACACCGTGTTCTTCCAGGTCCGCCCCGCCGCCGACGCGCTGTGGCCCTCGCCGTACGAGCCGTGGTCGCGCTATCTGACCGGCGTCCAGGGCAAGGACCCGGGCTGGGACCCGCTGGGCACCGCCGTACGGGAGGCCCACGCGCGCGGCCTCGAGCTGCACGCCTGGTTCAACCCGTACCGCGTCTCCGGACAGCCGGACCCCGGCCGGCTCGCCCCCTCGCACCCCGCGCGGCTCCACCCCGACTGGACCGTGCGTCACGGCGGGAAGCTCTACTACAACCCCGGACTTCCCCCGGTCCGTACGTTCGTCCTGGCCGCGATGCTCGACGCGGTCCGCCGGTACCCGGTCGACGGCGTGCACTGGGACGACTACTTCTATCCCTATCCGGTGCGCGGCGAGCGCTTCGACGACGACGCGGCGTACGCCGAGCACGGCACGGGCTTCCCGGACCGGGCGGCCTGGCGGCGCCACAACATCGACCGGCTGGTGCAGGACATGGCGGCGGGCGTCAAGAAGGCCCGCCCCGGGGTCCGGTTCGGGATCAGCCCCTTCGGGGTCTGGCGCAACGCCTCCACGGATCCGCTCGGCTCACCGACCCGGGCGGGCATCGAGACGTACGACGACCTGTACGCCGACACCAGGAAATGGGTCCGGCAACGTTGGGTGGACTACATCTGTCCACAGCTGTACTGGAACATCGGCTTCGCCGCCGCCGACTACGCGCGGCTGCTGCCCTGGTGGGCGGCGGTGGCGAAGGGAACCGGCGTGGGACTGTACGCGGGCGAGGCGCTCTACAAGGCGGGCGACCCGGCGCAGCCCGAGGCCTGGCAGGACCCGGCGGAACTCTCCCGGCACCTCACCCTCGCCCGCCGCCACCCTGAAGTGCGCGGGCATGTCTTCTTCGCGGCCTCGGAGGCGGGTGCCGACCGGATCGGCGCCATGGCGCGCGTCGTCGCCGACCACTACCGGCAGCCGGCGAAGCCCCCGCTCTGAGGGCCCCTCGGCCTCTCGGCTCGCGCCCTACCGCGGCGGCATCTCCCGGTGACGGATCTCGGAGTCGGGGCCCGGCGAGCACACCGCCTCGTGACCGTCCTCGAACCGCACCCGGTAGGGGGGAGAGCCTTCGGCTCCCATGACCTCGGTGATCTCCGCGACCTTGTCGTGCTGTCCGACGGTCCGGCCGTGCTGCACGAGCTTGTCGCCTTTGGTTGCGTGCATCTGAACGGTCTCCTCGCCTGTGGGTCAGCCCCGCGCCCGCTGGGTCAGAGCGATGCAGACGAGGACGGCGGCCGCCGTCAGGGGTGCCGCCGGGGTGAGCCGCTCGCCCAGGAGCAGTACCGACCACACCAGTGTGAGCAGCGGCTGGGCCAGCTGCAACTGGCTGGCCTTCGGGATCCCGATCGACGCCATCCCCCGGTACCAGACGACCAGGCCGGCGAACTGCGAACCGACCGCGACCCACAGCAGCCCGGTCACGCTGTGCGCCGTCAGCCGCACCGGTTCGTACGACAGCGCGAGCAGCGCGCCCGGAACGCTGAGCGGCAGACACAGCACCAGGGCCCAGCCGATGACCTGCCAGCCCGGCATCACCCGGGCCAGCCGGCCGCCCTCGGTGTAGCCCGCCGCGCAGATCAGCAGCGCCCCGAAGAGATAGGCGTCCGCGCCGGTCAGCGCCCCGCCGCTCTGCTGCACGGTGAACGCGATCACCGCCGCCGCGCCCGCGCAGGCCGCCAGCCAGAACGTCCGCGACGGTCGCGCGCCGGTGCGCAGCGCCGAGAACAGCGCCGTCGTCAGCGGAAGCAGCCCGACGACGACGGCGGCGTGGGCGGTGGTCGAGGTCCGCAGGGCCAGGGTCGTCAGGAGCGGGAAGCCGAGGACGACCCCTGCGGCGACCACGGCGAGGCCCGCCAGATGCCGCCGGGCGGGCCGGGGGATCCGCAGCGCCAGCAGACAGCCGCCCGCGACGAGCGCCGCGAGGACGCAGCGCACGGTCACCAGCGACCAGGGGCCGAAGCCCTGGAGGCCCCAGGCGGTCGCGGGAAAGGTGAGGGAGAAGGCGGTCACGCCCAGAGCCGCCTGCACGGTGCCCGCGCGGCGGTCCCCCGGAGCGGGGTCCCGGGACGGGACGACGGCGGTGGGGCCGGATCCGGTGCTGACCGCTATCCCGGTCGGATCGATAGCGCTACTCTGTGCTCTCATGCAAGAGCGTAGCAGTGTGGACGATCTGGCGGAACGGCTGCGGAAAGAGCTGAACCGCTACTCTCCCGGTGGAAAGCTGCCCTCCAGTCGGGCCCTCGTCGAACGGTTCCGGGTGAGCCCGGTGACCGTGTCGCGGGCGCTCGCGCAGCTGGCCGCCGAGGGACTCGTCGTCACCCGGCCCGGCGCGGGCGCCTTCCGGGCGCGGCCGCGGCCCGCCCTCGCCTCCACCGGCGACACCTCCTGGCAGGAGATCGCCCTCAGCGCGGACGCCGCGGCCGAGGCCGTCCCCCGCACCGTGGACGCCTCCGGTGTTCTCGTCTCGCTCGCCGCGCCGCCCCCCGGTGTCGTCGAGTTCAACGGCGGCTATCTGCACCCCTCGCTCCAGCCGGAGCGGGCGATGGGCGCCGCACTCTCACGGGCCGGCCGCCGCCCCGGCGCCTGGTCGAGGCCCCCCATGGAGGGCCTGCCCGAACTGCGCGAGTGGTTCGCGCGCGGGATCGGCGGGGCGATCGGCGCCGCCGACGTCCTCGTCGCCGCGGGCGGCCAGGCCGCCCTGACGACCGCCCTGCGCGCGCTCGCCCCGCCCGGCGCCCCGGTGCTGGTCGAGTCGCCCACGTATCCGGGCATGCTGGCGATCGCCCGCGCCGCCGGGCTGCGCCCCGTTCCGGTCCCGGTCGACCCCGACGGGGTGAAACCCGAGCTCCTGGCCGACGCCTTCCGGGCGACCGGCGCCCGCGTCTTCGTCTGCCAGCCGCTGTTCCAGAATCCGACCGGAGCCGTGCTCGCTCCCGAGCGGCGGGGCGAGGTGCTGCGGATCGCGCGGGACGCCGGGGCCTTCGTCGTCGAGGACGACTTCGTACGCCGCCTGGTGCACGAGGACGCGGGCCCGCTGCCGCGTCCGCTGGCCGCAGAGGACCCCGACGGGGTCGTCGTGCACGTCGGTTCCCTGACCAAGGCGACCTCGCCGAGCTTCCGGGTGAGCGCCCTCGCGGCCCGCGGTCCGGTACTGGAGCGGCTGCGCGCCATCCAGGTCGTCGACACCTTCTTCGTGCCGCGCCCGCTCCAGGAGGCCGCGCTCGAACTCGTCGGCTCGCCCGCCTGGCCGCGTCATCTGCGCACGGTTTCGGCCGAGTTGAAGGCCCGGCGCGACACCATGACCGCCGCGCTGCGACTGCGGATCCCCGAACTCGCCCTGCCCCACGTCCCGTTCGGCGGCTATCACCTGTGGGCGCGACTGCCCGAGGGCATCGACGAGTCCGCGTTCACCGCCGCCGCGCTGCGCGCGGGAGTGGCCGTCACCCCCGGTCGCCCCTACTACAGCGCCGAACCCCCGGCCGCGCAGATCCGGTTGAGCTTCGCGGCGGTCGCGGGGACGGAGGAGATCACCGAGGGCGTACGGCGGCTGGCGGCGGCCCACGACGAGGTGCGGGCCTGAGCCGGCCCGCAGGTGGCCGGGCGTACGGGCCGCGCGCGCGGGACGGCCGGATCCTGGGCGTCCGCACAGCCGCCGCACAGACCGGCTGTCGATGTCCCGTGCATATTCGGACACTCTGCGTAACACCCTTGACCTGCGGAGGCGGGCGCTCCACGATCTGCGCATGCATCTTCGGGTCACGTTCGTCGCCGCCGCACGCAGCTCCGCGCTGCTGGCGGAGCGCTTCGAGGACGACCGGCCGCTGGACCAGGCGGGATGGGAAGAAGCGCAGCGCGCCGCCGCGGGGCTGCTGCCGCTGGCGGCGGCCGAGCTGCGCTACTGCGCGCCGACCCCCCGCAGCCGTGCCACCGGTGACGTCCTCGGCTACGCCCCGCTCGTCCAGCTCGCGCTGCGTGACTGCGACATGGGCCGCTGGCGGGGCTTCACCCTGGGCGAGGCCATGGCCCGCGAGCCCGGGGCCGTGGACTCCTGGCTGTCCGATCCGCGCTCCACGCCCCACGGCGGCGAGAGCCTGCTGGCCTTCATCGCCCGGGTCGGCGCCTGGCTCGACACCCGCCCGGGGGAGGACGGCGGCAGCATCGTCGCGGTCGCCGAGCCGTCGGTCGTACGGGCCGCACTGGTCTACGCGCTGAAGGCACCGCCGTCGACGTACTGGAACATCGACGTCCGCCCCCTGTCGGCGATCACCGTGACGGGGCGGGCGGGCCGCTGGAACCTGCGTGTCGACGGGGTGCCGGGTCAGGCCGCACGCGCGTAGCCGGTGGTGAGCACCAGGTCCTTCGCGGGCCCGCGCACCCGCCAGACGGACCGCCAGTGGTCCTCGTCGCGGACCGTGAACTCGCCCCGGTAGAGATCCGCCGCGCACGGGTGGTCGGCGACCCAGTGCCCGCTCGTCAGGTCCAGGTCGTGGAACGGACGGCCGTCGGAGAACCGTACGAGAGCGGTACCCGGGCCCACGCCCGGCAGGAACCGCAGGGTCCGCTCGGCGGGCCGCGCCACGCCCTGCCACACGAACGTGCCCGACTCCCGGTGCAGCAGCCCGCCGCCGTCCGCCGGGGCGAAGACCGTCGTACCGGTGAAACGGCCCTCCGCGCCGCTCGCGAGATCCCGGACGGTGCGCTCGACCCGCCAGCTTCCGCCCAGGTACGTCAGCACGTCCCCGACCGGCCAGAACCCGTCCATGCCGTCCCGCTCCTCCGTCCCGTCCACAGGACAGCGCCTGCCGGCGCGCCCGGCCCCCATTCTCGCCGTCCGGGCCGCCGGGCCGACGGCCGCCCCTCGAACCGGGCACCGCCGGGACCCCGTGCTCAGACCGTGGCGCGGCCCGTCGTGGCGCCGTCGCCGACGGGCAGCAGCCCGCGCTCGCCGAACACCTTCTTGGCGACCAGCGTCGCGTTGATCGCCTTCGGCATGCCGCAGTAGACGGCCGAGTGCAGCAGCGCCTCGACGATCTCCTCCGGGGAGAGACCCACGTTCAGCGACGCGTTGACGTGCACCTCCAGCTGGGGCTCGCAGCCGCCGAGCGCGGTCAGCATGCCGAGGGTGACCAACTGGCGGTCGCGCGGCGCGAGTCCGGGCCGGTCGTAGATGTCGCCGAACCCCCAGGCGACGATCTGGTGGCCCAGTTCGGGGTTGATGTCGCCGAGCGCGGCGACCACCCGCCGGCCGGACTCGCCGTCCACCCGGCCGAGGACCTCCATGCCGTGCTCGAAACGCTCCTCTCGCGTGGTGGCCCCGGTGCCGTTCGCGGTGTCGCTCATGTCCGGTCGTCCGATCCCGGCCGCGCCGGCAGCCGTCGGTGGTGATCGATCTCGTCGTCGGGGGCGGACGCGTGCGGCACGCCCGTGCGCCCCGCCGGATCAGGAACTCCGGCCGGGACGCGGGAAGTGCCGTCCGCCGCCCAGGGAACGACCGTAGGACCTGGAGCGCGCTCCAGGTCAAGCGAGGCCGCGGGGTCCGCACCGCCCCGAGGGCGGGCGGCGTCGGGCCTACGGGTTGCGGCGGGGCTTGCCGCGCTTCGCGCCGCCCTTGGGACCGCCGGTGCCGCCGCCCCGGGTGTTCTTCGACGCGGTCCTGCCCCCGGCCTTGCCGCCCGTCCGGCCGGGCGCGGGCTTGCGCCGGGCGCCGCCCGCGTCGGACTTCCCGGCTGCGGACCTGGCCGGCTTCCCCGTGCCCCGGTCCTTCTGCTGCGCCGCGGGCGGGGTCTGGGAACGCCCACGCGTGCTGTTGACCGTGCGGCCGCGCACGATGCCGATGAAGTCCTCCACCCGGTCGGTGGTCCGCTCCTCGGGCCAGGCCAGCGCGACCCGCGACTCGGGGGCGTCCGTGACCGTGCGGTAGGTGAGGTCCTTGCGGTGGTGGAGCCGGGCGAGGGACTGCGGGACGACCACGACGCCGATGCCCGCCGCGACGAGTTCGACGGCGTCCGCGGTGGTGGCGGGCCGCTCCAGCGCGGGCCTGCCCGGCAGGCTCTCCCAGTCCAGCGGGTCGTCGAGGGGGTGCAGCACGATGTCGTCGGCCAGGTCCTCGCCGGAGATCTGCTCGACCGCCGCCACGATGTGGTCCTTGGGGACCACGACGACCGTCGTCTCGGTGTAGAGGGGGATCGCGCTGAGATCGGTCCCGTCGACCGGCAGCCGGACGAACCCCGCGTCGGCGTCGCCGCGCCGCAGGACGTCGTACACCTCGTCGGCGGACACCGGGACGAGCTCCAGCGGTACGTCCGGCAGCCGCTCGTTCCAGATCCGTACCCACTTCGAGGGCGTCACCCCCGGAACGTAGGCGAGCCTGAACGAGGGGGGTGCTTCGGAGCCGGTCACCACGTCAGATTACCCGGCGTGGCCGCCGCCGCCGTACCGGCGATGGTCGGCGGGAGCCCGCGCGCTCGATACCCTTGACCCCATGAGTTCGCACCAGACCGCCCAGACGATGAAGCCCGCCACCGCGGCGAAGAAGCTGGGTGTGTACCTCGAGGCCACCCCCGCCGAGTTCCAGGAGGGTGTCGTCTCGCGCGCCGAACTGAACGCGTTGCAGACCGACCCGCCCGCCTGGCTCCAGGAACTGCGCCGTACCGGCCCGCACCCGCGGCCGGTCGTCGCCGCCAAGCTGGGCGTCTCCATCGCGGGACTCGCCCGCGGCGGCGTCAGCGAGGCGCTCACCACCGAGCAGATCGAGGCGCTGAAGACGGAGGACCCCGAGTGGCTGCGGCGTGAGCGCGCCACCCAGGCGGAGGTCCGCAAGGAGAGCGTGCGGATCAAGCAGAAGAACGCCGAGCGCGACGCCAAGCGTTCCTGACCCCGGTCCGGCCGGGCGCCCCGGCCGCCGGTCGCCGGTGCTCCCGCTCCCCGCGGACCGGGGTCCGCGGGGAAGACCGGAAAGAAAGGGTGCCGTACGTCTCGTACGGCACCTTCTTCATGTGCCCGGGAGCCGGGTCACGCCGGTCACGGACACCGGTGCCGGGAGCGCGCCCGAGCCGATGGTCGCGGCGAGCCGCTCGGCCGACGCGCGGGTGAAGCTCCCGTAGATGTCGGCGGTGCCGCCGTCGAGCCGCTGGGCGACGGACGGAGCGGAGATCACGACGCCGTCCAGGACGATGGCCACCTGGTTCCGCGGCGCGGTGTTCACCGACAGGCTCTGCGTGAGGGCGGCGAACCTCCGGGCCCCGGAGGTGTCGAAGCGCAGCCGTACGAGCGGGCCACCGTTCTGCCCGCCGTCCACCGCCTCGGCCGAGGACACCCTGGCCCCGTCCACCGCCGTCGGCCCCAGCAGGAACTTGTCCGGCGAGGCCGATCCGCCGCCGGCGGTCCCGCAGGCGACGACCGGCTCCCGCGCGTCGGACTCCGGCCCGGTCGCGGGTCTCTCCTTCGCCGAACAGTCCAGCGCCGCGAAACGTGCCAGGAGCGCCGCGTCCGGGGCGCCGCTCCCGGCCGGAGCGGACCCGGCACTCGCGCTCGCCGAGGCGTCGGTGCGGGGGCGCAGCCCCTCGGTGACGGCACGCCCCCGCGAAGTGGCGGTGGGTGACGGCCCCGGCGTCTCTGTCGCGCCGGACGCCTCCTCGGCCAGGACGGGGCGGAACCCGAGCCGGCCGGACGCGCCGAGACCCGTCAGGCCGCTCTCGTCGGCGGTACGGCCGGTGACGGTGATCCCGCCCGCGCGGACCTCGACGCGTACGTCCCGCAGCCCCAGCGCCCTGGCCCGTGCCCGCATGCGGTCCGCCGTCCGGCGCGCGGTCCCGGCCCCGAGCGGGGCCGCCCCCGCGAAGGTCACCACGGACCGCCGTGCGTCCGCCGTGACGGAGGGCGCGGCACCGCCGCCTCCCGGGGCTCCCAGGGCTCCCGGCGACCGGTCCGCGGAACCGGAGCCCGACCCGGAACAGGCGGCGAGCGCGACAGCGGCGGCGCAGACCAGGAGAGCCCTCTGCGGGGCCCGGGGAGGACGCATGCCGGGGATGCTTCCAAGCCGCCGGCCCCGGGAGAAGCGGATGCGAGCCTTTGACCGGAATTCATCTGATCGGCCCGCGCATTTCCTTCGGGCCCGATCGTGTGGTGCCCGAGTGGTGAGGGACCGGAGGGGGTACGACGGAGTCCGGACGGCCGGCCATGAGGATTGCATAAACGTGCAGGGAAACGTATAGTCATGCCATCCAAGAGGAGGGTTCCATGGCGATGCGTGCGGCGGTGGCGGGAGCGAGCGGGTATGCGGGCGGGGAACTGCTGCGCCTGCTCCTGACACACCCCGAGATCGAGATCGGCACCCTGACCGGCAACTCCAACGCCGGACGGCGGCTCGGGGAGATCCAGCCCCATCTGCTGCCGCTCGCCGGCCGGGTGCTCACCGAGACCACCGCCGAGGAACTGCGCGGCCACGACGTCGTGTTCCTCGCGCTGCCCCACGGGCAGTCCGCCGAGGTCGCCGAGCAGCTCGGCCCCGACGTCCTCGTGGTCGACATGGGCGCCGACTTCCGGCTGAAGGACCCGGCCGACTGGGAGCGCTTCTACGGTTCCGCCCACGCCGGGACCTGGCCCTACGGCCTCCCCGAACTGCCGGGTGCCCGCGCCGCGCTGGAGGGGTCCAAGCGCATCGCGGTGCCCGGTTGCTATCCGACGGCCGCCACGCTCGCCCTCTTCCCCGCCTACGGGGCGGGCCTCGCCGAGGCCGAGGCCGTGATCGTCGCCGCCTCCGGCACCTCGGGCGCGGGGAAGGCGCCGAAGGCCCACCTGCTCGGCAGCGAGGTCATGGGCTCGATGAGCCCGTACGGCGTCGGCGGCGGCCACCGCCACACCCCCGAGATGATCCAGAACCTCACCGCCGCCGCGGGCGAACCCGTCACCGTCTCCTTCACCCCCACCCTCGCGCCCATGTCCCGCGGCATCCTCGCCACGTGCAGTGCCAAGGCGAAGCCCGGCGTCACCGCCGAGTCCGTCCGGGCCGCCTACGAGAAGGCCTTCGCCGACGAGCCGTTCGTCCACCTGCTGCCCGAGGGACAGTGGCCGGCCACGGCGTCCGTCCACGGTTCCAACGCCGTTCAGGTCCAGGTCGCGTACGACGCCGCCGCGCACCGCATCATCGCGATCAGCGCCATCGACAACCTCACCAAGGGCACCGCGGGCGGTGCCGTCCAGAGCATGAACCTCGCCCTCGGCCTTCCCGAGGACCTGGGGCTTTCCACGATCGGAGTCGCACCGTGAGCGTCACGGCAGCACAGGGATTCACCGCGTCCGGCGTAGCCGCCGGGATCAAGGCGAACGGCAACCCGGACCTGGCCCTCGTGGTCAACACCGGGCCCCGCCGCGCCGCCGCGGGGGTCTTCACCTCCAACCGTGTCAAGGCCGCGCCCGTGCTGTGGTCGGAACAGGTCCTCAAGAGCGGCGAGCTCGACGCGGTCGTCCTCAACTCGGGCGGCGCCAACGCCTGTACGGGACCCCAGGGCTTCCAGGACACCCACGCCACCGCCGAGAAGGTCGCCGAGGCACTCGGTGACATCGGCGCGGGAAGCGTCGCCGTGTGCTCGACCGGCCTCATCGGCGTACTGCTCCCGATGGACAAGCTGCTGCCCGGCATCGACCTGGCCGTCGCCCAACTCGGCCCGCACGGCGGCGAGAAGGCCGCCATCGCCATCAAGACCACCGACACCGTGCACAAGACCTCCGTGGTGACCGGGGAGGGCTGGACGGTCGGCGGCATGGCCAAGGGCGCCGGCATGCTCGCGCCCGGCCTCGCCACCATGCTCGTCGTGCTCACCACCGACGCGGACGTGGACAGCGCCGCGCTCGACCGGGCGCTGCGCGACGCCACCCGCACCACCTTCGACCGGGTCGACTCCGACGGCTGCATGTCCACCAACGACACCGTGCTGCTGCTCGCCTCCGGGGCCAGCGAAGTCACCCCGGACCAGGCGGAGTTCGCCGAGGCCGTCCGGACGGTCTGCGACGACCTGGGCCAGCAGCTCATCCGGGACGCCGAGGGGGCCAGCAAGGACATCAAGGTCGAGGTGATCAACGCCGCGACCGAGGACGACGCCGTCGAGGTGGGCCGCTCCATCGCCCGCAACAACCTCCTCAAGTGCGCGATCCACGGCGAGGACCCCAACTGGGGCCGCGTCCTGTCCGCCATCGGCACCACGAAGGCCGCCTTCGAGCCCGACCGGCTCAACGTCGCCATCAACGGCGTCTGGGTCTGCAAGAACGGAGGGGTCGGCGAGGACCGCGACCTCGTCGACATGCGCTACCGCGAGGTCCACGTCGTCGCCGACCTCGCCGCGGGCGACGCGACCGCCACCATCTGGACCAACGACCTCACCGCCGACTACGTCCACGAGAACAGCGCGTACTCCTCATGAGCAATCCGACCCGCAAGCACACCGCCCTGCCCAAGGCGCAGATCCTCATCGAGGCGCTGCCCTGGCTGACCCGGCACCGCGGCAAGACCGTCGTCGTCAAGTTCGGCGGCAACGCCATGATCGACGCCGAGCTGAAGGCCGCCTTCGCCCAGGACATCGTGTTCCTGCACCACGCGGGCCTCAGGCCGGTCGTCGTGCACGGCGGCGGACCGCAGATCAGCGCGGCCCTCGACCGGCACGGCATCGTCAGCGAGTTCAAGGCGGGACTGCGCGTCACCACCGAGGACGCGATGGACGTCGTCCGCATGGTGCTGGCCGGACAGGTCCAGCGCGAGCTCGTCGGACTGCTCAACGAACACGGCCCGCTCGCCGTCGGCATCACCGGCGAGGACGCGCACACCATCACCGCCACCAAGCACCGGCCCCGGATCGACGGCGAACTCGTCGACATCGGGCGGGTGGGCGAGATCACCGAGATCGACACGGGCGCGATCGAGGCGCTGCTCGCCGACGGCCGCATCCCGGTCGTCTCCTCGATCGCCCGGAGCCAGGACGACGGACATGTCTACAACGTCAATGCTGATACGGCGGCTGCGGCACTCGCTGCCGCACTGGGTGCCGAGACCCTCATGGTCCTCACGGACGTCGAGGGCCTCTACGAGGACTGGCCCGACAGCGACGAGGTGATCAGCCGTCTCACCGCCTCCGAGCTGGAGAAGCTGCTTCCCGAGCTCGCCAGCGGCATGGTGCCGAAGATGGAGGGGTGCCTGCACGCCGTACGCAACGGCGTCACCACCGCCCGGGTCATCGACGGCCGGGTCCAGCACTCGATCCTGCTGGAGATCTTCACCGACGAAGGCATCGGCACGATGGTCGTGCCGGACGACGACGAAGCGGGGGACACGAAATGACCGGCGGCCGGACGAACGCGGAGCTCACCCGGCGGTGGCAGGGCGCGCTCATGGACAACTACGGCACCCCGGGACTGCCGCTCGTCCGCGGTGCCGGGACCAAGCTGTGGGACGCCGACGGCAACGAGTACCTCGACTTCGTCGGCGGCATCGCGGTCAACGCCCTCGGACACGGCCACCCGGCGATCGTCGAGGCCGTGAACCGGCAGATCCGCTCCCTCGGCCATGTCTCCAACCTCTTCATCGCCGAACCTCCCGTCGCCCTCGCCGAACGGCTGCTCCAGCTCTTCGGCCGCGAGGGCCGGGTGTACTTCTGCAACTCGGGCGCCGAGGCCAACGAGGGCGCGTTCAAGATCGGCCGGCTGACCGGGCGGACCCACATGGTCGCCACCACCGGCGGCTTCCACGGACGGACCATGGGAGCCCTCGCGCTCACCGGTCAGTCCGGCAAGCAGGAGCCCTTCCGGCCGCTGCCCGGCGACGTCACGCACGTCCCCTACGGTGACGCGCAGGCCCTCGCCGAGGCGGTCACCGACGACACCGCGCTGGTGATCATCGAGCCGATCCAGGGCGAGAACGGTGTCGTCGTCCCGCCCCCCGGCTATCTGAAGGCGGCCCGCGCCATCACCGCGGCCCGGGGCGCCCTGCTCGTCCTGGACGAGGTGCAGACCGGTATCGGCCGCACCGGCCACTGGTTCGCCTACCAGGCCCACGAGGGCGTCCTGCCCGACATCGTCACGCTCGCCAAGGGCATCGGCGGCGGACTGCCGCTCGGCGCCACCGTCGCCTTCGGCCGCGCCGCCGCTCTGCTGGAGCCCGGCCACCACGGCACCACCTTCGGCGGCAACCCGGTCGTCTGCGCCGCCGGACTCGCCGTGCTCGACACGATCGAGTCCGAGGGCCTGCTGGACAACGTCAAGCGCGCCGGCGAGAGGCTGCGGGACGGGATCGAGGGTTCGGGCCATCCTCTGATCGACCATGTCAGGGGCGCGGGGCTGCTCCTGGGTATCGTGCTCACCGAGCCGCGCGCCCGCCAGGTGCAGAAGGCGGCTCAGGACGCCGGTCTCCTGGTGAACGCGCCCGCACCCGATGTCGTACGGCTGATGCCGCCGCTGAACCTCGGCGACGACGAGGTGGACGCGTTCCTCCGGGCCCTTCCCGGCGTCCTCGACGCAGCCAACGGGGACGGGTGATCCCGGGAGATGGGACGACGATGAGTCAGGCGCAGGACCATGAGCACGCAGGGCCCGCCGTACCGCAGACCCGCACCGCACGCCACCGCCGGATCGTGGACATCCTCAACCGGCAACCGGTGCGCTCGCAGAGTCAGTTGGCGAAGCTCCTCGCCGACGACGGGCTGAACGTCACTCAGGCGACGCTCTCCCGGGACCTCGACGAGCTCAACGCGGTGAAGATCCGCAACAACGACGGCGACCTCATCTACGCGGTGCCGAGCGAGGGCGGTTTCCGCACCCCGCGCGCGCCGCTGGGGGAGTCGGCGAAGGAGGAGCGGATGCGCCGGCTCTCCGCGGAGCTGCTGATCTCCGCGGAGGCCTCGGCGAACCTCGTGGTCCTGCGCACCCCGCCGGGCGCCGCGCAGTTCCTCGCGTCGGCGATCGACCAGGCCGAGCTGCACGACGTCCTCGGCACGATCGCGGGCGACGACACCCTGATGCTGATCAGCCGCGACGCCACGGGCGGCCAGGCCCTCGCCGACCACCTGCTGCGGCTGGCCCAGAACGACCACTGATCCGGACGTACGAAAGGGAGGGCGCGCCCCGGAGCGG
>NZ_JBHXDQ010000052.1:0-67833 GCF_042725875.1 Streptomyces sp. NPDC127038 | reverse complement strand
GTCCGGCACGCCCCGGACGGCGCCGCGACACCCGCGCGGGACACCCGAACTGCCCCTCGAACACCACCCGGTGGCCCCCGTCACACGGAAGGCCGCGCTCCATTTTTCTTTATCTCACATCCGATATACGGTCGCGCCATGGCAGACGACTACCTCGTACGCATCGGCAAGCTCATCCGTGACGCCCGGCAACACCGGGGCTGGACACAGTCGCAGCTCGCCGAGGCGCTCGGCACAAGTCAGAGTGCCGTCAATCGCATCGAGCGCGGCAACCAGAACATCAGCCTTGAGATGATCGCCCGAATCGGTGAGGCGCTGGACAGCGAGATCGTCTCGCTCGGATATGCGGGTCCGATGCATCTGCGGGTCGTGGGCGGGCGCCGGCTGTCCGGCTCGATCGACGTCAAGACCAGCAAGAACGCCTGTGTCGCGCTGCTGTGCGCCACGCTCCTGAACAAGGGGCGCACGGTGCTGCGCCGGGTGGCCCGGATCGAGGAGGTCTACCGCCTGCTGGAGGTCCTCAACTCGATCGGCGTCCGCACCCGCTGGATCAACGACGGCGTCGACCTCGAGATCGTGCCGCCCAGCTCGCTGGACATGGAGTCCATCGACCACGAGGCCGCCATCCGCACGCGGTCCATCATCATGTTCCTGGGCCCGCTGCTGCACCGCCTGGAGGCCTTCAAGCTGCCCTACGCGGGCGGTTGCGACCTCGGCACCCGCACCATCGAGCCGCACATGATCGCGCTGCGCCGGTTCGGCCTCGACATCGCCGCCACCGAGGGCCTGTACCACGCCCGCGTCGACCGCTCCGTCACCCCCGGACGGCCGATCGTGCTGACCGAGCGCGGGGACACCGTCACCGAGAACGCGCTGCTGGCGGCCGCCCGCCACGACGGCGTCACCGTCATCCGCAACGCCTCCTCCAACTACATGGTCCAGGACCTGTGCTTCTTCCTGGAGGCCCTGGGCGTACGGGTGGAGGGCATCGGCACCACGACGCTCACCGTGCACGGCGTGCCGAACATCGACGTCGACGTGGACTACTCCCCCTCCGAGGACCCGGTCGAGGCGATGAGCCTGCTCGCCGCCGCCGTGGTCACCGAGTCGGAGCTGACGGTCCGCCGGGTGCCGATCGAGTTCCTGGAGATCGAGCTCGCGGTCCTGGAGGAGATGGGCCTCGACCACGACCGCTCTCCCGAGTACTTCGCGGACAACGGTCGGACGCGGCTGATCGACCTGACCGTGCGGCCCTCCAAGCTGGAGGCGCCCATCGACAAGATCCACCCGATGCCGTTCCCGGGCCTGAACATCGACAACGTCCCGTTCTTCGCGGCCATCGCGGCCACCGCGCAGGGCCAGACGCTGATCCACGACTGGGTCTACGACAACCGGGCGATCTACCTGACGGACCTCAACCGCCTCGGCGGCCGGCTCCAGCTGCTCGACCCGCACCGGGTGCTCGTCGAGGGCCCGACCCGCTGGCGCGCGGCCGAGATGATGTGCCCGCCCGCCCTGCGCCCCGCCGTGGTCGTCCTGCTCGCGATGATGGCGGCCGAGGGCACCTCGGTGCTGCGGAACGTGTACGTCATCAACCGCGGTTACGAGGACCTCGCGGAGCGCCTGAACTCGATCGGCGCCCAGATCGAGATCTTCCGGGACATCTGACCCGCCGTCGCCCCCAAAGCCCAAGCGCCCCACCGACCCCGTTCACCCGCGGGTCCGGTGGGGCGCTTCGGTGTGTCGGGGGCTTCGCGGGCTCAGGCCTGCTGGCGTTCGCGGCCCACGTCGCGCATGCGGCCGAAGGAGTAGACGCAGCCGGCCAGGGCGAGGTCGGAGAGCAGCATGAAGCCGATGGCGTAGGAGCTCTTGGCGCTGTAGACGGCGCCCATGACGAGGGGCGGGACGAAGCCGCCGAGACCGCCGATCGCGCCGACGATTCCGGTGACGCTGCCGACCTGGGGCGGCGGGGTGACCCGGGCGACCATCGCGAAGACGCTGCCGCTGGTGGTGCCGAGTCCGGCCGCCATCACGAGGAGGAAGACGGTTCCGCCCGGGACGAGGTGGGGTTCGAAGGCCTGGCACACCGCCATGACCCCCACGACACCGAGGCCCCAGGCGGTGACGACGGCGGGGTGGACGCGGTCGGAGAGCCAGCCGCCGATCGGGCGGAAGACCACGGTGACGAGCGCGAAGCCGGCCGCGCGGGTGCCGGCGTCGGTGGGCGACAGGCTGTACCAGGTCTTGAGGTACGTGGGCAGGTAGACGCCGAACGCGACGATGCCGCCGAACCCGATCGCGTACAGGGCCGCGAGTTCCCAGGTGACCCGCAGACGCCCGGCGGCGCCCAGGCGCGTCGCCAGCGAGGTGGTGGGGACCACGCGGTCGGGACGGTCGGCGAGGAGGAGGAACTCCAGGACGGCCATCACGGCCAGGGCGACGGCCAGCACCACGAACGGCAGGTTCTCGCCGTGCTTGTAGATGCGCGGGGTGAAGTAGCCGGAGAGGGCCACACCGCCCATGCCCGCGCCGAACACCCCGACGGCGAAGCCGCGGCGCGCGGGCGGGAACCAGGAGTTGACGAGGGGGACGCCGATCGCGAACGTCGTGCCGCCGAGGCCGAGGAAGAAGCCGACGACGAGCAGGCCCGCGTAGGAGTCCTTCACGACGATCAGCAGCAGCACGGGCACGATGGTCAGCGCGGTGACGAGGGGGAACATGGTCTTCGCGCCGAAGCGGTCGGTGAGCGCGCCGACCGGTACCCGGCCGAGCGAGCCGACGAGCACGGGGACGGCGACCATCAGCGACTGCTCGAAGGAGCTCAGCGAGAGCTTCTCGCCCAGGGGCGTGGCGATCGGCGAGATGAGGTTCCACGCCCAGAACGTGATGGCGAAGCCGAGCGTGGAGACGACGAGGTTGCGATAGGCGGCGCCGGGCACCCTCGTGGGGGCCGGTGCGCTCCGGGTGGTCCGGTCGGTCACTGCACTCGCTCCCATCCCGGCCGCTCGGAACGGGTGCCGAGCTGACCGCGTTCACGGCTGCGGTACACGATGTAGGGGCGGAAGAGGTACTGCACGGGGGCGCTGAACATGTGGATCAGCCGGGTGTAGGGGACGAGGGCGATGAGGACGCACCCGATGACGATGTGGATCTGGTAGGTGACCGGTACGCCGTCCATCCGCGCGTAGTCCGGGTGCAGGGTGAAGACGCTGCGCAGCCACGGGGCGATGGTGGTGCGGTAGTCGTAGCCGTGGCCTCCCGCGTGGGTGAGCTTGGCGATCATGCCCATCAGGATGGCGGCGAGCAGGACGACGTACATCAGCTTGTCGTTGCGGGTGGTGGCGAGGAAGACCGGCCCGTTGGTGCGGCGGCGGTAGATCAGCAGCGCGATGCCGGCGACGGTGGCGAGGCCGGCGAGGGTGCCGGTGGTCAGGGAGAGGTAGTGGTACGCGGTCTCGCTCACGCCGATCGCGCTGGTCCAGGACTCCGGCACGAACAGTCCGACGAGGTGTCCGGCGAGGACGAAGAGGATGCCGTAGTGGAACACCGGGGACGCGATCCGCAGCAGTCTTGACTCGTAGAGCTGCGAGGAGCGGGTGGTCCAGCCGAACTTGTCGTAGCGGTAGCGCCAGACGATCCCGCCGACGAGCAGGACGATGGTGACGTACGGCATGGCGGTCCACAGGAGGCTGTCGGCGAGGGTCATCGGGGGACGACCTCCAGCAGGGGGGTGCCGAACGGGGCGAGGCCCACGTCCTCGCGCGGTGGTCCGTTGCGGGCCATGGCCTGGGCGGCGGCGCGGTCGCGGGGCGAGGCGCCGGGAAGGGTCGCGACCAGGGCCCGCAGCACGCCGGCCCAGGGCGAGTCGGCCTCGGTGAGGGCGAAGCGCAGCAGTTCCAGTGCCGGGCGGTGGTCGCGCAGGAGGGTGTCGGTGCCGGTGAGGGCGGAGAACTCGCAGACGGCCGGGAGGAAGTCGGGGAGTTCCCCGGTGTCCGCGTACTCCCAACCGTGGTCCCGGTAGGTCTCCTTGAAGCGCACGAGGGACCGGCCCCTGCGACGCGTGTCGCCGTCGGTCCACCAAGTGAGGTACAGGCAGCGGCGGCCGGAGAAGTCGAAGGTGCGGACGTAGTCCTGGCGGAGCCGGTCGGGGTCGGCTACGCCCGCGTGGTCGAGGAAGGCGAGCAACTCCGCGCGTCCCGGGCCCGGTTGCTCGTCGAGGGCCGCGCGCAGGACGCCGAGGCCCGCGTGGAACTCGTCGTCGGGGTAGACCAGGCAGCGGGCGACCGCCGCGTGGACGACGGCGTGCGGGGTGGTCATGTCTCCTCCTCGTCGGCGTGCGGGTCCTCCGGTGGGAACAGTCCCGCGGGGCGGCCGCGGCCGTCCCAGTTGAGGAGGTTGACGCGGCTGTGGCCGGTGTCGGCGGGCGTGTCGGCGGTCTGGCGGTCGCGCAGGACGTGGAAGTTCTCCACCGACATCGGCGGCGCGCCGCCGGAGCCCTCGCCGTAGGGACCGGAGCCGCCCATGCCGGGGCCGCCCTCGTAGTCGAGGCTGCACTCGTCGGGCAGGACGGACTCCTCCAGCCGCCGTGCGTCGCCGACGGCCGCGGTGGGGATCACGTACCGCTCCTCGTACTTGGCGATGGCGAGCAGCCGGTACAGCGCGTACATCTCCTCCCCGGACATGCCGACCGACCGGGCGATGCCCTCGTCTACGGGGGCCGGTCCCGAGGCGTCGCCGGCGAGCAGCCCGGGGCGCATCGCCCCGCGCATCGCGGCGAGCTTCTCCAAGGACGCCCGTACGGGGGCGGTGTCGCCGGCCGTGAACAGCTCGGCGAGGTATTCGAGGGGGATGCGCAGGGTGTCGATCGCGCCGAAGAGGTTGCCGGTGTCCTCGCCGTCGAAGCCGGTCTCGGTGAGGGCGTCGACGACCGGGGAGAGCGGCGGGATGTACCAGACCATCGGCATCGTGCGGTACTCCGGATGGAGCGGCAGCGCCACCTTGTGCTTGCTGATGAGGGCGTGCACGGGTGAGCGGCGGGCCGCGTCGATCCAGTCCTGGGCGATGCCGGCGCGTTCGGCCTCCCGGCGTACGACGGGGTCCTCGGGGTCGAGGAACACGCCGAGCTGGGCCTCGTACAGGTCGGTGTCCTCGGGGGCGGAGGCCGCTTCGAGGACCTTGTCGGCGTCGTAGAGCATGACGCCGAGGTAGCGAAGCCGTCCGACGCAGGTCTCGGAACAGACGGTGGGCAGGCCGACTTCGAGGCGCGGATAGCACAGCGTGCACTTCTCGGCCTTGCCGGTGCGGTGGTTGAAGTAGACCTTCTTGTACGGGCAGCCGCTGACGCACATGCGCCAGCCCCGGCATTGGTCCTGGTCGACCAGGACGATGCCGTCCTCCTGTCGCTTGTACATCGCGCCGGAGGGGCACGAGGCGACGCAGGAGGGGTTCAGGCAGTGTTCGCAGATCCTCGGCAGATAGAACATGAAGGTCTGCTCGAACGCGAACTTGACCTTCTCCGAGGCCTGTTCACGGACCTTGGCCACCATCGGGTCGAGTTCGCCGTGTTCGCTGACGCCCCCGAGGTCGTCGTCCCAGTTGGCGCTCCACTCGATCTTCATGGGCTTGCCGCTGAGGAGCGAACGCGGCTGGGCGACGGGGATGTCGTCGCCGAGGGGAGCGTCGACGAGGTTGGCGTACTCGTACGTCCACGGCTCGTAGTAATCGGTGATGCCCGGCAGCTTGGGGTTGGAGAAGATGTGGGCGAGCTTGGAGAACCGGCCGCCGCCCTTCAGCTTCAGCCGGCCGCGCTTGTTGAGCTCCCAGCCGCCCTTCCAGGTCTCCTGGTCCTCGTAGCGGCGCGGATATCCCTGTCCGGGGCGGGTCTCGACGTTGTTGAACCAGACGTACTCGACGCCGCCGCGGTTGGTCCACGCCTGTTTGCAGGTGACCGAACAGGTGTGGCAGCCGATGCACTTGTCGAGGTTCATGACCATCGCGATCTGTGCCATGACGCGCATGTCAGTACTCCACCGGTTCGGTGCGGCGCCGGATGACGGTGATCTCGTCCCGCTGGTTGCCCGTCGGGCCCAGGTAGTTGAACGCCCAGCTCAACTGGGCGTATCCGCCGATGAGATGGCTCGGCTTGAGCAGCAGCCGGGTCAGGGAGTTGTGGGTCCCGCCGCGCTTGCCCGTCGTCTGTGCCTTGGGGGTGCCGACGACGCGGTCCTGAGCGTGGTGCATGTACACCGTCCCCTGCGGCATGCGGTGGCTGACGACGGCGCGGGCGGCGACGACGCCGTTGCGGTTGACCGCCTCGATCCAGTCGTTGTCGCGTACGCCGATCGTCTCGGCGTCCTGCGGGGACATCCAGATGTTCTGGCCGCCGCGGGAGAGCGACAGCATGAGGAGGTTGTCCTGGTACTCGGAGTGGATGGACCACTTGCTGTGCGGGGTGAGGTAGCGGACGGTGACCTCGGCCTGGCCGTCGTCGCCCGTGGAGATCCGGTCGCCGAAGAGCCGGCGCATGTCGAGCGGGGGCCGGTAGACGGGCAGGGCCTCGCCGAGTTCGTGGATCCAGTCGTGGTCGAGGAAGAAGTGCTGGCGGCCGGTGAGGGTGTGCCAGGGCTTGGCGTGCTCGGTGTTGAGGGTGAAGGCCGTGTAGCGGCGCCCGCCTGCCTCGCTGCCGGACCACTCCGGCGAGGTGATGACGGGCACGGGTGCCGCCTGGGTGTCGGCGTAGGTGATCCGCTTGCCCTCGTGCTCGGCGGCGAGGTGGGCCATCGGCTGTCCGGTGCGGCGCTCCAGGGTGTGGAAGCCCTGGGTGGCGAGGTGGCCGTTGGTGGTGCCGGACAGGGCGAGGATGGTGTTCGCGGCCTTGACGGCCGTGTCGAGCAGCGGGCGTCCCGTCGCCGGTCCCGCCCCGCGGACGCCGTGCCGGTCGGCGAGCAGCCGCACCTCTTCCGCGACGTCGAAGGCGATGCCCTTGACCGGCAGGCCGAGCTTCTCCGCCAGCGGGCCGAGGGCGGCCATCTTCTCGCCGATGGCGCCGTAGTCCCGCTCCACGACGGTCAGTTGGGGCATGGTCCGGCCCGGTACGGGCTCGCACTCGCCGCGGCGCCAGTCCAGCGCGACTCCCCCGGGCTGCGCGGTCTCGCCGGGGGTGTCGTGCTGGAGGGCGGTGGCGACGAGGTCGCGGCGCACGCCGAGGTGGGTCGCCGCCATGGTGGAGAAGGACTGGGCGAGGGCGTGGAAGGCGGCGAAGTCGGTGCGGGCCTGCCAGGGCGGGTCGACGGCCGGGGTGAAGGAGTGCACGTAGGGGTGCATGTCCGTGCTGGACAGGTCGTGCTTCTCGTACCAGGTGGCGGCGGGCAGGACGACGTCCGACATGAGGGTGGAGGAGGTCATGCGGAAGTCCAGGGACAGCAGCAGGTCGAGCTTTCCCTCTGGTGCCTTCTCGTGCCAGCGGACGTCGCGCGGGCGTTCCCCGGGCGCGGCCTCCTCGGCGCCGAGCGAGGAGGTGGTGCCGAGCAGGTGCTTCTGGAAGTACTCGGCGCCCTTCGCGGAGGAGCCCAGCAGGTTGGCCCGCCACAGCGTCACGATCCGCGGCCAGTTGGCCGGAGCGTCGGGATCCTCACCGGCGAACCCGAGCTTTCCTGAGCGGAGTTGCTCCACCGCGTACGCGGCCGGGTCCTCGTCGCCCGCCTCGTCGCACAGGTCGAGCGGATTGCGGTCGAACGTCGGGTAGGAGGGCATCCATCCCGAACGGGTCCCCTGGGCGAGGCAGTCGGCGGCCGTCATCCCGGCGAACGCTCCGGTGCCGAGCGGGGAGGCGAGCGTGTCGGCGCGGTAGTGGTCGTAGCGCCACTGGTCGGTGTTGAGGAACCAGTAGGCGGTGCCGATCGCCTGGCGGGGCGGGCGCGACCAGTCGGAGGCGGCGGCGAGGGTGGCCCAGCCGGTCGCCGGGCGGCACTTCTCCTGGCCGACGTAGTGCGCCCAGCCGCCGCCGTTGCGGCCCTGGCAGCCGGTGAGCTGGAGCAGGGCCAGGAAGGCCCGGTAGATCGTCTCGGAGTGGAACCAGTGGTTCGTGCCGGCACCCATGAGGATCATGCAGCGGCCCCGGGACCGCTCGGCGGTGTCCGCGAACTCCCGTGCGGTACGGACGGCCGCCGCGGCCGGGACCGAGGTGTGGACCTCCTGCCAGGCGGGGGTGCAGGGCACGGAGGCGTCGTCGTAGCCCTCGGGCCAGACGCCGGGCAGTCCGGCGCGGCCCACGCCGTACTGGGCGAGCAACAGGTCGTAGACGGTGGTCACCAGACGGCCGCCGACCCGGACGGCGGGGACGCCGGCGGCACGGACCGCGCCGCTGCCCTGGCCGTGCGGGCCGCCGTCGGTGTCGAAGCGGGGCAGCAGCACCTCGATGGGCACGGCGCCGGCGCTCCCGTACAGGGAGAGCCGGGGCTCCAGATCGCCCAGTTCGAGATTCCAGCGGCCCTCGCCGGACTCCGTCCAGCGGAAGCCGAGCGACCCGCCGGGAACCTCAGGCCGCCCGGTCCGCCCGTCGAGGACGACCGTCTTCCACTCCGCGCCCTCGCCCGTGTCCCCGAGATCGGCGGCGCGCAGGAACTTGTCCGGGACGTGCCGGCCGTCGTGCTCCCGCAGGGTGACCAGGAACGGCAGGTCGGTGAACCGCCGTACGTAGTCGGTGAAGAACGGCACCTGCCGGTCGACGAAGAACTCCTTGAGCACGACGTGGCCCATCGCGAGGGCGAGTGCGCCGTCGGTGCCGGGGTGGGGGTGCAGCCACTCGTCGGCGAACTTCGTGTTGTCGGCGTAGTCCGGGGAGACGACGACGACCTTCTGGCCGCGGTAGCGGGCCTCGGCCATCCAGTGCGCGTCCGGAGTCCGGGTCACGGGCACGTTGGTGCCCCACATCATCAGGTACGCCGCGTCCCACCAGTCGCCCGACTCGGGGACGTCCGTCTGGTCGCCGAAGACCTGCGGGGAGGCGACCGGCAGATCGGCGTACCAGTCGTAGAACGACAGCATGGGGGCGCCGATCAGCGAGTGGAACCGGGCGCCGGCGGCGTGCGAGACCATGGACATCGCGGGGATCGGCGAGAAGCCGGCGATGCGGTCGGGGCCGTACGTCTTGATGGTGTGGACGTGCGCGGCGGCGGCCAGCTCCACCGCCTCGTCCCAACTCGCCCGCACCAGACCGCCCTTGCCCCGGGCCTGCTGATAGCGGCGGCGGCGCTCGGGGTCGGCCTGGATGTCCGCCCAGGCGGTGACGGGGTCGCCGGTGCGCGCCTTCGCCTCGCGGTACAGCTCCAGGAGCACACCGCGGACGTACGGGTAGCGCACCCGGGTCGGCGAGTACGTGTACCAGGAGAAGGCCGCCCCGCGCGGACAGCCGCGCGGCTCGTACTCGGGGCGGTCGGGGCCGACGCTCGGGTAGTCCGTCTCCTGGGTCTCCCAGGTGATGATGCCGTCCTTGACGTACACCTTCCACCGGCAGGAACCGGTGCAGTTCACCCCGTGGGTGGAGCGCACGACCTTGTCGTGGCTCCACCGGTCGCGATAGAAGACGTCACCGCCGCGGCCGCCCTCCTTGGAGAGCGTGCGCAGGTCCGCCGAGGTCTCCCCCCGCCGGAAGAACCGCCCGCCCCGCAGCAGCAGCTCACTGGCCGTGCCGTCCATCCCGCCGTCGCTCCGGACCTCGGTCGCAGGCACGGTTGCTCCTCTCGCCCGGCTCCGCCCCAGCGGACCACCGGGGGGCGGGGGACGCATGCGGGGACGACCGAAGGAGTGAGGGAGGGCCGCCGTGCGGACGGCGGCCCTTGCGCCGGAGCGTTCAGCTCTGTACGAGCGTGATGTCCTGGTCCCGCACCGCGTGGAACGTGGGGAGCGGAAGGCCCGTGGCGCTCAGTTCCATGAGCGTGGCCTGGACGTGGGCCGCGCCCGCCTTGAGGCTGCCGGGGGTGGGCTTCGCCGAGTTGCTCCAGGCGTGATCGGCGCCGTCGCAGAGTGCCGTCGTGCCGCCGATGCCCTGGTTGACCCGGGGGTCGCCCTGGGAGACGGAGGAGGACACGAAGACGGGCCCGGAGGCGCCGGTGCAGCGGTAGGTGCCGGAGAGGGTGACGGTGCCGTCGGCCGCGACCGTGCCGGTCGGGTTCACGGTCACCTCCTCGGACGAGGCGGACAGGGCGACGGCGGACGGGGCGAGGAGCAGGAGCAGCGCGGCACCGGCGGCCGTGCCGACGGCCTGGCGGAACAACATGGGGTACCTCCTGGAGCGGGGACCTGCAAGGGTGGTCAACAGGTACCGGTCCGGGGCCCCGGGGCCGGTGATCATCACCCCTTTGGTGGCGAGTTGGCGCCGCTCGTCCGGTGACGGTCCGGCTCCGTCCGTCCCGGGGGCGTCCGAGTGTTGTCCTCGTGTTGTCACGCTTCCCGGCCAGGTGTTCCGATCGGTTCGCCGCGGGCGCATCTTCTAGTCATGCGAGGGCGACGACAGCGCCGCCGACACTCTTCGCATCCCCGTGGAGGTGCACCATGTGTTCCCACCGGTCCTCGTGCCCGTCCGCCGACGCCACCGCTCCGCACATCGTCTCGGCCCGTCCCGAGCAGGGCTGGAAGCTGCTGTGCGACGGCGCGATCGTCTTCGACGACAGTGGCGAGCTGCTTCCCGACGGCCGGGTGGTCGCCCCGCACCGGGTGTTCGCGGACCGGCTCGCCGTCGCGGCCTGAACTCCCCCCGCGTCCGCGGGTCACGCGGTCCTGGGGTCTGTCTGACAATTCGCGTCGTCGCCCGGAGGGCGGCCCGGCGGCGCCGGGCCGACGGGAATCGTCAGACAGGCCCTAGGTGAGCACCGCGAAGCCGTCGAGTTCGACCAGCGCCTGTTCGTCCCACAGGCGCACCGCGCCGACGACGGCCATCGCCGGGTACTCGCGGCCCGCCAACCGGCGCCAGACATTGCCCAGTTCGGCGGCGTGGGCACGGTAGTCGGCGACGTCCGTGGCGTAGACCGTGACCCGGGCGAGGTCCGCGGGAGTGCCGCCCGCCGCGCGCAGCGCGGTCAGCAGATTGGCCAGTGCCCTCTCGAACTGCTGGGGCAGGGTCTCCCCCACCACCTTGCCGTCGCCGTCCAGCGCGGTCTGCCCGGCCAGGAAGACGACCCGGGAGCCGGTGGCGACGACGGCGTGGGAGAACCCGGTCGCCGGGGAGAGTTCGGGCGGGTTGACGCGCTCGGCGGTCACCTGGACACCTTTCCTTCCGGACGCCCGGAGGTCACCGGGACGCCCCTTCTTCCGGACGCCCGCGGGTCACCGGGACGCCGATTCCTCCGGTCACCGGGACGCGCTTCCCTCCGGAAGCCCGGCCGTTCGGTACAACTCCTTGGCGATGATGGCCCGTTGGACCTCGCTCGCCCCCTCGTAGATGCGCGGCGCGCGCACCTCGCGGTAGAGGTGTTCGAGGAGATGGCCCCGGCGCAGGGCGCGGGCGCCGTGCAGCTGGACGGCCGCGTCCACGACGTACTGGGCCGTCTCGGTCGCGAGGAGTTTCGCCATCGCCGCCCGCCGGGGCACGTCCTCCGCCCCCTGGTCGTACGCCGTCGCGGCCGCGTACACCATCAGCCGGGCCGCCTCGGTGCGCAGCGCCATCTCGGCGACCTGGTGGGACACGGTCTGGAGGTCCTTCAGCGGGCCGCCGAACGCCTCGCGCCCCGCCGTGTGTTCGAGGGTGGCGTCCAGCGCGGCCTGCGCCATGCCGACGGCGAAGGCGCCCACGCTCGGCCGGAACAGGTTGAGGGTGCCCATCGCGACCCGGAACCCGTGGCCGGTCTCGCCGAGGACGTCGTCCCGCGTGACGGGTACGGCGTCGAAGGCGAGGGCGCCGATGGGGTGCGGGGAGAGCATGTCGATCGGGGTGCCGGTGAGTCCCGGGCGGTCCGCGGGGACGAGGAAGGCGGTGACACCGCGGGCTCCGGCGCCGGGCGCGGTGCGGGCGAAGACGGTGTAGAGGTCGGCCTCGGGGGCGTTGGAGATCCAGCACTTCTCGCCGGTGAGCCGCCAGCCCCCGGCCCCGTCGTCGTCCGCCCGCAGCGCCAGGGCGGCGGCGTCCGAGCCGGCGCCGGGCTCGCTCAGCGCGAAGGCCGCCACGGCGTCGCCGTCGGTTACCCGGGGCAGCCAGCGGGCGCGCTGGGCCGCGGTGCCGTACGCGTGGACGGGATGGGCGCCGAGCCCCTGGAGGGCCAGGGCGGTCTCGGCCTCGGTGCAGACCTGGGCGAGCGACTCGCGCATCAGACAGAGGTCGAGGGCGCCGGAGGAGAACAGCCGGGCGAGCAGGCCGAGCCGGCCGAGCGCGGCGACGAGCGGCCGGTTCACCCGGCCGGGCTCGCCCTTGTCGGCCACGGGGCGCAGCTGTTCCGCGGCGAGCGCGCGCAGCTCGGCACACCAGGCGGTCTGCCCCGGATCGAGCGAGAATGCGGTCATTGCCCGTCCCCTCTCCCCATCGGACGCCACCCACGTTATCGCGAACCGTTGACTGTCGTCACCAACACGATACGCTTCTGGTGCGAGCCCCACGACGCCCACCAGACGTCCTGCACGACGTCCAACGACGGCCATCGAGGCAGCCCATCAAGGCAAGGGGGCGAGACGCCATGGACCTTGTGGATCCCCTGGATCCCGAAGCCACCCCGGGGCCGGCACGCTCGGCCCACGTCGACACCTTCGCGCGCGACCATCTGCCGCCCCCCGAACAGTGGCCCGAGCTCCGCTTCGACCTGCCGGGGCTGCGCTACCCCGTCCGGCTCAACTGCGCCGCCGAGCTCCTCGCGGACACCGACCCCGGGCGCCCTGTGTTCCGTACGCCGTCGGGGGCGCCCTGGACCTACGGACAGCTGCGCGCCCGGGTCGACCGGATCGCCCATGTGCTGACCGGCGAGCTGGGCGTGGTCCCGGGCAACCGGGTCCTGCTGCGCGGTCCGACCACACCGTGGCTCGCGGCCTGCTGGCTGGCGGTGCTGAAGGCGGGCGCGGTCGCCGTCACCGTGCTGGCGCAGCAGCGGTCGCACGAGCTGAGCACGATGTGCGGGATCGCCCGGGTGTCGCACGCGCTGTGCGACGTCCGCTCGGTCGACGACCTGGTCAAGGCGGAGGTCCCGGGGCTGCGGGTGACGACGTACGGCGGTGACGCGCCCGACGATCTGCTCCTGCGGATCACCGGCGCCCCCGACGAGCCCTTCGAGGCGGTGGACACGGCCGCCGACGACGTGGCGCTGATCGCGTTCACCTCGGGCACCACCGGCCGGCCCAAGGGCTGTACGCACTTCCACCGGGACGTGCTGGCGATCGCGGACACGTTCTCGGAGCATGTGCTGCGGCCGCGCGAGGACGACGTCTTCGCGGGCAGTCCGCCGCTCGGTTTCACGTTCGGGCTCGGCGGTCTCGTGGTCTTCCCGCTGCGCGCCGGGGCCTGCTCGCTGCTGCTCGAACAGGCGGGCCCCAAGCAGCTGTTGCCGGCGATCGCCGAGCACCGGGTCTCCGTGCTGTTCACGGCGCCGACCGCCTACCGGGCGATGCTCGCGGAGCTCGCGGAGACGGACGGGCCCGACATCGGGTCGCTGCGGCGCTGCGTGTCCGCCGGGGAGAACCTGCCCGCCGCGACCTGGCGGGACTGGAGCGAACGCACCGGGCTCGGCATCATCAACGGCATCGGCGCCACCGAGCTGCTGCACATCTTCATCTCCGCCGCCGACGGGGACATCCGCCCCGGTACGACGGGGGTGCCGGTGCCGGGCTGGCAGGCCCGGGTGGTCGACGCGGACGGTACGCCGGTGCCGGACGGCGAGCCCGGCCTGCTGGCCGTGCGGGGTCCGGTCGGCTGCCGCTATCTCGCCGACCCCCGGCAGCGGGAGTACGTGCGCGACGGCTGGAACATCACCGGTGACACCTACGTGCGCGACTCCGACGGCTACTTCCGCTATGTCGCCCGGGCCGACGACATGATCATCTCGGCGGGGTACAACATCGCGGGTCCCGAGGTCGAGGACGCGCTGCTGCGGCACCCCGACGTGGTGGAGACGGCCGTGGTCGGGCGGTCCGACGAGGCGCGCGGGCAGGTCGTGGTCGCCTACACCGTGCTCAGGGAGGGCGCCCACCGGGACGCCGACGCGCTGCGCGCCTTCCTCAAGTCCGAGCTGGCACCGTACAAATGCCCTCGCGAGATCGTCTTCCTGGACGCGCTGCCGCGGACCGCGACCGGAAAGCTCCAGCGGTTCAGACTGCGCGAGGAGAACCGTTCCGGCGATCCGGCCGGCAGCGGTACGGCTCCATCGCCGGCCCCTTCGCCGACCTCGGCGCCGGCCCCTTCCCCGGCCCCTTCCCCGACCCCGGCGCCCGGGTCCGCGGACTCCGCTCCCGAGGGCGGACCGCCCGCAAGCGGCGGCCCCAAGTGATCTTGGCCCACTAGAGTGATCAACGTGTCAGAGCACCACGCCCCCCGGTCCCTCATCGTCACCTTCTACGGCGCCTACGGCCGTTTCGCCCCCGGCCCGGTGCCGGTGGCCGAGCTGATCCGGCTCCTCGCCGCGGTCGGCGTGGACGCGCCCTCGGTGCGCTCGTCGGTGTCCCGGCTCAAGCGCCGCGGGCTGCTGGAGCCCGCGCGCACCGCGGCGGGCTCCGCGGGGTACGCGCTGTCCCCGGACGCACGGCAGTTGCTCGACGACGGCGACCGCAGGGTGTACGCGACGACGCCCCCCGAGGACGGCGGCTGGGTGCTCGCCGTCTTCTCGGTGCCCGAGTCGGAACGGCAGAAGCGGCACGTCCTGCGCTCGCGGCTGGCCGGTCTCGGCTTCGGCACGGCGGCCCCCGGGGTGTGGATCGCCCCGGCACGGCTGTACGAGGAGACCCGGCACACCCTGGAACGGCTGCGGCTCGACGGGTACGTGGAGCTGTTCCGAGGGGAGCACCTGGGGTACGCGGCCACGGCGGACGCGGTCGGGCGCTGGTGGGACCTGACCTCGATCGCCAAGGAGCACGAGGCGTTCCTCGGCCGGCACGCGCCCGTGCTGCGCGGCTGGGAGGAGCGGACGGACACCCCGCCGGAGGAGGCCTACCGCGACTATCTGCTCGCGCTCGACTCCTGGCGCCATCTCCCGTACACCGACCCGGGGTTGCCCGCGGCGCTGCTTCCCGGGGACTGGCCCGGCGCCCGTTCGGCCGCCGTGTTCCGGGCCCTGCACGAACGACTGCGGGACGCGGGCGCCGGGTTCGCCGGCGTGCCCCCGTGGCCGGGGCACCGGGACACCGTCACGAACCCAGGGTGAGACGGGGTTTGGGGGCGTCGGTGCGGCCGGTCTGGGGGCGCCTGCTGCCCGCGCGGTAGGGCGCCGGCCAGTCGGCACCCGGCCCCTCGTACCCCTGTTCGGCGGCGGCGTGCAGCGTCCAGTTCGGGTCGTACAGATGGGGCCTGGCGAGCGCGCACAGGTCCGTACGCCCGGCCAGGATCAGGGAGTTGACGTCGTCCCAGGAGGAGATGGCGCCGACGGCGATCACCGGGAGCCCGGTCTCGTGGCGGATCCGGTCCGCGTAGGGCGTCTGGTAGGAGCGGCCGTACTCGGGGCGTTCGTCGGCGACCACCTGCCCTGTCGACACGTCCACTGCGTCTGCGCCGTGCGCGGCGAAGGCCCGGGCGATGGCCACCGCGTCGTCGCCGGTGGTGCCGCCCTCGGCCCAGTCGGTGGCGGAGATGCGGACGGTCATGGGGCGTTCCGCCGGCCACACCGCCCGTACCGCGTCGAAGACTTCGAGGGGGAAGCGCAGCCGCTTCTCCAGGGAGCCGCCGTACGCGTCGGTGCGCCGGTTGGTCAGCGGGGACAGGAAGCCGGAGAGCAGATAGCCGTGGGCGCAGTGCAGTTCGAGGAGGTCGAAGCCGCAGCGGGCCCCGCGGCAGGCGGCCGCGGTGAACTGCTCGCGCAGATCGGTGAGCTGGGCGCGCGAGAGCTCGCGGGGGGTCTGGCTGCCCGGCTTGTACGGGAGCGGGGAGGCGGCCACGAGGGGCCAGTTGCCGTCCGGGAGGGGTTCGTCGATGCCCTCCCACATCAGCCGGGTGGAGCCCTTGCGGCCGGCGTGGCCGAGCTGGAGCCCGATCGCGCCGCCGGGAGCCTGACGGTGGGTGAAATCCACGATCCGGCGCCAGGCCTCGGCCTGGCGCGCGGTGTACAGGCCGGCGCAGCCGGGCGTGATGCGCCCCTCGGCGCTGACGCACACCATCTCGGTCATCACCAGTCCGGCGCCGCCGAGGGCCCGGGCGCCCAGGTGCACGAGATGGAAGTCTCCGGGGACGCCGTCCACGGCCGAGTACATGTCCATCGGTGAGACGACGACCCGGTTGCGCAGGGTCAGCCCGCGCAGCCGGAAGGGGGTGAACATCGGCGGGGTGCCGGGCGGGCAGCGGAACTCCCGTTCGACCGCGGCCACGAAGCGCGGATCGCGCAGCCGCAGGTTGTCGTGGGTGACGCGGCGGCTGCGGGTGAGGAGGTTGAACGCGAACTGCCGGGTGGGCTGGCCGAGATAGCGGTCCAGGTTCTCGAACCAGTCGAGGCTGGCGCGGGCGGCCCGCTGGGTGGAGGCGACGACCGGGCGCCGCTCCTCCTCGTAGGCCGTCAACGCCTGTTCCAGCGAGGGCTGTTCCTCCAGGCAGGCGGCCAGGGCGAGGGCGTCCTCGACGGCGAGCTTGGTGCCGGAGCCGATGGAGAAGTGGGCGGTGTGCGCCGCGTCGCCGAGGAGGACCAGATTGCCGTGCGACCAGCGGTCGTTGACGATCGTCCGGAAGGTCGTCCACGCGGACTTGTTGGCGCGCAGCGGACGTCCGCCGAGCGCGTCGGTGAAGATCTTGCCGCACCGCTCGACGGACTCCTCCTCGCCAAGGTCCGCGAACCCCGAGGCCCGCCAGACCTCTTCGCGCATCTCGATGATGACGGTGGAGGCGTCGGCCGCGTAGGGATAACCGTGGAGCTGCATCACGCCGTGTTCGGTCTCGGCGATCTCGAAGCGGAAGGCGTCGAAGGCGAAGTCGGCGGCGAGCCAGATGTAGCGGCAGCGGTGCTCCTCGACGGAGGGCCGGAACACCTCCGCGTGGGACGCGCGCGTGAGGCTGTGGACGCCGTCGGCGGCGACGACGAGGTCGTGGGACGCCATCAGTTCGTCCACGGGCGGGGCCTCGGCCGTGAAGCGCAGGTCGACGCCGAGCGAGCGGCAGCGTTCGTGCAGGATCTCCAGGAGGCGGCGCCGTCCGAGCGCGGCGAAGCCGTGGCCGCCGGAACTGTGCCGTACCCCGCGGTGCACGATGTCGATGTCGTCCCAGCGGACGAACTCGGCCTGGAGCGCCGCGTACACGACCGGGTCGGCGTGCTCGATGCCGCCCAGGGTCTCGTCGGAGAGGACGACCCCGAAGCCGAAGGTGTCGTCGGGCGCGTTGCGCTCCCAGACGGTGATCTCCCGGTCCGGGTCCAGGCGTTTGAGGAGTGCCGCGGCGTACAGTCCGCCGGGGCCCCCGCCGATCACCGCGACCCGCCTCGCGCGTCCGCTCACCGGCATCGCGGGCTCACCTCCCCCGCCACTTCGGGGCCCGCTTCTCCGTGAAGGCCGCGTGGAACTCGCCGTAGTCCTCGCCGTTCATGAGCAGGGCCTGGGTCGCCGCGTCCAGTTCGACGGCGGCCGCGAGCGGCATGTCGAGTTCGGCGGTGAGCAGCGCCTTGGTCTGGGCGTACGCGAGCGCCGGGCCGTCGGCGAGGCGGCGGGCCAGCGCCTGGGCGCCCTCGTCGGCGTGCCCCTCGTCGGTGAGCTCGCTGATCAGCCCGATGCGCTCGGCCTCGGGCGCCCGCACCGGCTCGCCGAGCATCAGCAGCCGGGTGGCGTGGCCGAGCCCGACCACGCGGGGCAGCAGATAGGCCGCGCCCATGTCGCCGCCGGACAGTCCGACCCGGGTGAAGAGGAAGGCGAAGCGGGCGCTGGGGTCGGCCACCCGGAAGTCGGCGGCCAGCGCCAGCACGGCTCCCGCGCCCGCCGCCACCCCGTGCACCGCGGCGATCACCGGGAAGGGGCACTCCCGTACGGCCCTGACGACCTGCCCGGTCATCCGGTTGAAGTCGAGGAGCTGCGCGGTGTCCATGGACAAGGTCGCGCCGATGATCTCGTCGACGTCGCCGCCGGAGCAGAATCCGCGGCCCTCGCCCGCGAGCACCAGGGCGCGCACGGTCCGCTCCCGGGACAGCTCGGCGAGCAGGTCGCGCAGGTCGGCGTAGGCGCCGAAGGTGAGTGCGTTGAGCTTCTCGGGGCGGGCCAGGGTGACCGTGGCGACGCCGTCGGTGAGCTCGTACCTCAGATGCTCCCAGTCGGCGGTGCGGCGGGCGGAGCCGGTGAAGGGACTCATGACGGGCGGCCTCCTAGGGCGGGGGCGACGCTGTACGGCTGTCCCGTCAATTTATCACCTGTTCGTGACCGTCGTCACGAGTGCGCGATAGAGGGATCGTGGCGCCGGGCGCGGGCGGCCGGCCGGGCGATCGGTCCGTCACCGCGTCACGGATCGTCGACAGGCCCGTAACGGCGGGAGCGAGCGCGGGAGGAGGGCCGTTCGTCCGGGTACACAGCCCGTATCGGACCGAACGTCCCGAAAGGAGGCCCCGTCCGTCCCGGAACACATCGGACGATGTCCCGAGAAAGCCCACCGCGCGCGTTTCCCCGACCTGGCCGTACCATTCCTAAGGTTGTAAGCAGGACAGCCTGCTCCACGAACGGACCCGACTTGCACGACACCCCAGCACCCGCCTTCTGGCGCATCGCGCTGCCGCACACCTTCGCGGCCGTGCCGGTGGCCCGCGCCCTGGTCCGCAGGGCCTTCGCGGACCGGGAGCACGCGGCCGACACCGACACCGCCGAGCTGCTGACCGCGGAGCTGGTCGCCAACGCCGTCGAGCACACCGCGGGCGACGGTCCGATAGAGCTGGTCGTGGAGCTGATGCCGACCGGCTGCCGGGTCGAGGTCCACGACCCGGACCCCGCGCCGCCCGCCGATCTCGCCCTTCCGCACCCGCCCGGCGAACCGGATCCCTGGCAGGAGCACGGGCGCGGCCTGCTGCTGCTGCGCGCCCTCAGTTCGGCGTGCGGGCACCGCCCCACCGACTCGGGCAAGGCGGTGTGGTTCCGGCTGCCGGTGATCCCCGCCCAGCGCCGGCCCGTGCTCTAGAGGGCGTTCGACAGCGGCGCGCGGCCCAGGGTGGCGACCATGATCGCCTTGATCGTGTGCAGCCGGTTCTCGGCCTGGTCGAACACGACGGAGTGCGCCGACTCGAAGACCTCGTCGGTGACCTCGAGCGACTCCAGGCCGTACGCCTCGTACAGCTCACGCCCGACCCGGGTGCCGAGGTCGTGGAAGGCCGGCAGGCAGTGCAGGAACTTGACGTCCGGGTTCCCGGTGGCCCGCAGCACGTCCATGGTCACGGCGTACGGGACGAGGGCGCCGATGCGCTCGGCCCACACCTCCTTGGGCTCCCCCATGGAGACCCAGACGTCGGTGGCCACGAAGTCGGCGCCCCGCACGCCGTCGCCCACGTGCTCGGTGAGGGTGACGGTGCCGCCGCTCTTCGCGGCGAGCTCGCGGGCCGTGGCGACGATCTCGTCGGCCGGCCAGTAGGCCCGCGGAGCCACGATCCGCACGTCCATGCCGAGCAGCGCGCCGGTGATCAGGTACGAGTTGCCCATGTTGAAACGGGCGTCACCCAGATAGGCGAAGGCGATCTCCCCTGCCGGCCGGGGGCAGTGCTCGGTCATCGTGAGGACGTCGGCCAGCATCTGGGTGGGGTGCCAGTCGTCGGTGAGGCCGTTGTAGACGGGCACTCCGGCGTGGGCGGCCAGCTCCTCCACCGCGTCCTGGCTGTCGCCGCGGTACTCGATGGCGTCGAACATGCGGCCGAGGACACGGGCGGTGTCCTTCACCGACTCCTTGTGGCCGATCTGCGAGCCGGCCGGGTCCAGGTACGTCGTCGAGGCGCCCTGGTCGGCGGCCGCGACCTCGAAGGCGCAGCGGGTGCGCGTCGAGGTCTTCTCGAAGATCAGCGCGATGTTCCTGCCGTGCAGGTACCGCGTCTCGGCCCCGGCCCTCTTGGCCGCCTTGAGCTCGGCGGCCAGCTCCACCAGGCCGAGGAACTCCTCCTCCGTGAAGTCCAGCTCCTTGAGGAAGTGACGGCCGGCGAGGGCGGTCGGGACTGTCGCCATGGGGGCGCTCCAGGGATGACGGGGACGAGGACGGGACCGGACGTCTGGAATTCTATACGACACTCGGCATTTCTATGCGGCCGGGCGTTCGACTCCGCTCCAAGACTCCGCCTCTCCACCCGCACCGGCCCCTCGACGGGGTCCCGCTCGACGGTCCCGCCCCTCGGCCCGCACGGACCCCCTAGACGGGGTCCCGCTCGACGGGACAGCTCATGCAGCGGGGGCCGCCCCTCCCCCGGCCCAGTTCACTGCCCGGGATCTCGATCACCTCGATGCCCTGCTTGCGCAGATGGGTGTTGGTGGTGGAGTTGCGCTCGTAGGCGACGACGACGCCCGGTTCGACGGCGAGGACGTTGCAGCCGTCGTCCCACTGCTCCCGCTCGGCCGCGTGGACGTCCTGCGTGGCGGTCAGGACCCGGATCTCGTTGAGGCCGAGCGCGGCGGCGATGGCGCGGTGCATGTGCTCCGGCGGATGGTCGGTGACCTTCAGTTCCTTGTCCCCCGCACCCGGCTCGATCGTGTACGAGCGGAGCATGCCGAGCCCGGCGTACTGGGTGAAGATGTCGCCGTCGACCATCGTCATCACGGTGTCGAGGTGCATCAGGGCCCGCCGCTTGGGCATGTCGAGCGCCACGATGGTGCGGGCGGAGCCGGCCGCGAACAGCTTGTGCGCGAGCATCTCCACGGCCTGGGGCGTCGTCCGCTCGCTCATCCCGATGAGCACGGCGCCGTTGCCGATGACGAGGACGTCCCCGCCCTCGATGGTGGAGGGGTAGTCCGCCTGCCCCTCCGACCAGAGGTTGAAGCCCTCCTCGCGGAACAGCGGGTGGTGCCGGTAGATCGCCTCGAAGTGCACGGTCTCGCGCTGCCGGGCCGGCCAGCGCATGGCGTTGATGGAGACGCCGTCGTAGATCCAGGCGGAGGTGTCACGGGTGAAGAGGTGGTTGGGCAGCGGCCGCAGGAGGAAGTCGTCGAGGTCCATGACATGGAAGCGCACCGAGGTGGGTTCCGCGTACGCGTCCAGGAACTCGCGCTTGGTCATGCCGCCGACGAGCACGGACGCCAGCTCCTGCGCGGGCATGGCCTCGAAGGCGGCGCGGAGATGGTCGGTGGCGAGCGGCCCGTACTCCTTCTCGTCGAAGACCCGGTCCAGGACGAGCGACCTGGCAGGCCCGATCGCCATGGCCTCGGCGAGCAGGTCGCCGAAGAGATGGACGGTGACCCCACGGTCGCGCAGCACGTCGGCGAACCCGTCATGTTCCGCGCGCGCCCGGCGCACCCACAGCACGTCGTCGAAGAGGAGCGCGTCCTTGTTGCTGGGGGTGAGCCTTTTGAGCTCGAGATCGGGCCGGTGCAGGATGACGCGGCGCAGCCGCCCGGCCTCGGAGTCGACATGGAATCCCATGCCTCCATCCTGACCATCCGGACGCGTGTTCACCCGTGGATCGCCCAGGGTCGCACGCCTTTCATTTCGTCCCCTTGACGATAAGCGGCTTCTTCATTATCGTCTCGATGACGACAATGAACGAGCGGGACCGCCGGGACCGCCCGGCATCCAGGGGGTACTCATGGCCGACATCACGCGACGCCTCGGCTGGCGCCATCTGCGCGGGGCGCCCACCGCGCACGTCCGGCACCACAGGTCGGGAGAGCTGGTCCACGACGGGCCCGGACTCAGCTTCTGGTACCGCTCGCTGTCCGCTTCGCTCTCCGAGATCCCGGTCGACGACCGCGAGCTGGCGATGACCTTCCACGCCCGCACGTCCGACTTCCAGGACGTCGCGGTGCAGGCCACCGTCACCTACCGGATCAGCGACCCCGCCGTCGCGGCCTCCCGCATCGACTTCTCCATAGACCCCGACTCCGGCGCCTGGCGCGGCACCCCGCTGGAACAGCTCGGCTCGCTGCTGACCGAGACGGCACAGCAGCACGCGCTCGCCGTACTGGCCCGTACGTCGCTGGCGTCCGCCCTGGTCGACGGCGTCGCGGCGGTACGGGAGCGGATCGCGGACGGCCTCGCGGGCGAGCCCCGGCTGCCCTCGACCGGCATCGAGGTCGTCGCGGTACGGGTCGTCGCGCTGCGGCCCGAACCCGAGGTGGAGCGGGCGCTGCGCACCCCCGCCCGGGAGCAGATCCAGCAGGACGCGGACAAGGCCACCTACGAACGCCGGGCGGTCGCCGTCGAGCGGGAGCGCGCCATCGCCGAGAACGAACTCGCCAGCCGGATCGAACTCGCCCGCCGCGAGGAGCAGTTGGTCGAGCAGCAGGGCACGAACGCGCGCCGCGAGGCCGAGGAGCTCGCGGCGGCGGACGCGGTGCGCGCCGGGGCGGAGGCGGCCCGTACGGTCCGGCTGGCCGAGGCGGAGGCCACCCGGTCGCTGCGGCTCGCCGAGGCCGAGGCCACACGCAAGGTGCGGCTCGCGGGGGCCGAGGCGCAGGCGGAGCGCGAGGTCGGGGCGGCACGGGCCGAGGCACAGGCGGCCTGGCTGCGGGTCCACGGCGAGGTCGACACCGCCACACTGCACGCGCTGACCGGCAGCCGGCTGGCGGAGAACCTGCCGCGGATCGAGAACCTCACCGTCTCGCCCGACGTCCTCACCGGGCTGCTGGCCAGGCTGGGCAACGGGGCCGCCGGGGAATCGGCGTGAGCCTCGCGCCCCGGGTCGTGCTCGTCCACCGGACCACCGAGTACGAGGAGTTGACCGCCCGGCACGGCACGCACGGGCAGGCCGCGTTCTACCTGTCCTCGCGCGGCCGGGACATCGCCGAGGTGCACGAGCGGCACCGGCGCGCCCGTGAGGCGCTCGCCGCGGTCGTGTCGGCGATCCCGCTGACCTGGCGTCAGGCACGCGTCGAGCGCGCCGACCTGGACCGCTTCCTGTTCGCGCCGGAGGACGTGGTGGTCGTGGTCGGGCAGGACGGGCTGGTCGCGAACGTCGCCAAGTACCTCGACGGTCAGCCGGTGGTGGGGATCGACGCCGACCCCGGGCGCAACCCGGGCGTCCTGGTGCGGCACCGGGCGGCCGACGCGGGCGCGCTGCTCGCCTCCGCGCGGGTCGGCAGCGCCGACGAGCTGACCATGGTCGAGGCGGTCGCCGACGACACGCAGCGGCTGGTCGCGCTCAACGAGATCTACCTGGGGGCCGCGGGCCATCAGACGGCCCGCTACCGGCTGGGGCTCGACGAGTACGGGGGTGCCGTCGAGCCCCAGGCGTCCTCCGGGGTGCTCGTGGGGACCGGGACCGGGGCCACCGGCTGGATCCGGTCGGTCTGGCAGGAACGGGGCGAGCGGCTGCCGTTGCCGGGGCCCACGGACGCGCGTCTGCTCTGGTTCGTCCGCGAGGCCTGGCCCTCGCCTGCCACCGGGACCTCGCTGGTGGCAGGCGAGCTCGCCGGGGACGGGCGGCTGTCCCTGACCGTGGAGTCGGACCGGCTGATCGTGTTCGGGGACGGGATGGAGGGGGATGCGGTGGAGCTTGTCTGGGGGCAGACCGTGCGGGTGGGGGTGGCCGGGGTTCGACTTCGCCTCGTCGGCTGAGATTTCTGGCCCCTGGGCCCTGACCGGAATCTCCCTGGCCGGGGTGGGGTGGGTGTGCCCCGGTGGGGCGGATCGGCTGCGGGCCCGGTGGGGGCTTGGCGCGCAGTTCCTCGCGCCCCTCACGGGGCCTCCGCCCGGGTCCCGGATTCGGCTGCCTGCCCGGTGAGGGCTTGGCGCGCAGTTCCTCGCGCCCCTCACGGGGCCCCCGCCCGGGTCCCGGAATCGGGTGCCTGCCCGGTGGGGGCTTGGCGCGCGGTTCCTCGCGCCCCTGACGGGGCCCCCACCGGGGTTTGGGCCTTACAGGCGGGGGTCCACCGGTTCGGATTCCAGGGAGAGGACTCCGAAGACGGCCTCGTGGACGCGCCAGAGGGGTTCGCCCTCCGCCAGGCGGTCCAGGGCTTCGAGGCCGAGGGCGTACTCGCGGATGGCCAGGGACCGCTTGTGGTTCAGGAAGCGGCCGCGCAGACGGGCGAGGTTCTCCGGACGGGTGTACTCCGGACCGTAGATGATCCGCAGGTACTCGCGGCCCCGGCACTTGATGCCGGGCTGCACGAGCCGCCCCTGAGCGTCCCGCACCACCGCGCCGACCGGCTTCACCACCATGCCCTCGCCGCCGCGGCCGGTCATCTCCAGCCACCAGTCGATCCCGGCCCGCACCGACTCCGGGTCGCCGGTGTCGACGAACAGCCGCCGGGTGGTGTGCAGCAGCCCGCTCCCGTCGTTCTCCACGAGCCGGTCGATCAGGGCGAGTTGCTCGTCGTGCGGCAGCCCGGCGAGGCTCCGGCCCTGGACGGCCAGGATCTGGAACGGCGCGAGACGCACCCCTTCGAGGCCGTCCGTGGTCCAGCAGTAGCGCCGGTACGCCTCGGTGAACGCCTGTGCGTCCGCGGCCCGTTCACGCTGGCGTGTCAGCAGCTCGGCGACGTCGAGTCCCCGCGCCGCCGCCCCTTCGAGGGCGGTCAGCACACCGGGGAAGACCGCCCCGGACGCGGCGCCGACAGCGGCGTACTGACTGCGCAGCAGCCCGGACGCCTTCAGCGACCACGGCATCAACTCCGCGTCCAGCAGCAGCCAGTCGGTGTCCAGCTCCTCCCACAGCCCGGCCTCGGTCGCCGCTGCGCGCACCCTGCCGAGGATCTCCTCGGTGACGGCGGCGTCGGCGAAGAAGGGGCGGCCGGTACGGGTGTACAGCGACCCGGTGGGGCCGTCGACGCCGAACCGCTCACGCGCCGCGTCCGCGTCACGGCAGACCAGGGCCACCGCGCGCGACCCCATGTGCTTCTCCTCGCACACGACCCGGGCGACCCCGTCCTCCCGGTACTGGGCGAAGGCCTCGGCGGGGTGTTCCAGGTGGCCTTCGACGTGCGAGGTGGCCGTGGGGGCCATGGTCGGGGGCAGATACGGCAGCAGCCGGGGGTCCACCGCGAAGCGGCTCATGACCTCCAGCGCGGCCGCCGCGTTCTCCTCGCGGACGGCCACCCGTCCCGCGTACCGGGTCTCGACGGCCCTGCGGCCGTGCACGTCCGCGAGGTCCAGCGGACGCCCCTCGTGACCGCCCGGCGCCTCGGTGGCCAGCGGCTTGGCCGGCTCGTACCAGACCCGTTCGGCGGGTACGTCGACGAGCTCGCGCTCCGGCCAGCGCAGGGCGCTCAGCTTGCCGCCGAACACGGCGCCGGTGTCCAGGCAGATGGTGTTGTTGAGCCAGGTGGCGTTGGGGACCGGGGTGTGGCCGTAGACGACCGCGGCCCGGCCCCGGTAGTCCTCCGCCCACGGGTAGCGCACGGGCAGCCCGAACTCGTCGGTCTCCCCGGTGGTGTCGCCGTACAGCGCGTGCGAGCGCACCCGGCCCGAGGTGCGGCCGTGGTACTTCTCGGGCAGGCCGGCGTGGCAGACGACCAGGCGCCCGCCGTCGAGGACGTAGTGGCTGACCAGCCCGTCGACGAACTCCCGTACCGTGGCGCGGAATTCCTCGCTCTCCCGGTCCATCTGCTCGATGGTCTCGGCGAGTCCGTGGGTGTGCTGGACCTGGCGGCCCTTGAGGTAGCGGCCGAGCTTGTTCTCGTGGTTGCCGGGCACGCACAGGGCGTTGCCGGAACCGACCATGGACATCACGCGGCGCAGCACGCCGGGCGAGTCGGGGCCGCGGTCGACGAGGTCGCCCACGAAGACGGCCGTACGGCCCTCGGGGTGCACGCCGTCGACGTAGCCGAGCTTGCCGAGCAGCGTCTCCAGCTCGGAGGCGCAGCCGTGGATGTCGCCGACGATGTCGAACGGCCCGGTGAGGTGGGTGAGGTCGTTGAACCGCTTCTCGGTGACGACCGAGGCGTTCTCGACGTCGTCCACGCCGCGCAGGACGTGCACCTTGCGGAAGCCCTCGCGTTCCAAGGAACGCAGCGAGCGCCGGAGTTCACGGATGTGCCGCTGGATCACGCGGCGCGGCATCCCGGCCCGGTCGGTGCGCGCCGCGTTGCGCTCGGCGCAGACCTCCTCGGGCACGTCGAGGACGACGGCGATCGGCAGCACGTCGTGCCTGCGGGCCAGTTCGATCAGCTGGCGGCGGCTCTCCTGCTGGACGCTGGTGGCGTCGACGACGGTCCGGCGTCCGGCCGCGAGGCGCTTGCCCGCGATGTAGTGCAGGACGTCGAAGGCGTCGCCGCTGGCGCTCTGGTCGTTCTCGTCGTCGGCGACCAGCCCCCGGCAGAAGTCGCTGGAGATGACCTCCGTCGGCTTGAAGTGCCGCCGGGCGAACGTCGACTTGCCGGAGCCCGAGGCGCCGATCAGCACCACGAGGGAGAGGTCGGTGACGGGCAGGACGCGCCCCTGGTCGTGTCGCTCGCTCATGCGGCCTTCTCCTCCTTCGCGTTCGGGGTGGCGGTGGTGCCGGTGGCCAGGGTGAAGACGGCCATCTGGGTGGGCGGGCCGACCTCGGGGTCGTCGAGGCCGACGGGGGTGAACTCCACGTCGTAGCCGTGCCGTTCGGCGACCTTGCGGGCCCAGGCCCGGAACTCCTCGCGGGTCCACTCGAAGCGGTGGTCGCCGTGCCGGGAGTGTCCGGCCGGCAGGGTCTCCCAGCGGACGTTGTACTCGACGTTCGGGGTCGTCACGAGGACGGTCCGCGGGCGGGCGGAGCCGAACACCGCGTACTCCAGGGCGGGCAGCCGGGGCAGGTCGAGGTGCTCGATCACCTCGCTGAGCACGGCGGCGTCGTACCCCTTCAGACGGCGGTCGGTGTAGGCGAGCGAGCCCTGGAGGAGCTGGACGCGGGCGGCCTGCCGCTCGCCCATGCGGTCGAGCTTGAGGCGGCGCGAGGCGACGGTGAGCGCCCGTATGGACACGTCGACCCCGACGATCTCGGTGAAGCGGGTGTCCTTGAGCATGGCCTGCACCAACTGGCCCTGACCGCAGCCGAGATCGAGGACGCGGCTCGCGCCGGACGCGTGCAGAGCGGCCAGGATCGCGTCCCGGCGCAGCACGGCGAGCGGTACCGGCTTCTCCTCGGTGTCGGTGGTCTCGTCGACGGCGTTGTCGAGCTGTTCGACGGCGATGTCGTCGGTCTCGGCCAGCCGCGCGAGTTCGAGCCGCTCCATGGCCTCCCGGGTCAGCGACGAGCGCCGGGAGAGGTAGCGGTCGGCGATCAGCTTCTGCTCCGGGTGCCCCGGCAGCCAGCCCTCGCCCGCCCGCAGCAGCTTGTCGACCTCGTCCGACGACACCCAGTAGTGCTTGGAGTCGTCGAGGACGGGGAGCAGCACATAGAGGTGGCGCAGGGCCTCGGCGAGCGTCAGCCCGTCCGCTTCCAGTTCCAGGCGTACGTAGCGGGAGTCGCCCCACTCCGGGAAGCGCTCGTCGAGCGGCACGGGCTCGGCCGTCACCGTCCAGCCCAGCGGCTCGAACAGGGCGCGGACGACACCGGCGCCGCCGCTCGCGGGCAGCGCGGGCACCTCGACGCGCAGCGGTCGGCCCTCTGCCGGCAGCTCGGGCCGTGCCGCGCACTGGCCCTTCATCGCGCTGGAGAAGACGGCGCCGATGGCGACGGCCAGCAGTGAGGACGCCGCGTACGGGCGGTCGTTGACGTACTGGGCGAGGGCCGCGTCGGGGGCTCCCCCGCGTCCCTTGCCCTTGCCGCGCCTGACCAGCGCCACCGGGTCGATCTCCAGGAGCAGTGCGGCCGTGCACCGCTCGGCGGTCGCCTCGGGGTAAAGGACGTGCGCCGTCCCGTACGACGTCGAGAACCGCTGCGCGTGATCGGGATGCTTGTGCAGCAGGAAGCCGAGGTCGGTCGCGGGTCGCTCCGGGGTACCGGTGGTACTGATCGTCAGGAACACGGTGTGTCTGCCTCGATACGTCTTCTGAGCCGTGGGGATCCTGTGGGCCGCCCGGCCGGTGCGCGGTGCGCCGGGGCCGGACGCCGAGGGGCCACGGCATGGGCGAGCGCGCCCCGGCCGTCGCCGCTCCCGGCTCCGCCACGGCCCCCGTGGCCGTGGCCACGCCGCGCCGCGGCCGACCGCAGGGGCGACGCCAGCCCTCGGCGCGCCCCCACAACGTACAGCGAACACCCCAGGTGGACCCGCGGTTTTTCACCTGGCGCTAGGGACGCCGACGGGGCCCTGGGCGAGGGGCGTCCCGGGGACCGGCCGGGGGTCGACCGGGGCGGCCGAGAGGTTCAGCTGGAGGCGGCGGGGGCCGGCCGGGAGGGGCGACAGGGGGCGGCCGGGAGATGCCGAGGCCGGCCGGGGCGGCCGAGGGGGCACCGCGGGTCGGCCGCGCGCTGCCCGGGGTCGGCCGGTTCACCCGGGGGGGGCGGCCGTGCGACGGTGGCGCGTCGGCCGGACGGTGGCCCGGCCGGACGGTGGACGGCCGTGGGGCCGGGCGGACGTCAGTCGGAGGCTTCCGCTTCCCGTTCTTCGGGCGTCGTGGTGTCTTCGCTCTCGACGCCCGCGGCGGTGAGCAGGGCGGTGGCGGTCGCGAGGGCGAGGCCGTCCAGGCCCCGGCCCTGCATCACGGCCCGTACGCCCGATCCGTCGAAGGCGACGGTCAGCTGGCGCGCGAGCAGCTCGGGGTCCCCGGCTCCGCCGCGCTCCGCCTCCCGCCGGAAGAACGCGGTCAGTTCGTCCTTGCCGCGGCGGGCCACCACGCTCGCGGGGTGATCCGGCGCCTTCAGCTCGGCGGTCACGGCCACGAGGGGACAGCCGCGGAAGTCCGGCCGGGCGGCCATCTCCTCCAGGCGCTCGAAGACGTGCAGAACGCGGTCACGCGGCGGCCGGCCGTCGTCGGGGGGCAGCAGGAACGCCAGATAGGCGGGCGCGCTGCGCTCCAGGCTGGCCGCAAGGACGCCGTCCTTGCTGTCGAACAGCTGGTACATCGAGCGCTTGGACACTCCGGCCACCCGGCACAGCGCCTCGACGCCGACGCCGACGCCCTCGCGGTAGAAGAGCTCGGCCGCGGCGTCGAGCAGCCGGTCGCGGGTCGGTGAACCGGCGGTCGCGGTCGAGGTCACCTGTGTCATGGGCCCAGCTTACGTTCTCCGTTTGCCTCGCGGAAACCGATCGGTTTACAGTGCGGGTGAGCACAGAAAACCGATCGGTTTACGATATGGGCGGTGCGGCGCACGGCCCGGCCGGCCGCGCCGCCACCGCCCCGCCCTCCCGATTCCCGGCGGCCCTGAAGAGGAGAAGCTCATGACCAGCATCGAAGGCGCGGTGGCACTCGTGACGGGTGGCAGCCGCGGTATCGGCAAGGCCTTCGTGGACGCCCTGTACGAGCGTGGCGCCCGGAAGGTCTACGCGACCGCCCGCGACCCGCGGACCGTCGGCCACCCCGACGCGGTACCCCTCGCCCTGGAGGTCACCGACCCCGCCTCGGTCGCGGCCGCGGCGGCGCGGGCCCAGGACGTCACCGTGCTGGTCAACAACGCGGGCGCGACCGCCCCGACCTCGTTCCTTGACTCCCCCGTCGAGGACGTGCGGCGGGAGTTCGACATCAACTTCTTCGGCCCGCTCCTCACCACCCGCGCCTTCGTCCCGGTCATGGAGCGCAACGGCGGCGGGCACATCCTCACCGTCCACTCGGTGCTGTCGTGGGTCACGGTCCCCGGCGCCGACGGCTACAGCGCCGCCAAGGCCGCCCTGTGGTCCCAGAGCAACGCGCTGCGCCTGGAACTGCGGCCGCGCGGCATCCGGGTCACCGGACTGCACGTCGGCTACGTCGACACGGATCTGACCGCGAGCCTCGACGTCCCCAAGGTCACCGCCCACAGCGTCGCGGCGCAGGCGCTCGACGGCATCGAGGCGGACGCCCACGAGGTCCTCGCCGACGCGCTCACCCGCCAGGTCAAGGCCGGCCTCTCGGGCGAGCTGAGCGACCTGTACCCCCAGCTCGCCGGGCAGCAGTAGCGGCGGCCGATCCATACCTTCGGGCCGTCCCGGCCGTCACGGGCGGAGATGTTTCCCGACGGGCGACGGCGTGCCAGCGGTTCGACGGGGGACGCCAGTTGTGACCGGTGCATGATGGATACATGGATCTTCGAGTCTTCACAGAACCGCAGCAAGGCGCGACCTACGACACGCTGCTCCGCGTCGCCAAGGCCGCCGAAGACCTCCATTACGGAGCCTTCTTCCGCTCTGATCACTATGTGCACATGGGTTCCGTCGACGGGCTCCCCGGCCCCACCGACGCCTGGATCACCCTGGCCGGCATCGCCCGCGAGACGAGCCGTATCCGCCTGGGCACCCTGATGACCGCCGGAACCTTTCGCCTCCCCGGCGTGCTGGCCATCCAGGTCGCCCAGGTCGACCAGATGTCCGGCGGCCGTGTCGAACTCGGCCTGGGGGCCGGGTGGTACGAGGCCGAGCACACGGCGTACGGCATTCCGTTCCCGAAGGAGAAGTTCGGCCGGCTGGAGGAGCAGCTCGCCGTCGTCACCGGGCTGTGGGGCACGCCTGTCGGCGAACGCTTCACCTTCGACGGGACGTACTACCAGCTCAAGGACTCGCCCGCGCTGCCCAAGCCCGCGCAGTCGAAGGTGCCCGTGCTGATCGGCGGTCACGGAGCCAGGCGGACCCCCGCCCTCGCGGCCCGCTATGCCAGTGAGTTCAACATCCCCTTCGCCTCGGTCCCCGACTCGGAGCGGCAGTTCGGCCGGGTCCGGGCCGCACTGGAACAGGCGGGGCGCGAGCCGGAGGAACTCGTGTACTCCAACGCGCTCGTGGCGTGCGTCGGCCGGACCGACGGCGAGGTGCGGCGACGGGCGGACGCCATCGGGCGCGATGTCGACGAACTGAAGGCGAACGGGCTCGCGGGGTCCCCGGCGGAGGTCGTCGAGCAGATCGCCCGGTACCAGGCGGTCGGTTCGCAGCGGATGTATCTCCAGATGCTGGACCTGAACGACCTCGACCATCTGGACCTGATCGCCTCCGAGGTGGCACCCCAGCTCGGCTGACCCCCTCCCGCACAGCACCCCGGCCCCGGCGCCCACGCCCCACAAGGGCCTCCGACCGGGCGCCAGAACGTCCCGGGCGACCCGGGTCACGCCTCACGGGCGGTTCCGGTCGGGTTCCTCACCGCGGCCGGGACCGGGCCCGGGACCGGTCGGGCGTCGCGGGCCGTCCAAGGCCTGTCCGACAGTTCGCGTCCGCCCGGCGGCGTCAGGGGCGCTCTAGCCCGCGGCCGAGTCCGGTTCCACCACGCGTTTCTCGTCCCGTACCGCGAGACGTCTGAGCATCTCCAGGACGCGGTCCCGCGACTCGTCCGCCGCGTCGATCGCCTCCATGCACTGCCAGTACCTTCCCTCGTCGTCCGCCGCGCAGGCGATGCCGACCAGGGCTATGCCGACCTCGGCGAGGAGTGCGCCGAGGCAGAGCAGCGACTCGCGCGCGTCGCCCAGCTCCGTGAGCCGGGCGGCCCGTAACGCGCCGACATCGAGGGCGTGATCGCCGAGCACACCGCAGCCGCGGCCCGCCAGCTCGGTCAACCCCAGGGCCTCGCCCCGGAGTTCGGGGGGACCGGAGACCGCGAAGCGGCTGCCGATCGCCTGGGCCAGGGAATGCGCCTGCCACGCCTCCGCCATCACCTCCGCAGTCTCACCGCTCTCCGCCAGGGCACGTCTGCTCGCCACGATGAGCCGCACCGCTTCCATGCGCTGCCCCCGTCTGTCCGACGCGCTCTCGCGCGTACAGTCGAACTCCCTTGTTCACTACCCAGAGTGAGGGTCCTTGAGACAGAAAGCCAGAGGAAGCCCGAAATCTGTGGACACGGAATCGCATCGGACCGCCACGACAACTACGGAGAGTATGGGATTCCGTTTCGCGCGGGCGGAGCGGCCGCCCGGTCAGGGGTTCGTGGACGCGGGGCGGGACGGCCCCGTCAGGAGTTGCCCGGGGCCGGGAACCTCCGCTCGTTGCGGTCGATCTTCGCGTCGAGCGCCGCGAGCGGGTCGATCCCCAGCACCTCGCAGAACTGGAGCAGATACGCGAGCACGTCCGCGACCTCGTCGGTGACGCGGTGCGCGGTGTCCGCGTCACCCATCACGCGGGCCGACTCCTCCGGCGTCAACCACTGGAAGATCTCCAGGAGTTCGGACGCCTCCACGCTCAGGGCGGCCACCAGGTTCTTGGGGGTGTGGTACGGCTGCCAGTTCCGTACGGCCGCGAACTCGGCCAGTCTGCGCTGAAGGGTCGCCACATCAAGTTCACTCACGCCGTCAGGTGTATCACCCCCGGCCCGGTGGCCTCAGGTCCACGACCGTGGCCCCGGCGGTCGCGGAGGCCTGCCTCCCGTCGACGACCGTGCCGAGCAGCCTGATGTGGCCCCGCTCGCACATGCGCGCCGCCAGCCGCGTCAGCTCTCCGGCCTGCCGGGTGTCCAGAGCCCGGTCGAAGCCGTCGGCCAGGACCGTCAGCGACTGGAACGCGGCCGGCACCTCGCCCGCAGGGTCGACCTCCAGGACACCCGGCCCGGTGAGCAGCACCAGGGCGAGCGCGAGATACCTCAACTCGCCGTCGCCGAGCAGCCCGAGCGGCGTACGGGCGCCGTCGCCCCGGTCGAGGAGGGCGCGGACGGTGCCGTCGCCGAGCACCTCGGCCAGGACGTCCGTGACCGGGCCCGCGCATCCGGCCTCGACGGCGGCGACCAGGTGGGCGTAGCGCCGGCCGCACTCCGACCTCGTACGCCACAGGACCTCGGCGAGGTTGCCGCAGCCGCGCAGCAGGCGTCCGGAGCCGAGCGGGACGGGCGCGCGCATGGAGTCCGGGTCCGGGTCGCAGACGTACACGGACCGCAGGGCGAGGACCATCTGCTCGGCGGCGGCCAGGACTTGACGCTCTCCGGCGGTGCGGCCCGCGACGCGGAGGGGCAGCAGCGCGGTGCCGAGGCGGTCGTCGGGGAGCGGGACCCGGGTCACCGAGGACGTGCCGCCCGTGTGCCAGGCCGCCTGGACGCAGGGGCGGCCCGGGTCGCGCAGCGCCGTCTCCAGCAGGGTCCGCCCGCCGGCCGACAACCGCTCGCCCACGACGCGCAGTTCGGGCTCGGCCTGGACGGCGACGTCGAGCCGGACCGGGCCCTCGGGTCCGTCGACCGTGCAGCCGATCCGGAAACCGCGGCGGTGCTGGGCGTCGGCCCTGGACCGCTCGGGCACACAGGCGACCGGGTCGGGGAACACCTCCCGGAGCGCTTCCCCGGCACCGAGCCGCGCCAGTGCCTCGTAGGCCCGCAGGGCGGCCGTCTTGCCACTGCCGCTGGGGCCGGCGACGAGGGTGAGCGGTCCGAGCGGGAACCGGACGCGGCGGTGCGCGGCGAAGGCGGCGAGCCGCAGCTCGGTGACGCCGGGACGGACCGGGCGCGCCACCACCGCCGTGGGGGCTTCCGCAGAGGTCAGAGTCATATGCGGACGGTAGGCCGCCGAAACGAGGCGAACCGTTACGCCCGGGGGACCTTCCTACGATCGAGGGACGGAGCGGGCGGCCGGGGACGGGGGCCGCGCCCGGTGGCGGCCAGGGACCGCGCCCGGTCGACGCCAGGGGCCACCCCGATCAGGGACAGCGGTCGCGCCCGGTCGAGGCCAGGGCCACCCGCGATCAGGGACAGGGGCCACGCCCGGTCAGGGGCAGGCACCGCCCCCGGTCGACGCCAGGGACCGCCCCGACCAGGGCCGGCCGTACCCGGTCGAGGCCAGGGACCGTCAGAGGCCGGGAACGCCGACCCCCTCCATCAGGCCGCGCACCTCGGTCCCCGGAGGCGTCAGCAGGAACACGTTCCGGTCGACCCGGTGCATCCCGCTCGCCAGGCCGAAGACCACGCCCGTACTGAAGTCCAGGACCCGCTTGGCGACCTCGGTCTCCGCGCCGGTCAGGTCGAGGAGCACCGGGATGCCCGACATGAGCGTCTCCGCGACGTCGCGGGCGTCCGCGAAGACGTTGACCCGCAGGACCACGAAGCGGCGCCGCGTCTCCGTCTCGGCCTCGGGTATCGACCGGTGCCGCACGGCCGACGGCCAGGCGTCCCGGCCTCGCAACGGAACGACCTGGGCGAGCCCTTCCCACTGTTCGTCGGTGACGTCGTGGCCGCTCATCGGTCCACCCCGTCCTGGCTCGCACTCGTTGTCTGCACCGGGCAATTCTTACGCATGGTCACCCGTTCGGCCCAACAGCGACACGGTCCGCGAACCGGACCCGGATCCGCCGCGTGCGGCAAGCTACGCATATACGTCCCTAACCCTCCCTCCGCCCAGCAATCGAGGCCTCCGAATGAGCCTGAGCATCCGCAACCAGCTCCCCGGCACCGTCACCTCGGTCACCCCCGGTGAGGTGATGGCGACGGTCAAGATCCGGCTCGACGCCGGACAGGAGATCACCGCGGCCGTCACCCGGGAGGCCGTACAGGAGCTCGGCCTCGCGTCGGGCTCCGCCGTGCGGGCCCTGGTCAAGTCCACAGAGGTCTCCCTGGCGACCGGGCCGGTGGAGGGACTGAGCATCCGCAACCAGCTGCCGGGCACGGTCACCGCGGTCACGACCGGCGGTGCCATGGCCAGCGTCAAGGTCCGGGTCGCGGGCGGCGAACTGACCTCCGCGATCACCCGGGACGCGGTCTCCGACCTGGGCCTCGACACGGGTTCCGAGGTCGTCGCCCTGATCAAGTCCACCGAGGTCTCGCTGTCCAACGCCTGAGGCCACCGGCCCACGGGCGTGCTCTTACTCGCCTCACACCGGACTCTTCACGTCCCGTCGCGCGCCGCTCACCGGCTGGAATTAGCGTATGAGGCCGTGTACTCGGCAGAAATCAAGCCGGCGCCGACGCGCCGCCAGGCCCCCTCGACGGTCTCGTCCGGCGGGCCGGTCACGCGCTGGAACCCGGACGAGGCGCCCGCCCAGTGGCACCGCGTCCTCACCCTCCTGGCCGACATCAGCCTGTTCATCGGTACGCGCCCGCTGTGGGCGCAGGCCGCCAGCCACCGGCTCATCGTCGCCGCCGTCGTCTCGCTCTGCTACGCCTCGATCCTGGCGACGGGCGTCCTGACCCTCGTGGTGCGCCGGGGCCGCTCACTGGCCCGGCTCGACCTCGTCGTCCTGCTGACCGCGCTGACCCTGGTCGTGTGCGGGCTGATCATGAACCACCAGGGCAGCGACGAGTCGGTCCTCACCACCCAGGCGGCCCACGAGTTCGCCGCCGGCCACCAGGTCTACGACCGCCCGTGGCCCTGGCTCTTCGACCACGGCGTCGCCCTCACCGCGACGATGAACGGCGGCTACGACTTCACGTACGGCTATCCACCGCTCGCGCTGATGCTCACCGCGCCGCTGCTGTGGGTCGGGCACGGTTCGACGCCCGCCACGATGGTCGGCACCGGGGCCCTCATCACGGGCACGGTCGTCATGTGGCGGATGCTGCCGGTGCCGTGGCGCTCCGCCGCGACGCTGACCTGCCTCGGCCTCGGCCTGCTGCCGACGTACGCGCGGCTCGGCTATCCGGCGATCCTCGCCTGCGCCCTGCTCATCCCCGTGGTGGTCGGATGGCCGCGGATGGGCCGCGGCGGACGGGCCGACATCGCGCGGGCCGTCTGCCTCGGGGCCGCCTGCGCGGCACAGCAGCTCCCCTGGTTCCTCACCCCGTTCCTGCTGGCCGGGGTGTACGCGCTGCGCCGCGGCGACCTCGGCGCGCGGGCGGCGGCGATCGCGGTCGGCCGGATCGCCGGCATCGCAGCCGCCACCTGGCTGCTGATCAACTCGTACTTCATCGTGAGCGAGCCGCACTCCTGGTTCTCCGGGATCGCCCTGCCCCTCACCCAGGACGCCGACATCCACGGACAGGGCCTGGTCGACATCTCGCTGTACTTCACCGACGGCAGCGACCGGCTGGCCTGGTACGCGCACGCGAGCCTGCTCCTGGCGGCGGCCCTGCTGGCCCTGTTCGTGCTGTTCGTACGGCGGCTGGGGCCGGCGGCGACGGTACTGCCCTGGTGCGCGTTCTACGTGGCGACCCGTTCTCAGGACGGCTACTACCTGCTGATGACGCCCCTGTGGGTGGCAGCGGCCATCACCGCGCCCTGGGAGTCCTTCCGGACCGCGTGGCAGCCCCGCCCGGCCTTCCTGCGCGGCACGCACCGGCGCGGGGCCCTCATGGCCGCGGTCGTCCTGCTGCTGGCCCCGTCGGCGGCGGCCGTGACGCTGGGGGCCACCGGGTCCCCGCCGCTGCGCATGCAGGTCACCGAGGCCCGCCGCGCCGCCCACTCCGTGACCGCACTCACGGTCGGCGTGACCAATCTCGGCGACGCGGCCCTGAGCCCGCATTTCACCGTGACCACGGGCCAGGGCATGAGCCGCTACTGGACGGTGGCCTCCGGCCCGTCCACCCTGGCCGGCCACGCCTTCGGACGCTACGAACTCCGGCCCCCCGACGGGGGGTTCACGCTCCCCAAGGCCGGGACGCGGATGCGGCTGCGCGCGGTCTCGGCGACGCCGATGACGATGTCGAGCACGGACCTCCACCTGCCGCTGACCCAGCCCTGAGGATTCACGGTCCCGCGCCCGCCCCGGGCGGTGGATCGCGTTCACACGCCCGTTCCCCGGGCGGTGGTGAATCGGTGCATACGCCTGTTCCTCGGGCGGTGAATCGGTGCACACGCCTGTTCCCCGGGCGGCGGCGCGTGCTGGAATGTCCCGTCGCCCGGCCGGGCGCGCGTGCGCACCGTCCGGATCCGCGCCGGCTCCATGCCGGATCCGCGCCGGATCCACGCCCGGCCCGCGAGGCCGTGAAGCAGCGTCGCCGAGTCCCAGGGACAGTGATGTCGATGTCGCAAGCGCCGGACTTCTCGCACCGCAACGGTGTCGCGTTCGTGTCGGGCGGCACCGGGGGCATCGGCGCCGCGATCGTGCGGATCCTCGCCGAGCGGGGCAGTGACGTGGTGTTCACGTATCGCTCCAGCCGGGAGGCCGCCGAGGCGCTCGCCGCCGGGCTGACGGCGGAGTTCGCGGACGAGGGCCGCCTGATACGGGCGCTGCGGCTGGACCTCGGCGAGGAGCGGGCCGTGGCCGCCGCCGTGTCGGGGACGGCCGCCGAGCTCGGCGGACTGCACACCCTCGTCCACGCGGCGGGCCCGCACGTGCCGATGACGCACTTGAGCGGGGTCACCCCGGGCGCGTTCAGGACCCAGCTCGACGCGGACGCGGGAGGGTTCTTCGCCCTGGTGCATCCCGCGCTGCCGCTGCTGCGCGAGAGCCGGGGCGCCGTCGTCGCCGTCACCACCGTGGCGACCCGGAGGTTCCCGGTGCGCGACGGCCTCTCGGCGGGACCGAAGGGGGCGGTCGAGGCGGTCGCCCGCGCCCTCGCCGCCGAGGAGGGCCGCTACGGCGTCCGGGTCAACTGCGTCGCCCCCGGCATGCTGACCGACGGGACCGCCGCCCGTCTGATCGGTTCCGGCGAACTCGACGACAGGGCGCTGGAGATCACCCGCCGCAACACCCCGCTGCGCCGTTTCGGCAGCGCCCTGGACGTCGCCGAGGCCGTGGCGTTCCTGGCCTCGGACCGCGCGGGTTTCATCACCGGCCAGGCGCTCGGGGTGGACGGCGGATACAGCGTGTAGGGGGCGGCGGCTCCTGCTCGTCGGACAGGCCCTACCCGATCTCGACGACACGCGCCCAGGCCGGCGGTTCGTCGGGGACGTACTCGGGGTCGTCCTCGTCCCACGAGGCGTCCGACCGGCCGCGGGGGAACAGGCCCACCACCGTCCGGCACGGCGGGCGCTCCGCCGGCCAGGGGGTCTGGCCGTCGGTGAGGACCACGACGACGTCCGGGCGGGGCCGTGCCCGTAGCGCCTTGGTGAACCCGGACCGCAGGTCGGTGCCACCGCCGCCGAGGAGCGGAATGCCCTCGGCCCGGCACAGCGGGTGCGCGATCCGTGCCGCCGCGTCGCACGGGACCACGGTGACCAGGTCCCGTCGGCCGCCGACCGCCCGGGAGATCGCCGCGACCTCCAGGAGGGCGCTGCCCAGCTCCGCGTCGCTGACCGACCCCGAGGTGTCGATGACCACCGAGACCCGTGGCGGTCTGCGGCGCAGGCTCGGCAGGACGACCCCGGGCACGGAGGCGGAGCGTCGCGACGGGCGGCCGTACGTGTAGTCCTCCCCCACCCCGGGCGCGGAGGCCGCGGAGCGGACCGCGGCCCCCAGCAACTCCCGCCACGGCTGCGGCTGTTGGAAGGCCTCCTCCGCCCATCGCTCCCATTGCGCGGGGTTCCTTCCGGGGCGGGCCCTGATCCCCTGCGCGACCCGGAACCGGACCGCGTCGCGTTCCTGCTCGCTGAGGCCGTGCGCCCCGTCCGGCCCGAGGTCCCAGTCCCGTTCGCGTCCGTCGGCGCCGCTGCCGCAGTCCAGCCAGGCCAGGCTCTGGGTGAGCGGCCCGAGCCGGAACTGGCGGAGGTAGTCCTCCATGAGCTCGCCGGACGGCAGGCTCAGGAACTCGGGTGTGACGGCGCCCTCGGGCCTGACGAGCCCCTCGCCGAACGCGTCGTCGTTGATCTCGCAGTCGGCGGCGATGTTCATCCGCAGCCGCTCGGCCGCACCGGTGAGCCCGTGTTCGCGGGCGAACCGCTCGCTGCGGCCGTGATGGTCGCGCAGCAGGTGAGAGACCTCGTGCACCCAGACCGCGGCCAGGTCCTCGACCGGCATGCGGTCCACGAACCCGGGCGAGACGTAACAGCGCCAGTGCCGGTCGACGGCCATCGTCGGCACCCAGCGGGACTCGACGGTGTGCAGGGCGAACAGGGCCGTCGCCAGGTAGGGCCGGGCCCGCGCCGCGTGCAGGCGGGCCGCGAACAGCTTGTCCAGGTCCAGCTCCAGGGTCCTGGGCGCGACGGCCGTCATCGGCGTGCTCCGGCGGCGACGGCGACGCGGGCCGCGGCGTCGTCCGCGCGCCGGGACAGGGCCACCGCTCCGGACAGCCGCTCGATGGACGCGGGGATGTCCCAGTCCTCCTGGCGCAGCGTCGCGAGCGTGGTCGCGGGCACGACGACCAGGTCGGGGGCGCCGGTGTCCAGCGCCCGTACGAGCAGTGCCCAGGCCGCGTCCCAGCGGTCCTTGGCGGGCCGTGTACGGACCGCGGCCACCACGCCGTCGAGAACGGCCTGGCGCAGATCACCCCGCTCGGGCAGGACGGCGCCCTCCGGGTCGGCGAGCAGGGTCTCGGGGTCGGGCAGGTCCATCCGGTCCACGCTCGCCAGCAGTTCCAGCCCCGGACCGTCGCCCACGGTGCCCCTGACCAGCAGGGAGAGCACGTCCCGTGAGGATCCGGCGGCATGCGCGAAGGCGATGAGCCTCAGGGTCGTCTCCCAGCTCCTGGGCGAGGGCCAGGCACCGCCCCGGCGGGTCTCGCCGCTCGGCAGCCGGTGGACGAGTCCGGGGCGGGCGGCGAGCAGTCCGCACACCGCGCGGCGGGCGAAGTCCACGGCTTCCGGGAGCTTGTGCGGATCGAGCCGCGGCAGGGTCGCGCGGGGCCAGGTGCCGCCCAGTCCGCGGACGACGACCTCGTGGTCGTGGACCCACTGGAGATGGACGAACCGGTTGGCCAGCGGCGGGCTCAGTTCCCAGCCGTCGGCGGCCGAGGAGCGGGGGTTGGCGGCGGCCACGATACGTACGCCGGGCGGGAGTCGGAGGGCTCCGATGCGCCGCTCCAGGACGAGGCGGAGCAGCGCGGCCTGGACCGCCGGGGGTGCGGTGGACAGTTCGTCCAGGAACAGCAGCCCGCGGCCGGCGCGCACGAGCCGCACGGCCCAGTCCGGCGGGGCCATGGGTACGCCCTGCTCCGCGGGGTCGTCGCCGAGGACGGGCAGCCCCGAGAAGTCGGAGGGCTCGTGGACGCTGGCGATCACCGTGGTCAGCGGCAGCTCCAGGGTCTCGGCGAGCTGGGTCAGGGCGGCGGTCTTGCCGATCCCCGGTTCGCCCCAGAGCAGGACGGGCAGATCGGCCGCGACGGCGAGGGTCAGCGCCTCCAGTTGAGGGTCGGGGCGCGGTTCGGTGGCGGAGTCGCGCAGCAGCGCCGACAGGGCGTCGGCGATGTCCAGTTGGTCGGCGAGGGGGTGGTTCGTGGGCATGTCTGATCACCTTTGGATTCGCGAAGGGGCTGTGTGTGTACGGGACTTGGCCCGGGGGCGGTCAACTGGCTTGCGGGGAGATGGGGTTGAGCTTGGGAGGGGGTGGGGGTGAGCTTGCGAGGGGGCAGGCGGGGTTGAGCGGCCGTCGACGGGCGGTGGCCGTTGCTCCTTTGCCCCTCGGCCGGGTTCAGCGGCCGTCGGCCCTCGGTCAGGGGCGAGCGGGGTCAGCGGCCGGTCGTGTCACGCGGGTGGGAGCGGTGGCCGCGGGGTCGCGCAGGCCCCGGGGCGAGCAGGGTGGCGGGACCGGGACCGGTCAGACCGGACCGGAACAGTCCGTAGGAGACGCGCCGCAGCGCGGCGGCCCGGAGCTCGTCCCGCAGCGCGCCTTGTCGCAGCACCGCGTCGGGACCCAGCAGCCCCTCGACGACGGCCAGCGCACCGGCGGTGTCACCGTGGCGCAGCCGTTCGCGGACGCCCACGAGACAGTGCGGCCGCCGGTGCGCCTCGTCGATCGCCCTGAGACAGGGAAGCGGTGTGCCGGTCAGGGCGACCAGCAGCTCTTCCCGGCGGATCTCGGCCGGATCGTGGTCGAGCGGCGCGAGCACCCCGTCGACCAGGCCGATCCGGTGCACGGCTCCCCGGCATTCCACGAGCCGCGCCGCTCCGGCCGGGTCCGCGTGCGGGTCGGCCACGGCCGGGTGCGTGCCCGGGGCCGCCGCTGACACCATGGCCGGGGCCGCCGACATCCGGTCCTGTGCCGTTGCCGACGCCCGGTCCGGTGCCAGCGCCGACGCCCGGTCCGGTGCCAGCGCCGAGGCGACCAGCGGGTGCAGCCGCCCGGTCTCGACGGCTCCGGCGCGGATCAGCGCCAGGTCGGGCAGCACCCAGGTCGCGGCGTCGGGCAGGACCGGCACGGCGGGACCGCCGCCGGTCCCGTCGGCGGGCGGCGTGGCGGTGATCCGCAGAGAGAGCGGCCCCTCGCCTTCCGCGGCCGCCACCAGCTCCAGGAACAGCCGTCTGCGGGTCCCGAGCCGCACGGTGACCGTGCCGGCCGTACGCCCCTCGTCGCGCAGCAGGATCGCCGCCTCGTCCGCCCACCGGGCGACCGCGCAGCCTAGCCCCGCGGGCACCGGACCCGGTGGATCCGCGCTCCCCCGAGCGGCGTCGCCCGTCGGCAGGTCGGCCCCGGAACGGACCCGCAGTTCACCGGTTCTGCGGGTGTCCCACAGGTGCCGGTGCAGGTCCAGCCGGTAGCGCCGGCTGGGACGTGGATGCGGATGGCGGCGGACCCCGGCGTCGGGCGGGAACGCGCCCGGGGAGAACCGGCCTGCGGAGAACCGGTCGGGGAAGCCGCCGGAAGCCGCGTCCCAGAGAGCGAGGCTGATCCGCTGGCCGCCGTCCGCCCAGGCGGGCGGAGTACGGGCCACGAGATGCACGGGACGTACGCCGTCGCGTCCCGCGCCCGCGTAGCGGGCCAGGGTGATGGTGAGGCCGGGACGCAGCAGACCGTCGGGGGCGACTCTCGGCATGTGCCAGCGCAGCAGGTCGGGAGCCAGATGCCGTAGATCGCGGCGGACCCTGGAGACGAGTTCGCGGCCGTACGCGCGGGCCGTCGAGCGCAGATCGAAGTCGAGGTCGACGCCGGCGGCGGCACACGCCCCCGCCCAGTCACCGCGCAGGCGGCGGAACGTCGCGGTCTCGATCATGGTGGGCGGCACGGCGAATTCACGCACGCGCGGCCAGAAGGAGAGGGAGGAATCCTCGTACGCGGTCGAAGTGAGCATCAGCACTCACCTTGCGCGGACGGGGCCTCCGATCTGATGGAGGTGGAAGTCGTCATCGGGGCGACAGTAACCCCGGGCCGACGATCTGTCAGTCGGTTTTTCCCCGCACACCGCTCCGGCGCCCGCCGACGGATGCCGGAGGACGCCGAAGGACACTGAGGACGCCGGAGGGCACGGCTCGGGGCGCCGGAACCGTGCTCTGCCGGTCAGGCCGGGCTCTTCGCCGCGGCCCCCGCGGCCGGTCCCTCGCCGGGGCCGGGGCCGGCCAGATGCGGGGTGCCGTCGTCGTCGAGGAACTCGACCACCGCCAGCGCCACCAGGGCCAGTACGGCGATCCAGACGGTGACGACGGCCGTGGGGTAGTTCCAGACCAGCAGGATGACGGCGGCGACCACGACCACGGTCCAGTTGAGCCACGTCTTGACCCGGTGCACCCACGCTCCGACCGCGCCGAGTTCCACCCCGGTCGCCGTCCGCACGGCACCGATACCGCCGGTCCAGGCGGCGTTGACCCGCCGGGCCGCCCGGCCGCTGCCGGTCAGCCACGCCGCAAGCGCCACGATGATGCCGAGGGTGATGACCAGACGTACCGAGGTCCGCAGATAGCGCACCAGCGTGTCGAAGACCGACGCGGCGGCCGGCTGGGAGACGTTCGCCGGGAGACCGTCGAGATAGACCGCCCGGAAGATCCACAGGGCGATGCCGAGGACGGCGGCACCGGCCGCGACCAGGAGTGCCGCGGTGACCAGGGCACGGCGTCTGCGGACGGCGAGCAGCACACCGCCGGCCGCCAGCAGCAGGGTCAGGACCGGCAGCCAGAACCCGACCAGTTCGAGGAGCCGGTAGAGCCTCTTGGCCTTGCCGATGGAGTCGGAGGTCATCACGGTGAAGTCGGTGTGCACCTGCGGGATCTTGGCGGCGACACCGAGTCCCCGGTCGACGAGGGACGTCTTGACCTGGTCGATGACGGGGGCGAGGTCGATGACGACGGCGTCGTTGGTGAGCTTCACCGCTCCGCCGCCCTTGCCCGTCAGCGCCTTGTCGACGGCGGCGTGCGCCTTGCGGTTGAGCTCGGTCCACAGGGTGGCGAACGCCTTGCTGCTGACGAACTTGAGCGCCACGGTGTGCACGAAGTCGGTGAGGCCGCTGGTGATCGGACCGCTGAGCGGCCCCAGGGCCTTGGTCAGCCGCGGCCGGTCGGCGGGGGCGACGGACTCCAGCAGCGTCTGCACGTCGACGTGCTGCATCACCGCGTCGGTCACCCGGTTGGCGACGGCGTTCTGGACGTCGGGGTCGGAGGCGAGCGGCTGCATCGTGGAGACGTACCGGTCGGTGTTCCCGATCAGATCGCTCGACCAGGCCGCGACGGCGCTCAGCGGGGTGAGCAGGGCCGCGAGGAGGACCAGGACGACCGCGAACGACGACCGGACGCGATGGTGCTCGCGTCTCGGCGCGCGCTGCTCCAGTTCGGCGACCCTGGCCCGCAGTTCGGCGATCTCGTGTGCGTCGGGGGCGCCCGCGCCGCGGCCGTTCGCGGCGCCGCTCGGGTCTCCGGTGCTCACGTCGTCTCCGGAGCGTCGCCGGTGCCCGCGGCACCGCGCGCGGGCAGACCCGCTCGCGTCCGGTCGGTCACGTCATCCATGGCCTGTCTCGTTCCGCTCGGTCCGCTTCATGGGGTGCTCCGGCACTGGGACGGCCCTTCTCCGCGGCGCCTCGCCCGGCGAGGCGCCGCGGGGAGGGACATGTCAGCGCGAGTGCGGGGCGTCGGGCCGGTACGTGGCCAGGGCCCAGATGACGAAGACGTCGATGGCCAGCAGGATGACCGACCAGATCGGCGCGTACGGCAGGAACATGAACTGGAAGAGCATGCTCAGCGAGGCCAGCACGATGCCGGTGACCCGGGCCCACTTGGCGTCCTTGAGGATCCCCCAGCCGGTGACGGCGGCGACGGCGCCGAGGATCAGCAGGATCCAGCCCCAGCCGGTGAGGTTGATGCGGTAGACGTAGTCGTTCACGCGCGCGTAGACGTCGTCCTTGGCTATCGCGGAGATGCCCTGGAGGATGTTGAGGCCGCCGTTGACCAGCATGAGGACACCCGCGAAGGTGACTCCGCCGGCCGCCCAGCCGCTGCTGCCGGTGGGCGGCGGCCCCATGCCGCCCGCGGCGGGACCCGCTCCGGACCACTGGTCTCCCCACAGCGGCATGTCTCCGCCGCTGGGCTGGGATCCCGTGCCGCCGCCGGGCGGGGGGCCCGGGGGCTTCGGAGAATCCTGGCTCATGTTCGACCACCTCGCTGCGCTGTCGGCCGCAGGCCGCCCCCGCGCCGGAAGCACCGGGGAGTTCGAGCGTCCGCCGCCGTTCCCCCGCCCGCCACGGGGGTTCCGCCGACCGGGTGACGGCCGACTGCCGTCGGGTCGGGGCGCACCCGGTCGGCTCCAGGGGAGTCACTCGACGGGAGCTGCTCGATCCGAGCCACCCGACGGGAGCCACCCGACGGGAGCTACTCGATGGTCACCGGGCTTCCGCGGCCCGTGCGGCGTTCGCCCGGTTCTCCTCCGCCACCAGATCCAGCGCGCGCCCCAGCGTCGTGAGCCGCTCGTCGAGGGTCCCGCCGGCCGGATAGAACCGGACGGTGTCGACCCCCGCCGCGCGCCAGACACGAAGCCGTGCGCGGACCATGTCCTCGGTGCCGATCAGGGTGGTGCCGAGAACCATCTCGTCGGTCACGAGCCCGGCGGCGCCGTCCCGGTCCCCTGCCTGCCAGCGCTCGTGGATCTCGGCGGCGATCTCCGCCCAACCCTGCCTGCTGTAGGCCGCGTTGTAGAAGTTGGTCGTGGCGGAGCCCATCCCGCCGAGGCTGAAGGCGAGTTCCTTCTTGCGGCCGGCGACCATGGCGCGCAGCGCGTCCTCGTCCTCCGCGAACGCCACCTCGGCGCCCTGGCAGACGTCGAGGTCGGAGCGGACACGGCCCGCCGCCGCGAGGCCCGCGTCCAGATGGTCGAAGTACGCCTCCTTGGCGCCCTCGGGCACGAAGCTGGTGCCCAGCCAGCCGTCGGCGACCTCGCCCGTCAGGTGCAGCATCTTCGGCGAGAGCGTGGCGAGATAGACGGGCAGCTCGTGCTCGGCACGGATGGACATCCGCATCGGCCGCGCCTCACCGCCCGGCAGCGGGATCGTGAACTCCCTCCCCTCGTACGAGAGTTTGTCCCCGGCGACGGCCCGCCGGACGATCTCCACGGTTTCCCGCATCCGGGACAGCGGGCGCGCGAACGGCACCCCGTGCAACCCCTCGATCACCTGGGGCCCGGACGGCCCGAGGCCGAGGAGGAAGCGCCCGCCGGAGATGTTGGAGAGCGTGATCGCGGCACGGGCGATGGCGGCCGGGGTGCGGGTCCCGAGCTGGATGATCCCGGAGCCGAGCAGCATCCGGTCGGTCCGTGCCGCCAAGTAGCCCAGCGGAGAAGGGGCTTCGGAACCCCAGGCCTCGGCGACCCAGCAGATGTCCATCCCGAGCTTCTCGGCCTCGACCACGAAGTCGACGGTCTCCCGCCAGTCGCCGGACGACGCCTCGATCGTCGTGGAGGTACGCATCACGCCTCCGCCCCTTCCGCGCTCTCGGCCAGCTTCCTGATCGCCGCGAGGGTGTCCGTCATGCTCCGCTCGAACTCCCGCAGCCGTACGAACACGATCTTCTGTTCCTTATCCGGCATCCGGTCGATCGCGAACGAGAGCCCGGAACGGCCCGGCCCCATCCGCATCCACTGGGTCAGCTCCGTACCGCCGCCGGCGCCCTCCGCCCCCTCGGCCTCCTCCAGAACGAACCGCCAGAGCGCGCTGGGCCGTTCGGGGTCCCCAACGGCCCAGGCGAACGTCCGGCAGGGCTCGCACTCCACCACGTACGAGGTGGTCTCCCACTCCCCCAGCGACTCGTGCCTGCTGCGGCCCAGGAAGCGGGCGCCGACAGCCGGCGCCGTCACCCCGTCCAGCCACTCGACCGACTGGAGCTCCCCGCTCAGGTCGGGCATCAGCCGGATGTCGGAGACGAGGTCCCACACCCGGCGCGGTGGAGCGTCGATCCGTGTCCGTGCCTCGACGGTCGGCTGGTCCGCGTAGCGCGCGCCCGTCCACTCCATCAGTCTCCGGCCTTCCTCTCGTCCCCAGGAAGCTCACCCTCCACAGGGCCCTGACCTTGAGAGTTGCGTAGATAGACTGTGGTGTCAAGGAAGACCGCTCCTGGCACGGAGGCCGGAAGCGGGAAGAACCCGAAGGGCGGCGGAATCCGCGGGGGGGGGGGGGGGGCGGACCCGAAGGGGGCGGAGGCCGAAAGGATCCGGAGGAAGAGTCGAAAGGATCCGGAACGAGAGCCGAAGAGGACGCCGGCCACCGGAAGCCGTTCCGCGGTCAGGCGGTGAAACGCCTCTGGACGTCCGGCCGTTCGGCGAGGCGGGGCGGGTAGCCGGGGCCGAGCCGCGGGTGGGTGTCATCGGCCGTCATCGGCTCGCCGCAGTCGGCGCACACGACCGCGGCCTCGCTCTCGTGCCCGCAGCGGTCGTGGTGGAAGACGACCGGCGGTCCCTGCTCACCGCTGAGCCAGCGGTTGCCCCAGCTGTTCATGGCGGCCAGCACGCCGAAGAAGTCCCGGCCCATCTCGGTGAGCACGTAGTCGTACCGCACCGGGTCCGTCTGGTAGGCCCGCTTCTCCATGAGTCCCTCGTCGACCAGGCGGCGGAGCCGGTCGGTGAGGGTGTTGCGCGCGATGCCGAGCTCCTGCTGGAACGCGTCGAAGCGCTTGATCCCGTAGAACGCCTCGCGCAGCACGAGGGGCGTCCACCAGTCGCCCAGCAGGTCCATCGTGCGTGCGATGGAACAGGGCCAGTCCGCAAATGATGTCCGCCTCACGAGCCCAGCATACGAGGGTCTCGAAAACGGACCCAGCAGCTCGGCGCAGAGCCGACGCCGTAGGGCGGCGGTCGGTACAGTGGTTGTCATGAGCACCGGGGGGAGCTTGCCCGAGCGGCCGTCAAAGGACGCGACCGCCGTGCCGTACGGGCGGCGGGAGGCCAGGACCTGTGTCGTGGTCGCCTCCGTCTCGCTGGGCGTCGCCGCCGCCGGACTGACCGGTGCGGCGCTGGTGGACGGTGCCGCGGCCCGGTGGACGCTCGTCGTCGGCGGTGGTCTCGTCGCGCTCTTCGGCGTCCTGATGCTGATCGCGGCGGTGGTCGAACTGGAGGACCGGTTCGTCTTCGACGCCACCGGGTGGTGGTGGTTCGGCTCCGCAGGGGACACGCTGCTGACCTGGGACTCGCTGGCCGGGGTGTGCGTCCACTCCACCGGTGACGCCGCTGTCGTCGGCGGCACCGCGACGCTCGAACTGTTCCCTCACGGGGACCTCGACCGCGATCACCCCCTGCTGTGGCGCTACGTACGAGACGCCACCCCGCCGGTAGAGGGCCTCCCGCGGCTGCGGTACCGCATCGAGCTCACCCGGATGGTCAACGTGACCACGGACGTCGAACAGGCCTGCTCCCGCTGGGCTCCGCCCGGCCTCTGGCACGGCAACATCTGGCAGCCCAAGGGGTACAAGGGGCGCCCGGACCACGGCGGGCACCGGCGCAGGATGCGGGAGCGGGAGCGGGCTCAGGCACTGACCCCGGCCGGGCCCGAGGACGACGCCCCGCGGGACGGCACCGTACCGCCGGAGGACGCCGTACCGCCCGGTCCGCCGCGGCAGGAACGCTCCGGCCGCTGACGGACGGTGTCGTGCCCGGCGCCTCAAGAGGCGCCGGGCACGACAAACATCACAAGCGGGTCCGCGGGACGTCAGCCGGCGGCGGCCGTCACGTCCGACGAATAGACCAGCGCGACACGGTGGTTGTACTGGATGGTGTACATCTGCTTGGCGCCGGTGACGACCGCTCCGGAGGTGAAGTAGTCGTCGGTGTGGGCGGGCGGCCGGGTGGCGACGTACGACTGCCCGGCGGGGACGGTGTAGTAGCTGATCGGCGCCTGCGTCGAGGGCGAGAGGCCCGCGGGGTACTCGGCCCGGTCGGGGTAGCTCGAACCGTAGACCGCCACCGGCGTGGTGCCCGCGGCGGAGACCAGCGTCACGTCGTGCGCGGGCGTGGTGTTGACCCCGCCGGGGTTGTAGAACCACACCATGGAGCCGCTGTACCAGATGGCGGTCCAGTCGCCGTCGACGCCGGCCACCACGAACTGCTGCCCCGCCTGCGCGGTGGATCCCCAGTCGCTGATGCGGTCGGTGCCGGCCGCGCCCTTGTGCACGGCCTGGTCGCCGAAGAGCGGGGCCGTGTCGCTGGGATCGGTGCGCAGGAACACGAAGTTGGAGGACTGCTGCTGCTCGGTGCACGCCGTGGTGGCACCGGTGGGGTCGTCGCCGGGGCAGATCTGCACGGTCTGCTGGTTGTCGGTGAACCCGGGGGTGATCGTCACCGCCGACCCGACCGGCCCGACGCCGTGCTCGCCCGTCGCCGGAACGCCGAGCAGGCTCATCAGGTGCTCCCAGTCCCAGGACGTACCCGGGTCCCAGTGCATGCCGGAGACGAGACTGGAGCTGGGACCGGCGACGTTGTCGTGGCCGATGATGTGCTCACGGTCCAGCGGAATGCCGAAGCGGTCGGAGAGATACCGCACCAGGGACGCCGTGGCCTCGTACTGCGCCTCGGTGTACCAGGTGCCCCCGTGCGCGGCGTAGCCCTCGTGCTCGATGCCGATGGAGTGCAGGTTCGTCGAGTAGTTCCCGGCGTGGAAGGCGATGTCCTTGGTGGGCACCATCTGCGTGACCGCGCCGTCCGAGGACCGCATCACATAGTGCGCGGAGCTGCCGCCCGCGTTCTGGAACGTCGCGATGGCCGCGTCGTACGACGACTCGGTGTCGTGGATGACGATCGTGTCGATCCTGATGCCGTTGGCCGGACGGTTGGAGACCTGGCCGTTGGACGAGGCCGCGGGCACGAAGGTGCACGACACCTCCGGCGGGCACTCGGTCGCCGTCGTCGCCGCGACCCCGGCGAGGGAGAGCTTGCTCAACTGGCCCGTCGCGACACGTACGTTGTCGTCGGCGCCCAGCGACACCCGCTGACCGTCCTGCGTCACCCGCGTGGCACCGGACCTGACGGTGGCGAAGACGCGGTCGGCGAACGCGGCTGCGCTCCGCTTCTGCGCCGAGCCGCTGTAGCGGGCCACGGCCCCGTACCACTGTCCCGCGTCCGTGGACCGGCCGCCGGACAGGGCCTTCTGATAGGACGCCAGCAGCGCGGCCCCGCCCGCGATGTTCGCCGCGGGGTCGTCACGCAGTGCGGCAGGGCTCAGACCGGTGAGCTTCGCCGCGGCCCGCAGCGTGTGCAGGGCGGGATCCTCCGCCCGGTCCGCGAGATCGGCCCGCCCCACGGCCCCGGCCGGACCGCCGGCCAGCATGGCGGGGGTGACCTCGGTGAGATGCATCGGCCCGTAGCCACCGCTGGTGCTCATCTGCCCGGAGTGGGCGTCCCACGCCGACTCCTGATACGCCAGGGCCAGCAACACCCGTACGGGTACGTGGTACTTGGCGGCGGCAACGGCGAACGCGTGCTGCCGCGCACCGGCCCCCGCCGCGGCGCCGGTTCCCGCCCGCACGGCACTGTCGGCCTGAGCGGCGGCCGGCACCAGCACGGCCAGACCCCCCGCGGCCAGCGCACCCGCAGCAGCTAACCCGACCAGCCGCCTCCGGACCACACGGCCCGCCGTTCTCTTCGTCTTCACGTGTTTCGCTACTCCCGGGCGAATGGGAAGAAATCAATGTCCGGCCGTACGCCGGAACCATTGACACTTCGACAGGGAAATCAGGGAATTCCGGAGATCTCCGCACAGCGGAAACCCCCGAGAGAGTTCTGCCCGCCCAAGGTACGCGGCGCTTCACGGCGCTCCGCACCCGGCAGGCACCTTTACCGGTGAGACAACTCACAGCGACAGAACACATTTTGACATCACGTCAATAAAACGTCACAGCGCTCCCGCGGTGGCCGGCAAGAGCCGAGGCCAAATCGGCCGTGCAGTGGAGTGGCCCGAGATGCGTATACGGCACGTTCGGGGCGCGCGAACGACGTGCACGGCCCGGCGACCGATCAGGGACTCCAACCGCTCGGTTCAGACCTTTTCGGCCGCCACCCGAGGATGTTCAGCGGTGAGCTTCGCGACGTCCTCCACGCCGGAGGTCAGGATCGTCACGCGCCCCGGGTGTGCCCCGGACGGCGGCCCGCCCATCCTTGATCGCAGAGACCCCGACACGCGCGTCACCGTCCTGGTTGCTATCGGGTAAGTCCGCGACGACGACCCCGATGCCCCTGTCGCGGGACCCGCACCCTCCGGAGCTCAGTCGGCCACCTGAAGCGTGGCAACCAGGCACAGGACGCGTGGGCATGGACGGCCAAACCGCCATACGTCAAGAGCCTGTTGTCCCTTCCTGACGGGATCTCAGGTGGTGTCACCGCATGTCCCACGGATAGCGTTGGTTTACTCGCGCAACCCCCACCTCAACAGGAGTCCCAAGTGAACCGCCCTGCCCGGCTCGTCGTAGTCGCGCTCACCGCATCCACGGCCCTGCTGCTGACCGCCTGCGGCTCCGGAGGGGGCGACGAATCGTCCTCGGACAAGATCAAGGGCGCGGACGCCGGCCAAGAGAAGGCCTCAGCGAGCGCGAGCGCTTCCGCTCCGGCGGGGCAGGACGTCGCCGGGCGGCCGAAGATCACGCTCTCCAAGGAGTTCCAGGCGAACTTCGAAGGCTGGACGAACAGCGATCCGAAGCTCCAGGCGATCCTGAACGACGGCCGGGAGGAACTGAGGTCGGAGTACGCCGCGGTCATCGAGGGGGATCTGAATTCCGACGCCGTGGCGTTCTACAACTCGGATGCGACCTTGGCCACAGCCCACAAGTGGATCAAGCAGTTCGTCGACGACGACGAGAGTCTGATCGGCAGCGTCAGAGCCTTCGACCCCCGGGTCCACATCAACGACACCGGCTCGGGCGTGCTCTTCTATTGCGTCGACGAACGCAAGGCGTCCACGAAGAACCGCAGGACCGCGAAGATCACCACCACCGCCGACAAGCCCGAGAACGTGATCCAGTACCGCAACCGACTGGACAAGAACCCCCAAGGCGTCTGGAAGACCACGTCCTCGACGGTGGTTCCGGGAGCCTGCGGCTGATGAGCTTCGCAGCCAAGACGTGCACGTTGCTGGCCACGTCGGTCTACGCGGTGGTCCTCTCCTCAACAGCGGCTTACGGCGCCATCGGGGATCAGGACAACAAGCCCCCTTCCTCGACACCTTCCGGCGGCGCATCCGGCAACACGCTGAATGCCAAAGCCACCGCCACCCAGATCAAGGTCACGCAGGTCAGCGGCGCCTCAGGCACCACGCCCAAGGCCCTCGCTCCCGTGGACCCCAACTGGAAGCCCCCGGCTTGCTGGTACGAACCGGTGGCCACGCCGCAGGCGCTCAAGGCGGCGGTGGACCGCCTCAAGAAGAACCCCGACACGGACCTGGTGCCCGTCACACCGACCCTCAGTTGGGGCGAGGACCTGATGGTGGACCACTACGAGAAGGGCAAGGCGGAGTCCGGCAGCGGGGACGGCTACGAGACAGGGCCGACGACCCCGCGTCGTACGACTGCGAGGACACCCTGTTCTGGCAGAACGCCAGGACGCTCCCCGCCAACAAGCACGCCCCTACCCCTGACGTTCTCGCCGCCTACGCCTACAACAGGATCAAGGTTCCGAAGACGGAGATCGAGGCGAAGCCGGCCACCAGGTCCACGGTGAACCTGCCGACCTGGGTGTGGCTGGACAGGGGCACCTTCAAAGAGGTCAAGGTCCGCGCCGAACTCGCGGCCGCGGGAGTGTGGGCGGAGACGACGGCGAAGCCGGTCGCCCTCCACCTGAACCCGGGCACGGGCGACGCCGAGACGTACCCCGCATCCGGTGACTGCACGATCGACGACGACGGCTCCATCGGTACCCCGTACGCCAAGGGTGACGCCGGCAAGGCCCCGCAGTGCGGCATCACCTACCGGCGCGCCACGGACGGGAAGCCTTACCGGCTGAGCGCGTCCATCACCTGGCGGATCTCCTGGCAGGGCAGCGGCGGCGCGAAGGGGGACCTGCCGGACGGCACGTTCGAGACCACCCAGGACATGGACGTCCAGGAGATCCAGTCCGTCAACCGCTAGACCAACTGCACGGGGGGAAGACTTCGGTGACGAGTGGTCGTACGGGATCAAGCAGATCAAGAAGTTCTCCGGTGCGGCGGTCAAAGAGCTCGACACGATGAAGCGGGCATTCGAGCATCTCGATGACAAGCTCGAGGCGGAGCTGCGGAAGTCACGGGAGAACTGCGCGTGAGCGACCTGTTCGCCTGGCCCTCTCCCACGCAGACCTCACCGCTGAAAGACTGTTTCCCCGCGGTGGGATTCGTGCCCTGCCCGGGTGAGCCCCACGCGGCCGGGCACGTGGCGGGCATCGTGCAGCGCACCGCCAAGGCGTTGACCGAGATATCCGATGTACTGCACGGCACGGGCGAGGGGGACTGGAAGGGCCGCCACGCCGAAGCGTTCCGGGAGCAGTTCGACGACGACTTCCTGCCCAAGGTCGACAAGGCGAAAAGGTCGTTCGGCAAGGCCGCGACGGCACTGAAGGACTGGGCCGACGCGATGCCGGAGTGGCAGCGCGATGCGGAGGTCCTGGAGACGCAGGCGCAGGACGCCCAGGACGCACTGCACGCGGCGAAGAAGAAGCTCGCCGGGCTGCCGCCCCGACCTCCGCTCGGCCTGCCGCCGGCGGACGACGCCGAGGCGCGCAAGCAGGAGAGGGCCGAGAAGGACAGATCCGCGGCGGAGTTGGCGGCGAGCACGGCCGAGTCGGACCTCGATCGAATACGGGCCCAGGCGCGCAAACTCGCCGACGACTACGACGTGGACGGCCGAGCCGTCGCGAGGCGCCTCGACAAGGCGATGAACATCGCACCGAACGAGCCCGGCCCGCTCCACAGACTGGGGGATGCCCTCCTCGACATCGGCAAGGCGCTGAACGGGCTCGACGAGATCGTCGCCCAGGCCGTCGACGCGGTGGTCGCCGACGCCGTCAAGTGGCTCGCGGAGCACGCCAACTCCATCGCGGCCCTCGGCGACTCCGTGGTCTCCAACCGGACACTGGCCCAGGACGCCCTGGGCGTGCTGCCGTTCGGCGGCGCCTTCAGGGGCGTCTCGAGGGTCGTCGCCGCCAGCCGCGCCGCGGACGCGGCCGCCAACTTCGGCCTGGTGGACACGGTCGCCGCCTTCATCGCGGACCCGACCGCACTGGGATACTTCGCTCCCAAGAACGACCGGCAGACCATCGAGGCCGCACTGCCGGGCGGCGATCTGCTCGTGGCGTTCGAGAACGCCTGAGAGACCGGCAGTGAGAAGGACAGAGCAGCCAGGCAGGGGAAGCGAGCCGCACGATGAAAGACCCAGAGATACTGTCCCGCTTCGACGGGCGAGGCCGGGCCGAGTTCCTTCTCGGCGGTCTCGAAGGCAGACACTCCGACAGGATCACGGCGATCGGCTTCGAGTCCGGCTACGACCTCCAGGCGACTGAGATGCCGAGCAACAGCACCATCCGGCTGGTCTTCGTCCGAAACGACTCCCCGCCGGCTCGGCAACGTGCTCAGCAGACTCAGGAACGGCTGCGCGCGGGAGGCCCACTCCTGCCGACGTGGGACGCTCCCGCCGCGCGGCCGGGCACGACCCGGCCCGTCACGGCCGAAGAGATGGCCTCGGCTCGCCGGGGTGTCACCGCCTACGAAACGAACGGCGCAAAGCGTTTTGCCTTCTTCGTCGCGCTGCTCAGCCTCGGGTGCTTCGTCGTCGCGGGGGTACTGCGTGACCGGCCGGGCGCGGCGCTCGCCGTGCTGGTGGTCTTCGCCGTCCCTCTGGCGGCGATCGCCACGTTGATCCCCCGGTGGATGAAGCGCTGGTACGAGAAGAACCGGCGGCTGGTGGATCTGTACGACCAGCAGCGGGCCGGCCGGATCGGGCCCCCGCCGCCCGGCCCCCGCCACCCCGGCGAAGGGCGCTGACGGTGATGCGGATCGACTTCTCCGTACCCGCCGAGTTCGAGGAAGTGCCGTTGGGGATGGACTTCGACGCAGCCTGCGCCGAGGTCAACGCCCGCTGCGCGTACGGCTCTTCGAGAGCCGGGACGGACGAACAGCCGCTGACGGAGATGGCGCGGGCACTGCAGCGGATCTCGCGGTTCCTCGGCGACAGCGGAGTGGTGTACGCCGCCAACTGCCTGCACTCTTTCGAGGGTGAGGTCTCCTTGGGCTCGCTCGCCGTATCGGTCGTCGCCGCTGCGAAGCCTCCGGTTCACCGAGGACGGTCAGCCCGGCGCGGGCACCGAGATCATCCCGTTCGCGAAGTCCGCGAACGCTGCGGAGCAGTCGGCCGGCGCGTAGAGGCCATGGGGGCGACACAAAAGCAGCAGCGCCTCTCCAAGGGTCAACGAGGTGTGGAATGAACTTGGCAACGGAGAAACGGGCATGAGCGGTGCTATCGATGACGAGCCGCGGGAAGAGGCGTACGTGTTACCCGTCCCGCTCGCGGTCGGCATCGGCTGCTACGTGCTCGCGGCGATCGCGGGGCTGTTCCTCCTGGCGGACGACTTCGGTCCTGCCCTGTTGGTGCCCCTGTGGATCGTGCACGGCGTGCTGCTCATCCTGCTGATCCGGAAGCTGGGCGCCACGGAGTCCAGCACGTACGCGGCCTTGTTCATCGTGGTCACCTCGCTGATGTCCGTGTACGTCGCCACCATGGCACGCGACAATCTCACGCTGCAGCAGCGCGGGGAGAAGGTCACGGCCACCGTCGTGAAGAAATGGCTCGACCCGGCCCAAGGGCGCAAGAACCGCGACTACAACTACACGTTGGAACATCAGGACGGCACCAAGGTGCCGGGACCGGCCATGAAGACACCGTCCGACCGCTACGGCATCGGCCAGAAAGTCACCGTGCTTGAGGACCCCCTGGGCGAACTCCGCCCGCAGACACCGGGCCAGGCGAATGCCACGGGCGAGTCGCTCGGATCGGGGGCACTCGCGCTTGCCGCACTCGGCGCCGTCGGCTGGATGACCTGGCGGGGCTCCGACGCCGCGAGACGGCGAGACCGTGGAAAGCCATCGGCCGGCATGCGCAAGGCGTACAAGGCCGTCACCGGCAACCACACCACGAGGGAGGAGCAGGAGGAGAAACTCCGCGAAGCCCTCCGCACGTACCCCGCCGACCGCCGTGGTTACGTCAAGGTCCAGCCCGAGGACTACCCCGACCTGCCGCAGCAACGGGCCGCGCGGATCGCCTGGGAGATGGGCCTCCGTGCGGAGGCCATGGGCAACCGGGGTTCGTGGCGCTTCAAGGAGACCGTGATCGAGGAAGTCCCGCACGACTGAGCCGGCATCCGAGAAGCCATGAGCCACTAACCCTCGGGCGGCAATCCGCTCGTCGCATTCGAGAACGCCTGGAACGGCGGCGCCAAGAGGGACGGAACAGCCGGGCAGGGGAAGTGAGCCGCACGATGAGAGACCCGGCCGGGTCGTGCCTGGCTGCGCGGCGGGAGCGTCCCACGTCGGCAGGAGTGGGCCACAGGTGGCGGACCGGCCGGGGACGGCGCGGATCCCCCTGCCTCAGCGACGCCGCCGGGCCGGGCTCAGTTCGAAGTCGCCGTAGCTGTTGTCGACCGGGTTGACCGTGACGCCGGGGGCGACGATCTCGTCGATGGCGTCCAGTACTTCGGGCGACAGCGTGACCTCGGCGGCGGGCAGGAACGCCTCCAGTTGTTCCATGGTGCGCGGGCCGATGATCGCCGAGGTGACGCCGGGGTGGTTGACGACGAAGGCGACGGCCAGCTCGATGAGCGTGAGGCTCGACTTCTCGGCCAGGACCGCGAGTTGTTCGACCGCGTCGAGCTTGCGCTGGTTGGCCGGGGTGCTCATGTCGAACCTGGCCCGCGGGCGGGCGGCCGAGGCGGGGCCCTCGAAGGCGCTCTTCCGGTAACGGCCGGAGAGCCAGCCGCCGGAGAGCGGGCTGTAGGTCAGGGTGCCCATGCCGTGGCGGCGCGCGGTGGGGAGCACGTCCTCCTCGATGCCGCGGACCAGGATCGAGTACGGCGGCTGCTCGGTGACGAAGCGTTCGAGGTGGCGCTCCCGAGAGACCCACTGGGCCTCGACGATCTGGGAACCTGAGTAGGACGAGGACCCGAGGTAGCGGATCTTGCCCTGGTGCACGAGGTCGGAGAGGGCGCCGAGGGTCTCGGCGACGTCCGTGTCCGGGCTCGGCCGGTGGACCTGGTAGAGGTCGATGTGGTCGGTGCCCAGGCGGCGCAGGGAGTTCTCGACTTCGCGGATGACCCAACGCCGGGAGCCGCCGCGCTGGTTGGGGTCGTCCTGGTCCATCGGCATGAAGAACTTGGTCGCCAGGAACACGTCGTCGCGGCGGCCCTTCAGCGCCTTGCCCACGATCTCCTCCGAGACGCCCGCGGAGTACACGTCCGCGGTGTCGACGAAGTTGATGCCCGCGTCGAGGGCGCGGTGGATGATCCGGACCGAGTCGGTCTCGTCCTCGTTGCCCCAGGGGCCGAACATCATCGCGCCCAGGCAGAGCGGGCTGACCTGGACGCCGGTGCGGCCAAGCGGTCGGTACTGCATGAAGGTGTTCTCCTCGGTCGTGTGGCGGTCCGCCGGGCCTCGGTCCGGCGTGAGACGGTCGGTGCGGTGGTCAGGACGGGGGCAGGTCGTGTGCGGCGGGGACGACCGTGCCGGTGCCGGCCCAGCCGGCGAGCAGGACCAGGGCCTCCCGTTCCCGCGAATCGGGTTCGGGTGTGTAGAAGTTGAGGCGCAGCCCGGGGTCGGCCGGCAGGTCCATCGCCTCGTAGGGCAACGCGAGATCACCGACCAGCGGATGGCGCAGCTTCTTGACGCCGGAGCGGTGGAACTTGACGTCGTGACGGGCCCAGCGGCGGGCGAACTCCTCGCTCTTGGTGGTCAGTTCGCCGACCAGATCGGTGAGCGCCCGGTCGTGGGGCGCCCGGCCCGTCTCGGTACGGAGGAAGGCGACCGAGTCGTTCGCGCCCTTGTCCCAGTCGGTCCAGAACTCCTGGCCGGCGGGGTCGAGGAACATGAAGCGGGCGGTGTTGACCGGGCCGCGCCGGGCGAACAGGGGCGAGTCGAAGACGGGTGAGTACAGCGCGCGTCCCAGCGCGTTGGCGGCCAGGATGTCGAAGCGGGCGTTGCGTACGTAGGCCGGCACCTCGGTCATCGAGTCGAGCAGCCGCAGGATGGTGGGCCGCACCCGCGACGCGGTCACCGTGGCACGCCGTCCCGACGGTGTCGCCGCGCGGGCCAGGTCGTAGAGGTGGGTGCGTTCGGCCTCGTCGAGCTGCAGCGCGTGCGCGAGGGCTTCGAGCACCGAGTCCGAGGCGCCGGCCAGGTTCCCGCGCTCCAGCCGGATGTAGTAGTCCACGCTCACGCCGGCGAGCAGGGCGACCTCCTCGCGGCGCAGCCCGGCGACGCGGCGGTTGCCTCCGTAGACGGGCAGTCCCGCCTGCTGCGGCGTGATCCGGGCCCGCCGCGTGCTCAGGAACTCGCGGACCTCGGCGGCCAGGGCCTTCCTGTCACTGTCGGCCATGCTCGGACCCGGGAGCTTCCACTGTGGGAACAAAGGCGGACATACGATGGATCCTCCTGATCGTCCTGATTCCGGGGCCGGTCCCCTCACCGTAGATCCGTCGGCGGGTGCCTGCGAGGTACTGCCATTACCTGGAAGAGCAGTGACTCCCACCCGGGCGCCGCGACGCGGTTGTCTGGGAGGACAGAAGCCCCGGCCGGCCACGACGGGGGCCGCGATCCTGCTCGTTCCGGCGCTCGGCACTCCGGCACTCGGCGGTCCAACGCTCGGCGCCCCGGGCCCCGGACGTTCCGGCCGTCGTGACCCTCATCGTGCCCGTCGCCCCGGAACCCCGTACCGAAAGGCCCACCCGATGCACACCCTCACCCTCAACAACGGCGTCGAGATGCCCGCGCTCGGACTGGGTGTCTTCCAGACCCCGCCGGACGAGACCCGGGCCGCCGTCACGGCCGCGCTGGACCTCGGCTACCGGCACCTCGACACGGCCGCCGCCTACGGCAACGAGCGCGAGGTCGGACAGGCCATCGCCGGCTCCCCCGTACCCCGCGACGAGATCTTCGTCGAGACGAAGATCTGGATCAGCGACTACGGCTACGACGAGACCCTGCACGGCTTCGACAAGAGCGCCGCCAAGCTCGGCGTGGACCGGATCGACCTGCTGATCCTGCACCAGGCCCTCCCGTCGGAGTTCGACAGGACCCTCGCCGCCTACCGCGCCCTGGAGCGGCTGCTGGCCGACGGCAGGGTACGGGCCATCGGCGTCAGCAACTTCATGGTCGGCCACCTGACCGCGCTGCTGGACTCGACCGGCGTCGTCCCCGCCGTCAACCAGCTGGAGATCCACCCCTACTTCCAGCAGCGCGCGGTCCTCGACTTCGACGACGAGCACGGCATCCTCAACCAGGCGTGGTCCCCGATCGGCGGCATCACCTTCTACCCGGGGTACGGCGAACACCGCAGGAGCGTCCTGGAGGACCCCGTCGTCACCGGCGTCGCCGAGGCGCACGGCAAGAGCCCGGCCCAGGTACTGCTGCGCTGGGGCCTCCAGCACGGCCGCTCGGTGATCCCCAAGTCGACCAGGCGCCACCGCATCGCCGAGAACATCGACGTCTTCGACTTCGAGCTGACCGCGGACGAGCTGGCGGCCCTCGACGCCCTGGAGACCGGCCGCCGCGGCGGTCCCGAGCCGGAGAAGGTCACCCTCGCGGACTTCGGCCGCACCATCCCCGAGGCCTGAGACGCCCGCAGCCCACCCCGGCCCCGGCGACGTCCGCCCCCACCATCCCCACCAGCCCCCTGATCCCCCTCATCTCCCTGATCCCCCTGCGAGGAGCACCGACCATGCGAGCCACCCTGATGTACGGGGCCGAGGACGTACGCGTCGAGGACGTCGCCGACCCGAAGATCCAGCGGCCCATCGACGCGGTGGTCCGTATCGTCCTGTCCTGCGTGTGCGGCAGCGACCTGTGGCCCTACAAGTCCCTCGCGCCCACCGACACCCCACGTCACATGGGCCACGAGTTCCTCGGCGTCGTCGAGGAGACCGGTTCCGAGGTACGCACCCTCAAGCCCGGAGACGTGGTCGTCGCCCCGTTCGTGTGGTCCGACAACACCTGCGCGTACTGCCGTGAGGGACTCCAGACCTCCTGCCCGCACGGCGGCCAGTGGGGCGTGAACGGTGTCGACGGCGGCCAGGGGCAGGCCGCTCGTGTCCCCTGGGCGGACGGGACCCTGGTGAAGGTGCCGGTCGAGGAGGACTCCGAACTGCTGCCGGACCTGTTGACCCTGTCCGACGTGCTCTGCACCGGCTACCACGCCGCCCGCACCGCCGGTGTCCGCTCCGGCGACACCGTCACCGTCATCGGGGACGGCGCGGTCGGACTTTCCGCCGTGATCTCGGCCCGGCTGCTGGGCGCCGAGCGGATCGTCCTCATGGGCCGCCACGAGGCACGAACCGATCTCGGCCGCGCGTTCGGCGCCACCGACGTGGTCGCCGAGCGCGGCGAGGAGGGCATCGCCCGGGTCCGCGAGCTGACCGGCGGCGAGGGCACCCGCAGGGTGCTCGAATGCGTCGGCCTGAAGGACGCCCTCGTCCAGAGCTTCGGCGTCGTCCGCGACGGCGGAACGATCAGCAGGGTCGGCGCACCGCAGTACCCCGAGGTGCCGTTCGGATTCGGCGACTTCCTGCGGAACATCACCCTCACCGGCGGTGTCGCCCCCGCCCGCGCCTACATCGAGGAACTCATGCCGCACATCCTCGACGGCTCGATCCGTCCCGGCCTGGTCTTCGACCGCACTCTCGGCCTGGAGGAGATCGGCGAGGGATACCGGGCCATGAACGACCGCGAAGCCCTCAAGGTCCTCGTCCGCCCCTGACCCGCCGCGGACTCCCGGCCCACGCACCCCCGCCACGCCCTGAACACCCGCGCCGGTCCCCGCCTCCCCCTGTCCCGGAGCGCCGACCGGCCCCCAGCACCCGTACGAACGAGCACAAGGAGCACCCGTGGAATTCGTCGAACCGCAGCCCACCGGCAAAGGCCCCGAGCAGTGGTTCCACGGAGAGGTCTGGTTCGACGTGATCCACGCCGGCCAGGAGCCCTCCCGTCTGCGCGCCAACATGGTCCGCTTCGCGCCCGGCGCTCGCACGGCCTGGCATCACCATGCCGTCGGCCAGACCCTTCACGTCGTCTCCGGCGTCGCCCTGATCGGCACCCGCGACGGCACCGTCCACGAGGCCCGCCCCGGCGAGACCGTGACCTGCGCTCCGGGAGAGGAGCACTGGCACGGCGCCGCCGAGGACACCTTCATGCAGCACCTCGCCCTCTGGGAGGGCACAGGACCCGACGACGACCGCCCCGAGACCACCTGGCTCGAACACGTCACCGCCGAGGACTACGGCGCCGCCCGCACGCGCAGCCGCTGAACGAGATGCTCCTGGTCGGTGGGGCGGTGCTCTGACGCGCTCGGTGCGGGCGCATGGCCGCGCATGACGGGGGGGGGTGCGGGCGCTTGGCCTCGCACCACGGAGTGCGATCAGGCACGTACGACGGGCAGTGCCGTCAGGCCGCGCATGACCCTGGCCGGCCGCCAGGCGAGTTCCTCGGCGGGCTTCGCCAGCCGCACGGCGCCCAGGCGCCGCAGCAGCAGGGGGAAGGCGATGGCGCCTTCGAGGCGGGCCAAGGCGGCGCCGATGCAGAAGTGGGGGCCGTGGCCGAAGGCGAGGTGGTCGTTGGGCGTCCGGGTCACGTCGAGCCGGTCCGCGTCCGGGAAACGGGTCTCGTCCCGGTTGGCGGAGCCGATCAGGAGGCTGACGATGTCCCCCTCACGGATCCGCCGCCCGTGCAGCACGATCGGCTCCGCGGCGCACCGGAAGGTCGCGTCCCGCACCGGGGAGTCGTAGCGCAGCAGTTCCTCGACCGCGGTGGCCACCGTCCCGGGGCCGGCGCCCGGTGCGGTGAGCCGGGCGGCCTGGACGGGGTCGCGGAGCAGGGCCAGCATGCCGTTGCCGATGAGGTTCATGCTGGTGTCGTGGCCGACCAGGAGCAGCAGATAGGCGGTGGAGCGCAGTTCCGCCTCGCTCATCGCCCCGCTGTCGTCGCCGGCGCGCACGAGCGCGCCCAGCAGGTCCGCCGCGCTGTCGGCGCCCCCGCTGCGTTTGCGGGCGATCAGGGTGTCCAGCAGAACGTGCAGGTCGCCCTCCACCCGCGCCGGGTCCCGTCCCGGAGCGGGGCTGATGGTCGCCATGAGGGTGTCGCGGGTCGCCTGGTCGTCCAGTTCCCGGGGGACCCCGAGGATCGTGCAGATCATCCGGAACGTCAGCGGAGCCGCGAAGTCCGCGATCACGTCCACGTGGGCGTGCTCCTCGACCCCGTCGAGCAGCCGGTTCGCGGTGTCCGCGATCACGGGTTCCAGTCGCGCGATCCGGCGGGGCACGAACGCCGCGTTCACCAGGGCACGCAGCCGGGTGTGGTCCGGGGGGTCGGCATGGACCACGTGCCGGTTGAGTCCGGCGGGGCCCGGGACATAGCCGGGCACCCGGCCGGGGTCCTTGCTCAGCCGACGGTCGGTCAGCAGCGCCCGGACATCGTCGTAACGGGAGATCTGCCACACCGTCGGCCGTCCCGGGCGGCGGTCCGCGTGAGCGGGCGCGTACCGGCGCAGCCAGGCGAAGTAGGGGTACGGGTCCTGCACCCGCGCGGCGAGCAGTTCAGGGGGAGGTGACGGCAGAGCGGGATCGGGCACTGCAGCTCCGGGCTTGAGAGCCGACGCGGACAGCGCACCAACGATCACCGACGCCCCGAGGATGCGCGGGCCACCCCGTTCGGCGCCACAGGACGAGCCGGCCCCCGCCCGCTCTCCCACCGCACGGGCGACCCGGCCGGCACCCGGGCCCGCCGCGGGGCCCCAGCCCGACGGGCACGCCGACCCGACGGGCACGCCGACCCGATGGCCACACACCCCGACGGTCGCTCGCCGGACGGGCGTCACGGTCGTCGTCCCAGCCCAGGGATGTCGCCCGCACCGCCCCCAACGCCCGCACCTCACCGCCCCGCACCTCACCCGCACGAGCGGACCCGCAGGTCAGGCGTCCTTCTTCAGCGGCTCCAGAATCGCCACGCACTCCACGTGATGCGTCATCGGGAACAGGTCGAACGCCCGCAGGGTCCGCACCTTGTAGCCGCCGTCGCGGAAGTACGCCAGGTCGCGGGCGAGGGCCGCCGGGTCGCAGGCCACGTAGGCGATCTTTCGCGCGCCCAGGGACGACAGGTGCTCGACCGTCTTCTTGCCGGCTCCCGCGCGGGGCGGGTCGAGGACGATGATGTCGACCTCGGTGATGCCGGTGCGCGGGAGGACCGCCTCGACCTTGCCCTGTTCGATGCGGACGCGGTCGAAGCCGGCGAGGTTGTGGCGGGCGTCCTCCACCGCGCGCTTGCCGGACTCGATGCCGAGGACCGCGCCCTGGTCGCCGAGGCGGTCCGCGAGGGCGCCGGCGAAGAGACCGACGCCGCAGTAGAGGTCCAGGGCCATGTCGCCCTTGCGGGGCAGCAGGCCCTGCATGACCGCCTTGACGAGGGTGTCGGCGGCCATCGGGTGGACCTGCCAGAAGCCGCCGCTGCCGACCCGGTGGGTGCGGCCGTCGGCGCGCTCGCGCACGAACGCGCGGCCGTGGACGCGGTGGATGCCGCCGTCCTGTTCGGCGACCCGCATCACGGAGACCGGCTTGTCGAGCTCGACCAGCGGGAGGCGGGCGCCGGGGCGGGGCTCCAGGATCACCATGCGGTCCTGGGAGCCGGTCGCGGCGATCGCCTCGACGGCCTCCATGCCGGACCAGTCGCGCTCCTCGATGCCGAGCTCGGTGACACCCGGGGCGGCGATCATGCAGCGCTCGATGGGCTCGACCTCGTGCGAGCGGTGGCGGCGCAGTCCGGCGTTGCCGTCCGGGTCGACGGCGTACTGGACGCGGGTGCGCCACTGCGGCACCTCGCCCGCGGGCAGCTTGTCGCCCTCGGCGGGCATCACCGTGCCGTCCCAGCCGGCCTCCTCGGGGGTGAGGCCCGCGAGGCGCAGCAGCTGCTCGGCGATGACCTCGCCCTTGAGGCGGCGCTGGGCGCCGGGCTTGGCGTGCTGCCAGTCGCAGCCTCCGCAGCGGCCGGGGCCGGCGTACGGGCAGGGCGCCTCGACGCGGTCCTTGGAGGCGTCGATGATCCGCACGGCGTCGGCGCGCAGGAACCGCGCGCCCTCCTCGCCCTCGGTCACCCGGGCGACGACCCGCTCGCCGGGCAGGGCGTGCCGGACGAAGAGGACCTGGCCCTCGTCGGTACGGGCGATGCAGTGCCCGCCGTGCGCGACGGGGCCGATCTCGACCTCGTACTCGTCCCCCACCAGCGACTTCTTCGGTTCTGCCTGCATGGTGGGGTGACTCCAGTTGAGAGGGGGGAAACGGCCGGACTGCACGGCCGGACAACAGCCGTCCAGTCTACGTGCTCACGGCGCCGCTTCCCGCCCCCCGTCGGGTCGGCGCGCTCGCGGAGCGCGCCTCCCGTCCCGTCAGCTCTTCTCGCTGGGCTCCTTGGGCCGCTCGTGGGCCGGTCCGCGGCGCACCGCGCCCGGGGCGTTCCAGTCCTGCCGCTTGCGGGCGCGCAGCTTGGCGGCCTCGGACGACTCGAGCTGGTACGGCACGGAGGTGACCATGACGCCCGGGGTGAACAGCAGGCGGCCCTTGAGGCGCAGGGCGCTCTGGTTGTGCAGCAGGTGCTCGTACCAGTGGCCGACGACGTACTCGGGGATGATCACGGAGACCGCGTCGCGCGGCGACTCCTTGCGCAGGCCCTTGACGTACTCGATGACCGGCCGGGTGATCTCGCGGTAGGGCGAGTCGAGGACCTTCAGCGGTACGTCGATGCCGCGGCGCTCCCACTCGTCGCGCAGGGTCTTGGTCTCGGCCGGGTCCACGTTGACGCTGAGGGCTTCGAGGGTGTCGGAGCGCAGCAGCTTGGCGTAGGCGAGGGCGCGCAGCGCCGGCCGGTGGATCTTGGAGACCAGGACGACGGAGTGGACGCGTGAGGGGCGGACGCTGTCGTCGGTCGGTCCCTCGGGCGCGGCGAGCTCTTCCGCGACGCGGTCGTAGTGCTTACGGATCGCGGTCATCGTCGCGTAGAAGATCACCATGCCGAGCAGGGCGACCCAGGCGCCGTGGGTGAACTTGGTGACCAGGACGACGACCAGGACCAGGCCGGTGAAGAAGGCACCGAAGGCGTTGATCGCGCGGGAGCGGATCATGTGGGTGCGCTTGGCCGGGTCGGTCTCGCTCGCGAGGTGGCGGTTCCAGTGGCGGACCATGCCGGTCTGGCTGAGAGTGAAGGAGACGAAGACGCCGACGATGTAGAGCTGGATCAGGCGGGTCGAGTCGGCCCCGTAGATGATGACGAGCAGGCTCGCGGCGCCGGCCAGGAGGACGATGCCGTTCGAGAAGGCGAGGCGGTCGCCGCGGGTGTGGAGCTGGCGCGGCAGGTAGCGGTCCTGGGCGAGGATCGAGCCGAGCAGCGGGAAGCCGTTGTACGCGGTGTTCGCGGCCAGGAACAGGACGAGGGCGGTGGCGGCGGCCAGCAGGATGAACAGGAAGCTGCCCTTGCCGAACACGGCCTCGGCGACCTGGGAGATCACCGGGTTCTGGACGTAGTCGGGGCCGATCGGCACACCGTTGTGGATCAGGTCCGTGGCGGGGTTCTCCGCCATGCGGACCTTGGTGCTCATGGCCAGGGCGATGATGCCGCAGAACATGGTGACGGCGAGCAGGCCCATGGCCGCCAGCGTGGTCGCGGCGTTCTTCGACTTCGGCTTGCGGAACGCGGGGACGCCGTTGGAGATCGCCTCGACGCCGGTGAGCGCCGCACAGCCGGAGGAGAAGGCGCGCAGCAGCAGGAAGACGAGGGCGAAGCCCGCGAGTCCCTGGTGCTCGGCCTTGATGTGGTAGTCGGCGGTCGGCGCGTGCATGGTGTCGCCGAGCACGAGGCCGCGGAACGCACCCCAGGCGATCATGATGAAGACGCCCGCGACGAACACGTACGTCGGGATCGCGAAGAGCTTTCCGGACTCCTTGACCCCGCGCAGGTTCATCAGCGTGAGCAGCACGATGACGGCCACCGCGCAGAAGACCTTGTGCTCCACCACGAAGGGCACCGCCGAACCGAGGTTCTCGATGCCGGAGGCGATGGAGACGGCGACGGTGAGGACGTAGTCGACGAGCAGGGCGCTGGCGACGGTGAGTCCGGCCCGCGGACCGAGGTTGGTGGTGGCGACCTCGTAGTCGCCGCCGCCGCTCGGGTAGGCGTGCACGTTCTGGCGGTAGGAGGCGACCACCGTGAACATCAGCACGACGACCGCGACCGCGATCCAGGGGCTGAAGTGGTAGGCCGACACGCCCGCGATGGAAAGAACCAGCAGTACTTCTCCGGGCGCGTACGCCACGGAGGAGAGCGGGTCGGATGCGAAGACGGGGAGGGCGATGCGCTTCGGCAGAAGCGTTTCCCCCAGCCGGTCGCTGCGCAGTGCACGCCCGATGAGGATCCGCTTGGGCACGTCGGTCAGTTTGGACACAACAGGGAATCGTAAGGGTTCGAACTGGCTGTCGCCCACCCGCGGTCCCTCTTCGGTCCGTCATCTGCTCTCCGGGTGAAAACCGGGCGGGCTCCGGCTGCGGATTCCGCAGCCCCGGGGATCGGCGTGTCTATATGACAAAACCGCGCCCGCCGCCCGCCCTGGAGGACCCATGCACCTGACCCCCGAGATCATCGGCGCGGCCGTCACCCTGGCCGGCCTCGGAATCCTGACCCTCGCGAGTGTTCGCAGCATCACACGGCGCTGAGCCGCCCCCGCGCCGGGCGCCGTTCACCGCCGTTCCCCGAACGCTCCGCGAAAAAGGCACAGGCGAACCCGCGCAACGATGCCCCCGGCCGACCGTGCGTGTGTAGCTTGGGCGGCGGTCTGAGACCCTGTTTAGCCTGAGCCGTAACCATTCATGCGGAAGGACGGTCGTGCACATCGTCATCATGGGCTGCGGAAGAGTGGGTTCCGCTCTTGCCCAGAACCTGGAGCAACAGGGGCACACGGTCGCCGTGATCGACCAGGACCCCACCGCCTTTAGGCGGCTGGGCTCCGGGTTCGGCGGCCGCCGTGTCACCGGAGTCGGCTTCGACCAGGACACCCTGCGCGAGGCGGGCATCGAGGAGGCCGGCGCGTTCGCGGCGGTCTCCAGCGGTGACAACTCGAACATCATCGCCGCCCGCGTGGCCCGCGAGATGTTCGGCATCGAGAACGTCGCCGCCCGCATCTACGACCCGCGCCGAGCCGAGGTCTACCAGCGACTCGGCATCCCGACCGTCGCCACCGTCCGCTGGACGGCCGACCAGATGCTCCGCCGGCTGCTGCCCTCGGGCGCCGAGCCGCTGTGGCGCGACCCCACGGGCGGTGTGCAGCTCGCCGAGGTGCACACCTCCGTCGCATGGGTGGGCCACAAGATCAGCCGCCTCCAGGACGAGACGGGCGTACGCGTCGCCTTCCTCACCCGGCTGGGTGAGGCGGTTCTGCCCACCTCGCAGACGGTGCTGCAAGAGGGCGACCTGGTGCACGTGATGATGCGCACCGACGAGGTGGACAAGGTCGAGGCGGCGTTCGCCAAGGGTCCTGAAGAAGGGGCGGGGCACTGATGAGAGTCGCCATTGCCGGTGCCGGTGCCGTGGGCCGCTCGATCGCGGGCGAACTGCTGGAGAACGGCCACGAGATCCTGCTGATCGACAAGGCGCCGACGGCCATCTCGGTCGAGCGCGTCCCCCAGGCGGAGTGGCTGCTCGCCGACGCCTGTGAGATCACCTCCCTGGACGAGGCGGCGCTCCAGCGCTGCAACGTGGTCATCGCGGCCACCGGTGACGACAAGGTCAACCTCGTGGTCTCGCTCCTCGCGAAGACCGAGTACGGGGTCCCGCGCGTCGTCGCCCGCGTGAACAACCCGAAGAACGAGTGGCTGTTCAACGAGTCCTGGGGCGTGGACGTCGCCGTCTCCACCCCGCGCCTGATGTCGGCGCTCGTGGAGGAGGCCGTGAGCGTCGGCGACCTGGTGCGGCTGCTGCGCTTCAGCCACGGCGACGCCAACCTCGTCGAGCTGACCCTGCCGCCGGAGTCCGCCCTGGCCGGCACCACGGTCGGTGACGTCGCCTGGCCGGAGGACACCTCGCTGGTGACCATCATCCGCGGCACCCGCGTCCTGACCCCTTCCCGGGACGACTCCCTGGAGGCGGGCGACGAGCTCCTGTTCGTGGCCGCCCAGGCCCGCGAGGAACAGCTCGAGGAACTGCTGTCGGTGCGCCGCGACCCGAGCACCACGAAGTAGCCGTTCCCTCCCGTCGGCAGCACCACCGCCGACGGGAACGGTGTCCGCGCCGTTGTACGACGAAGGGGG